>JBHHXT010000118.1:0-13886 GCA_046757165.1 bacterium | reverse complement strand
ATTTTGCATAGAAAGCTTTTGCGGTTTTCGTTCGGGTCTCTTCGTTTGAAGAGATCTTCTTTTGAGATGGCTTGGCTTGGAGTTCTATGACAACTACACCCCAAAGCCCAAGAAAACACAGAAACGCTAAATAGAAAGGCGCAAATCGAATCATTCTTTCCTCCAGTTGTTTTGGAAACAATTATTAATGAATGATCTGCATCATTTAGTTTTTCTTCATTTCGCAGCGTACGGCGATGTCCTCCTGGCCCTCAGGAGAAATATTATAGGCTTCCATTCTCAACTGCCCTGATTCCAGAAGTGAAATCTCGGTGCGCCATCCCCAATCCGGTTCACCGGCACCGCCTGAATACTTGCCGTCGAAAACGAGCTTTTGCCGCCCACTTTCCAAACGCCCTTTGCAGTGCATAGGCTCGGGTGCACTATGAAAACTATCTGCCCAGGTTGCGGTCACTTTATCCCCCGCGCCGCCCAGCAGGAAGACGCCTTCATGAGCTGCTCCCCCCCGCGCCCATTGATAAATGAACAGGCAATAGGCTGCATTTGCAACCATCTTGACCGTGGCCTGTGCTTTGGAAGTTACAGGCGGATTGGCTGGATTCAGCCACAAATGATATGTACCTTCCCAGGTGCCCTGGAGCGCCTGGTAGAAACTGCGAATGTCCATGGGCTTCTCCTCTTTTTGGTAATTACCAATGAGCTTTGCACAAGTGCAAAGCTTTTGCCGCGAGTTGTTTGACAAACCGCTCATTCGCGCCAAATGCAGCGTTCAATTTGGCGCGACTTCGAGCCGGGTCGCCATGTCTTAATCGATCAAGTCTTCTATTTTATCAGAGAAAACACGGGACTAAGCAGAGTGGGTTGAACACCTCGACCCCATCAGAATGCATATGTCCTGAGACGAACCAGTCGTACCAAAGTTACACTTTGTCCGGAAAAATGCAAACGTTTGCTTGACATCGACGTTTAGATTGCCTTCATTGTCGTTCAAACCAAATGTTACCCATCAAATAACGGAGGAGAGAACCGATGGAGACAAAACAATGGGTTCGCAGTGCGATTGGGTTGTGCCTTATCGCCAGCCTGGCAATAAGTTGTCAGAAGCAAGAGGAAGTTGACGAAACAGCCGAAAGCCAGACCGTTGACCCCAGGGCCGAGCTCGTGGCCTTCGTGGAAATGGCCGCGACGGAGCTGGAAGCAAGGGGTGAAGCGGCTTTCGCTGATTTCCGGCAAGCCGGCAGCAAATGGTTTCAGGGAGACAGGTACCTGTTTGTGATCGACCTGGAGGGCAACACGCTCTGCCATGCAGCCAATCCCGATCTGGAGGGGACGAGCCTGCTCGACATGCAAGACGAGGATGGCATATCTCCCACCCGCGAGATGTTGGCTGTGCTCGAGAGCAACGAGGCCGGCTGGATTTCCTACAAATGGCCCAGGCCCGGCGCCACGGAGGCCTCAGCCAAAGCATCCTACGTCATGAAGGCAAAGTTGGGCGACAGGGTGGTGGCGATAGGAAGCGGCATGTACACGGAACCGGAAATCGCGGAGAAGTAAAGAAACGAGTCTAACTAGTTAGGCCGGCGGAGCCGCGTTTTTTGCGGGGCGAAGCAATCTCCGGCGGTTACGGAGGGAGGCTGCGTCCAATGGCAGGCGGGGCTAGCGGCTTTGGAATGGAGTGAATCCTGCAGGGATGGTGCCCATCTACTCCAACGTCACGAAAACGGACCGTCGAGGGCGGTTGTTTGTTATCCGAGTCCTGTGGCCTTTGCCGTGCGTGTCTTCGACCAGCAGAATGTCACCGCCACGGAACGTACGGATTTCACCATGACTGACTTCAATTTCTATTTCACCATCCAGCATGATGATGTATTGCTTTTGTGGTGCCGTATGCCAGTCATAGTTGTAATCAGCATCGTTTTCGCGGAAGACAATACCGTTGACAGGCAGGTTTGTAGAGAGCCGGCCAATCTCGCCGGCATCCCTCAGAGGAATGTCAATGTCCTGAAAACGGGACTCCCCTTTCGAGTCACAGTAGATTCTGGTTATCTGCAAACGTCCTCCCCTACCACTTCAGCACCCCATTCCTCAACGCCGCCACGGTATCAGCAGGCTCGGCGCGGTCGCGGTAGTCAGGATTGATGCTTACGTACCGAATAGTTCCTGCCGCATCCATAACAAACCGGGCAGGCATGGGAAGCGTCCAGGAGTCATCGCCATTGTATTTGCGCAGGTCCACGCCATGGCTGAGATAAAGTTGCCGCAGCTTGTCGTCGACCGGGTAGCTGATGCCGAACTGGGTTGCGACACGATTGCCCGGGTCCGCCAGAATGTCGTAATTCAGTCGGCGTTTCTCGCTGACCGCCTGGTTGAATTCTCGCAACTGGGGCGAAATGGCAACGAGCGTCGCACCGAGTGCATGAAATTCTGGCAAGGCTTTTCTCAGAGCTCCCAGCTCCAAATTGCAAAACGGTCACCACTTGCCGCGGTAGAAATTGATCACCAACGGACCGTCGGCAAGCAACTCTTGCGAGCTCATGGCAACCCCCGCGGCATTCTCGAGCACAAAGACGGGCATCCGGTCACCGATGCCAACGGCTTGTTCCGCGAGATCACTCCTTTTCAGCGTGTCCACGGACCGGTTCAGAATGGATTTCTCCCCGGCAGGCGTTTCGCGTTCAGCCTTGTGTTTCAGATGTTGTAGCTGCTTAAACAGAAACATGAGTGCCCGTATCGAGATTCCTTCTGAGTCAGCCACCGGCCCGGGTTCTCAAAGCTCCCGGGACCGCACGACCAACATTTTGTCAATTTGCATATCGTGCATCGTATAAGGTATGCCGCCAACGGCCAACCCGGACCTTTTGAGTCCGGCAAACGGCATCCAATCCACCCGAAATGCGGTGTGGTCGTTGACCATGACCGCTGACGCATCCAGGCGAGCGTAGGCTCGCATCGCGGTGTCCAGGTCTTGCGTGAACACGGCAGCCTGGAAAGCATACGGCAGCGCGTTCGCCTGCGCAATGGCTTGATCGAGGTCGGTATATGGATAAACAACGATCACGGGTCCAAAGATTTCCATTTTGCTCACTTTTGAATCCAGAGAGGGATTCAAAAGCACGGTGCACTCGAACGTTGAATTCGATAAACGGCGTCCCCCCGTGACCATTTCGGCCCCTTCTTCCACCGCTTCCCTGACCCACGTCTCTACCCGGTTCACCTCTGCCGGACGAATCAGGGGGCCAACCTGCGTTTCCTCAAGCGTGGGATCGCCGATGGTCAACTGGCTGGCGGATTCTGCCAACCGCCGGGTCAACTCCTGCGCGATCGATTCATGGGCAAAGATTCGTTGCACCGACACGCACACCTGTCCTGCATGATAAAGCCCGGCTTTTGTCAGCAGGGGCACGGCCCGGGACAAATCGGCGTCGCCGGCAACAATGACGGGCGCCGCACCACCGTGCTCGAGCGCGCAGCGCGTGCCCGGAGCCAGCTTTGAGCGCAGCATCCACCCGACTTTCGCACTTCCGATAAAGGAGAAAAAAGCCACGCGCTCATCGGTGACCAGCTTAGTCGCCAGGTTGATATCTCCGGGCAGCAGAGCCTGGCACCATTCTTCCGGTAACCCCGCCTCGCGCAGAATCTGCACCAACCGCATACAGGAGAGCGGCGTGTCCTCGGCTGGCTTGACAATCACCGGACAGCCGACTGCGACGGCCGGCACCACCTGGTGGATGATCAAATTCAACGGATGGTTGAACGCACTCACCGCAACCACGACGCCAATCGGCTCCTTGCGCGTGACAGCCAACCGGTTTTCTGAGGCCGGGTTCAAGCTCATGGGAATTTCCTTGCCAGACTGTGTGCGCACGATCTCGATGGCATTTTTGACCCCGTCGATGGCTCTTGCCACTTCGACACGCGAGTCGAGCAACGGTTTCCCCCCTTCACGCGCAGCTTCCACAGCCAGGGTCTCGGCACGTTGAGACATAATTGCAGCGGCCTTCTCCAGCACCTGAATTCTTTCATAGGGCTTGAGCCAGGCATCGCGGTCGCGATAAAGGTTGTCAGCGTTCTCGAGCGCCTTTTCAACCGCGGCGCCATCAGCGGCCGTGACCGTTGCGATGGGGGTCCCATCGTAGGGCGCGGTGACTTCAACCTGTCCATCGTTTGTCGTGGCCCCGGCAACCAAAAGGGGAAATTCTTCAGCCATGATCTTGTCCTTCTTTAATCCCTTGGTTGTAAAGTCTTGACGTCTTTTGGCAAGCCCCGACCGTCCTAATTATATGCCTATGATGACTGTCGGGGCAAGACTTGAAATCACAAATCGCAAAAGCCAAATAACAAATAAAACCCAATGCCCAAGTTCCTAAATTTCAAACAAAAAACAAAGTTCTGCAAGTGGTGTTGAGGCTGTTGTTTTGTTTATTGTGATTTGCAGGTTGAGATTTATTTGGGATTTGTTACTTGATATTTGGGATTTCCGGTCACAGATCCCGAGTCTTTTTCGGGGCTTGTCCGGCTTAGGCACCCTGACTACAACGCTCAAATCAACTTGCTCTTTTGCTTGATCTCACGGTTCAGGATGCGGTCGTTGTCGGAGTAATCCACTGGCAAATCGACGACGTGCACGCCAGGCGTGTCATGGACTTCCAACAGCCGCGGCGCCAACTCCTGCGCACTTTCAATCCGGTGACCGTATGCGCCGTAGCTTTCGGCATATTTGACAAAGTCCGGATTACCAAAATCCAGCCCGTAGTTGGGAAAGTTCATATTGGCCTGCTTCCATTTGATCATTCCGTACGCGTCATCGCGGAGTATCAGGACCACGAGATTCATTTTCAACCGCACGGCCGTCTCGAGCTCCTGCGAGTTCATCATGAAGCCGCCATCGCCGCAAATGGCCATCACCTTACGCTGTGGGTAAACCAGGTGCGCAGCGATGGCTGAGGGGAGACCCGCCCCCATCGAAGCCAGAGCGTTGTCGAGCAGCACCGTGTTGGGCTGATAGGCCTTGTAGTTTCTTGCGAACCATATTTTGTAGACACCATTGTCAAGCGCAATGATACCGTCAGAGGGCATGACCTTGCGGACGTCCGCCACCAGCCTCTGGGGATAAACCGGGAAGCGATCATCATCAAAGCCTTCCATGAGATGTGCTTCCACGTGTTCCTTTACCCTCATGAAATAAGAAAAATCCCATGATTCTTGCGGCTCAATTCTCTCGCAAATCTGCCACAGGCTGTTGGCGATATCGCCGACGACCTCGACCTGCGGGAAGTAGACCGGGTCCACCGCCGCGGAGGAAAAATTGATGTGAATGACTTTGACGCCATTGGTTTTCATAAAAAAGGGGGGTTTTTCCACCACATCGTGCCCCGTGTTGACGATCAAGTCCGCCCGCCGGATAGCGCGGTGCAGGAAGTCGTGGTCGGAGAGCGCGGCATTGCCAAGAAAGAGCGGGTCGCGTTCGTCGAGCACGCCCTTGCCCATCTGCGTGCTGAAGAACGGGATGCCCGTGCGGTCGATAAAGCGTCGCAGCATCTTCGAGGTGAGTTTGCGATTCGCCGCCGCTC
This sequence comes from bacterium, assembly GCA_046757165.1. GTDB lineage: Bacteria > Zhuqueibacterota > Zhuqueibacteria > Oceanimicrobiales > Oceanimicrobiaceae > JBHHXT01. Next base: position 8,316 of record JBHHXT010000118.1, on the reverse strand, counting down.
CGATGAGAAGCAGAGGCCTTTGAGCGCGCTCGATCGTTTCGACCGCCTGTTCGATAGACTTCTCCTCAGCGATTGGCCGCCGAACTTTGCTTTTGCAAATGACCGCTTCATCGGTACCTTCTGCGGCGATGTCCTCCGGCAGCTCGAGATGGACCGCGCCGGGCCGCTCCTCCTCCGCCAGGCGAAACGCCTCGCGCACCCGCGAGGGAATATTGTCTCCGCTCACGATCTGCCGGGTGTACTTGGTCAACGGCCGCATCATGTCGACGATGTCGACGATCTGGAAGTGACCCTGCTTGCTGCTCTTGACGGGCTTCTGCCCCGTGATCATCATCATGGGCATGGCGCCGAGCTGCGCGTAGGCCGCGGCTGTCACGAGATTGGTCGCGCCCGGTCCCAGCGTAGACAGGCACAGACCTGCCCGTCCTGTGAGACGCCCATAGGTTGAGGCCATAAAGCCGGCCGCCTGCTCGTGGCGCGTCAGAATGAGCTTGATCGCTGAGCCACGTAGGGAATTGAGCAGGTCCAGATTCTCCTCGCCCGGAATCCCGAAAACAAACTCTACCCCTTCAGCTTCAAGGGCTTTGACAAATAGATCGGATGCCTTCATACGCTGCCTCCTGCCAGAGATAAATGGTTCGTAAAGCTACCGTAATATAGAATTGCAGATCCAAATGTAAAGCAAATTGTCGTTATCTTAACTTCAATGTGGGTTCCTTTGCGGGCGGGACCACTTGGGTTCACAACCCTCTGAGTTCGGTCCTGCCCGCAGGGCCGAAGTTCCCCTCCTGGGAAACTTGTCTTATTGGCTTTTCCCTTTTCACCAGGGTTTTGTATTCGCTGACCCTGGGCTGTGTTGTCAACGCAATCCCAAACGGGTGTCAATTCGCCACCCGTACCCGCCACCCCTTGTGGGTGGCTGTTATCTCCCGGCAGGATTTATGGTTGCAAAACCCTGAGAAAAGGAATATATTAGCTGCTGTTTTACGTGAAATTCTATGACCAAGTTAGACGACATCAATCAGCAGGACGCACGAACCGAGAAACGGTCCGAATCATCGGGGCGGAGGACGGCGAAGAAGGCCACCGTCATTATCGTCAGCAGAGCGGTCAGCAAGCTGGTTGCGGCTGTTTCAGCGGTGATTCTGGCACGTGTTCTGGCAAAAGAGGAGTTCGGGCTGTTGCAGTTCATTCTGACCGCTTATCTAACTGTCAGTATGATGTCGCAGTTGGGTCTTCCGGAGAGCGTCTTCTATTTTTTTGAGAGAGTCGGCCCCGAATCCCGCAAGACTTACGCCCTTCTGATGGCGAGAGTGCTCTTTTTGCTGGGAGCGGCGGGTTCGCTCATTCTGATCGGCCTGACATTTATCGCGCCGATGTGGGGGTTTGAGGTCGGCTGGCTGTTCTTGCCGTTGGTCCTTCTGTGTCTCATGGACCTGCCTTGCTCCCTGACGCCGAATGTCCTGGTGGCCATCGACCGGACGACGCAAGCGGCCTGGTTCAATTTGATCAACAGCAGTGTGCTTTTTGGTGCCACTGTGGTGCCCGCGCTTCTCGGCCAGCCGTTGTCGGTGATCGTTCTTTGCCTGGTTGGCTATGGTATTCTTCGCTTTCTCGTCAGTAGCGGTTTTTTTCTGAGAAATTTCCGCACGGCCGGCGGGGAGCTACCGAGTGGCATCGTTGGTTCCGCGTTTAGCTACGCGGTGCCGCTGGCGGTGGCGAACATTCTCTGGACCCTGAACCGGTATGTCGACAAATACATCGTGGCCGCGTTCTTGCCCGTGGCTGTTTATGCGGAGTATTCCATCGGCGCTCAGGAAATTCCGTTTGTCCCGACCATCGCTTATTCAGTCGCCATGGTCATGATGCCGCAGCTCGTGGCTTCCTACGTGCAGGGCGACCGAACGACCCTGCTTTCGCTCTGGTTCCAGGCGATTCGCAAAGTCTCTTTGCTCATCTTGCCGGTCATGGTGCTGTTCATCGTGGTGGCGGACGAGTTTATCGTGGTGGCCTTTACCGAAAAGTATGCCAACGCTGCGCTTCCGTTTCGCATCTACACCCTGATTCTGTTTCAACGCGTGACCTCCTATAGTGCCGTGCTCAAGGCGGTCGGGCAGACGCGTGCTGTCACGAATCACGCGATTTACGTTGTTCTGCTCAATGTCGTGTTGAGTATCCCGCTGTGTATGGTAATGGGAGTTGCCGGGCCACCGATTGCGACCGTCGTGGCGAGCTTTGTGACCTGGTTCTATCTTCTGGTCAAGATCAAGCAGGCTCTGGAAGTGGAATTCAGACACGTCTTTCCATTCGGTTCCTATTTGAAAACCTTGCTTGTCGCTTGCGTGGCTGCGCTGCCGGCGCTGTTTTTAGACCGCTGGCTCCATGCGGGCCCGGCCGTCGCATTGGCGGCCAAGTCCACCACGTACGTGGCCAGTTATCTAACGGTTGCGCTTGCAACCGGTGTCTGCCAAAAGACAGATTTGAAGTTTCTGGCAAGTCTTGTGGGCGTGAAGGTGAGATAATTCAGGTAGATAGGCTGTAGACTTTTGGTTAGGCTGCGTGACCGGGGGGGGTTGGTGTACAAGCTTCAGCTTGCCGGGGTGAGGGGAAAACACGCTAAAGCGTGAACACCCCACTAATCCTGCCGGGCTGATCGGAGTGTGACGTAGACCAACCTGAAGCTGTGCCATCCTGCTGTCGCCAGCATCCACAAACTGACAAAATAAAAAGTCTCCCGGGCAAACCCTGAAAGAATGCCTATCATCAGAACCCAGACATTGTTGTTCATTCTGCTGCCAATGAGACGCATGAACCGGTCGACTTTTGCATAATCGTAAATTTCGTATCCGTGCAGTTTCTTGAAAATCCCGGGCACGATGCGCTCTACCCAGTAGGCCCCGAAAAGAATCCAGGTCATGACGGCTGCCGGGGAGGTCACCTCCCCTTGCGAGAAATGCCACCCGAGTGCCAGGTACCAGAGAGCATCGAACACGGTGTCGCCGACGTGGTCGAGCAAGTCTCCGGCCTTGCTGTATTTGAGCAGCAGACGCGCCAGCTTGCCATCAACACCGTCCAGGACGCCTTTGACCGCTGCGAGAAGGATGCCTGTGAGCAGGTTCCCGCTGGCGAACAAATAAACGGTGCAGGCTGAAAGGAGGATGCCGACACCGGTGACCAGGTTAGGCGTTACGGGCGTGCTCGCGAGCAACCGAGTCAAGCCAAACTCGAGCGGTGGGTGGATCGTCTTCGCCACCAGGTCGTTGGTTCCTTTGTGCACGGTTTGTTTGAGATAGTGGTCAGCGTTCTGCATCTGCTCCTTGTTTTCAACCAGGATGAGGAAAGGCGAGATGTGCCGGCGCAAATTCTTCATGTATGAATCGAAGTCTCCGAGCTCGAGGCGCCTCAGTCTGGCCGTGTGAAGGTTGGTGCGCAGAACTTCAGTTAGCGTGCTGTTGCTTTTCTTTTTGAAAAGGCGGGCTTCTTTTGCGGATAAGACCCCTGCGCCCGCAGGATGGGTGCCGTTAGGGGAAATAACGGCACAAGGGTCGCCGGCACGCATGAGCAGTGACAGAATGCGGGGGTCGTTGATCGAATTGCCTTCCAGAACGAGAATGGCAGACTCCTGAGCGGCGAGGGTGTTGCGCAGGGAGCGCCAGGGGTCATCCTGCGTGGCGCGGTGGGTACGGATGGATAATTCTTTCGGTAGGGGGTGGCGAAAATGAGCGTGTGGCTCCACATCCGGCGGCGTCAGAAGAACCACGGTCTTGATGCCGAGTTTCTCCAGGACGCGCAGATTTCTCTCCAGCAGCGTCAATCCCCACGAGACTGTGTTGCACATGGGGTGCCGTGCGTCAATCCAGGCGATGGTAACCAGTTTGTTCTCCTCCTATTTTGCCCACTTCGACGGCTAAATGTATTCTAACGGTGCACGAAGATCAACACTTAATCCTGGCTCCGCCCGTGAGTCGGCAAAGTCGCCAGACCCTTTGGTGAAATTGCACATCCAGCACCTCTTCTATGGCGCGCGCCCGGCTGCCGATCCAGAGGCCTCCTGCATGTTTGCGATACCCCTTGAGAAGCATCTGGTGCGTAAACGCGGCCGTTTCGGGGTGGTAATACTCTCGATTGGCGTCATGCAGGATGACAATCCCTTCCGGTTTGATGAGCGTAACCGCTTTTCTGATACAGTCGTTTCGGGCACGCCCATCGACCAGGATGAAGTCAAAAGGGGCGAATTGCTGCGGATATTCTACGTAGTCAAATAGGTCCGGGTAGGCGCCGTCCTGCCACGGGTCGGTCCAGGGAAAATGGTTCGGGGCGACGTACTGAATCCGAACAATCGCCCTCGGCTGCTGGTTCTGAATCTCCCGGGCCCACGCCTCGTCATGGTCTACCGCCAGCCAGGAGGCCTTGCGGGCGAGCTGCGGTGGAAAAAACAGCGTGCTATAGCCGGCGCCCCACTCCAGACACGATACGGGGTTCAGGTTGCGCAAGATTTCTTGCACGACTTCAATCTCGCGGTACCTCATCCAGGGTTTGTGTTTCGGCTGAAAGCGTTTGCCGAGCAGCTTGTCCCGGTGCTCACGAAAGATGAACGAGCACAGCTTGCGCAAAGAGCGGATCCTGTTCATTCTGGTTTATCTCTGCTAGACGTGAGACGTGAAACGGCAGATGTGAACGTGAAACGTGGGGTGAGAGCTGGGGAAATAATAGCAAGCAAGTGCTCTCCCAGGTTCCGGCTTGGCTGTTTCACATTTGCCGTTTCACAAAAGCCCAATATAGCAGAAACGTTGCCAAAATGAAACAAATATTTCACACAGATTACGTGCTTGTGCCAGCCGCTTTTGACGCGTACTGCAGCCCGCTGCGACCCTGCAATCAAATGTTCAAACTTCTTGCGTTTCAAGTCCTGATTTCATATTTTCAAAATGAAAAAAGTCACATCTGAACAAGTCTCGAAAATACTTGGGGAAGGATACCGTGAAGACACTGCTCGGCTTATTCTCATGGTTTCTCTTAGGCGCTTACATGACCAGCTTTTGGTATTATCTCTCGCTGTTTCGACACAAAACAGAGCACATGGCAACCTTGACTCGGCGATGGATGGTGAGCGCGGTGGGGGTGCATTCGGTGTACCTGCTGCTATTGGGCTTGCACTCAGGTCATCTGCCGGTGGGGAACACATTCATGGTGTTGACCACCTCTGCCTGGCTTTTCGTCCTGGTTTACCTCATTCTGGAAATCCGGCTCAAAGAAATGACCATGGGCGTTTTCTTTTTGCCGGTCATCGTTTTGCTCCAGTGTATTTCCAATCTGTTCATCAACATCGACCAACCCCTCGCATCTGTGCTGACCCGCTTGTTTTTCGAGGTGCACGTGGCGATCATGATATCGGCTTACGCCGCGTTCACCATTTCTTTCATTACAAGTGTCATGTACATTCTGCTTTCCCGGGAAATGCAGAGCAAGAAGCTGGGGATTTTCTTTGAACGGCTGCCCTCGCTGGAGTTTTTTGACCGGTTGAGCAACCAGGCGGTGAATATCGGATTGGTGCTGGTGAGTGTTGGCATTTTGATGGGAGTATACATGGGTCTAAGCGTCTGGGAAGGCCGGTGGGTGCTCGACCCGAAGCTGCTGGCAGTCTTAGTTTCCTGGGCCATCTATCTGGTGCATTTTGTGACCAGAAGATCCATCGGATGGCAAGGAAAACGCGCCGCTATCGTTTCGGTCGTTGGATTCAACTGGTTACTTTTTTCGTTTATCATTGTCACGACGTTCTTCTCAAAATTCCACAACTTTCAATAGAACGGCCATGCCCATACATTGTTTTGGCATAGATTCGCACACAGCAGAAGTCCGGGGCAAGATCGTACAGAATGTGACTGTCACCCCTGAGTTTTTGCGCAAGCTTGCACAAAAGACTGAGGTCAGTGAGCTATTTGTGTGCCGGGGTGTGGACGTCCTCGAGACGTTCGTATCAACGGAACAGCGAAAGAGGGTCGAATCCGAGCTTCTAAAAGCCTTTGAAAGAACCCTGGGCATGTCCGGCAGAAAATTGTCAAGACATCTGTCTGGCAAAGATGGGGCAGAGGCGTTGCGTGAGTTCTTTCGGCGGGCGATTGGCCTCCGGGAATTGGGCGCTACGGATCCGGACATCCAGAGTTTCCGCGAGCAGTTTGCGGCAGCGCGCGAGGCCAATTTGATCGGGCCCCATCTGAGCAAGCTGTATCAGCGCAGCTTATGGTTGGCGGAAAAGACGCGCATCGAGCATAATTTGCAACGAAACGCCACCACGCCGGCGTCTGTGGTCTCCGATTTGGCGCAGAAAATCTTTGGCGATCTTCAGAACCACACCGCCCTGATTGCAGCGAAGACGGAGGAGTGTGTCCCCTTTGCAAAGAAACTGCTGGAGAAAAACGCCGGGCACCTGCTGTTTATCGACACGGGTCAGGAGATTCAGGCGGTATGTGACGCTTACGGTGGCAAGCTGGTGGCACGCGAAACCCTGGCCGCGGTCGTGCCGAGCGTTGACATGATCTTGTTGTTTGACGAGCAGGTGAGCGAGGCCCTGCTCGATCTCCAGATTTCTCGCATTATGCACAAGCGCCACAATGCGCCTCTGCTGCTGGTTTCTCTGCTGGAGAGACCTGACGCGGCTGACCACAAGCCGAAGCTGACCGGACACTACAATGTCTATTCCTACGACAAGGATGACCTGGAAGACATCGTCAACGCCAATCTCAAGGAGCATGAGAAAATTACCGTTTCCATCCACCGCCTGATCGAGCGCGAAGTCAGCAGTTTTTATGCCTGGGTGAAAACCAACGAACACTACCGCTTTGGCAACATCATCGGCAAGAGTCAGGCCATGCAGAAAATCATGGATTTGGTGGCCCGCATTGCCCAGAGCGACATTTCCGTGTTGATCGATGGTGAGAGCGGCACGGGGAAGGAGCTGGTGGCGAAGGCGATTCACGAACACAGCGCGCGCGTCAACCATCCTTTCATCGCGGTGAACTGTGGCGCAATTCCTGAGACGCTGCTGGAGAGCGAACTGTTTGGGCACGTCAAAGGGGCTTTCACGGGCGCCAGCAGCAACAAGAAGGGGCTGATAGAAGCCGCCAACCGCGGTACAATTTTTCTTGACGAGATCGGCGAGACCTCGCCGGCGACGCAGGTGAAACTGCTGCGCTTCCTGCAGGAAGGCGAAGTCAAACCGGTGGGCAGCAACGAAACGCTCGAGCTCGATGTGCGCGTCATCACCGCAACCAACCGGGACCTGGCGCAAATGGTCGACGAAGGTCGATTTCGCAAGGATTTATATTACCGTCTAAACGTCATTCAGATTACGCTGCCCCCGCTGCGGGAACGCACCGAGGACATTCTGCCCCTGGCAGAGTTCTTCATCAAGAAGTATGCGACTCAAATCCACAAAACAGTCTATGGCCTGGATGAGGAAGCGCAGAAGCTGCTGTGCGACTATTCCTGGCAGGGCAATGTACGCGAGCTGGAGAATGCGATCGAACGAGCCGTCGCGCTTGCTTCCGGTCAGTTCCTGAGCGTGGAAGATCTGCCGCCGGCGTTGACCAACAGCAAGCCTTCACATCACAATCTCTACTCAGGCGATCTGACGCTCAAGGAGCTGGAGAAGCGCCACATCGCCTCTCTGCTCAGGCAGCACAACTGGAACTATGATCTGGTCACCAAGATTCTGGGCATTGGCAGAACCACGTTGTGGCGCAAGATGAGAGAGTACAATATTTCGCAGTGAACGGTCTGGTTGAACGGTCTGGTAGTCTAGTCTGGTTCCAACGCTCTGCGTTGGAACCGGGCGTGACGCTCTGCGTTGGAACCCCCGGGCGTGACGCTCTGCGTCCCTTTGCTTGACGCGGAGCGTGGGAACCAGTAAGTAATATCATTCAAATCGAAGAGCATGCAGGACGAGAATCATCCGCCAACGCTGGCAACCACACATGACTTTGTAGCGACGAGCCGTCGTGTGGTCTATTTCAAGCAGAAAGAAATCGTAATTTTCAAAGTCAACGGCGAGTTCTTTGCTGTCGACAATTTATGTCCCCACCGCCAGGCGGCGTTGAGCACCGGCGAGGTCGCAGATGGGGTGGTCACCTGTCCCTGGCACGGCGCCAGGTTTGACTTGAAAACCGGCAAGGGGTTGGAAGGGCCGCACCAGGCCGATCTGGGCTGCTATCAAGTCTACGTCGAGGGGACGGCGATCAAGCTTGCCCGGATTCCGTGAACCGGGCGTTAGCAGTAATAAAGTAAAGCACTCATAATAAAGAATAAGTGGGTAAACTG
>JBHHXT010000117.1:0-13917 GCA_046757165.1 bacterium | reverse complement strand
GTTGGCCGTTGGCCAAGAGCCAATAGCTAAAAGCCAACAGCCAACATGACTCACTCCTCGAGCGTGGACAAATCCCCTTCATCGACGCCCATGGCGCGCGCCTTCAAAACCCGGCGCATGATCTTGCCGCTGCGCGTCTTCGGGAGCGAATCCACAAAGGTGATCGACTCGGGTCGGGCGATCGGTCCAATCTCATGGCCCACGTGTTTTTTGAGCGTTTCTTCCAGCTCAGGGCTCCCCTGCACGCCTGCGCGCAGGATGACGTAAGCGTGGATGGCATTGCCCTTCAGGTCGTGCGGCAGGGCGATGGTGGCCGCCTCGGAGACCTCCGCGTGGCTCACCAGGGCACTTTCAACCTCCGCCGTGCCGAGCCGGTAGCCACTGACTTTGATGACGTCGTCGATGCGACCGATGATCCAGACGTAGCCATCTTTGTCAATGCGGGCCGAGTCACCGGCTTTGTACCATCCTTGCTTCTCATAATCCTTCCAGTAGACCTCGACATAGCGCTCCGGATCGCCATAAATCGTGCGCGCCATGCCGGGCCACGGGGACTTGAGGACGAGCTTGCCTTCCTCACCTGCTGGCACCTCGTTGCCCTCATCGTCGACCACCGCGACTTCATTGCCAAAGAACGGCCTGGTTGCCGAACCGGGTTTGAGCGGTGTAATCGGCAGCGGCGTGATCATGAAGCCGCCCGTCTCTGTCTGCCACCACGTATCCATGATGGGACAGCGCTCCTGGCCAACGACGCGATAATACCAGCGCCAGGCCTCCGGATTGATCGGCTCCCCGACCGAGCCCAGCAGACGTAGTGAACTCAGGTCATGCCGCTGCGGCCACTGATCGCCGAATCGCATCAAACCGCGGATGGCGGTCGGCGAGGTGTAAAGAATGGTGATGCCGTATTTTTCGACCATCTGCCACCAGCGGTTCGGGTAGGGATGATTGGGAGCGCCTTCATACATCATGACCGTGGCGCCATTGATCAGGGGACCGTAGACGATGTAACTGTGGCCGGTGATCCATCCAGGGTCTGCCGCACACCACCAGCGGTCGTCATCTTTGATGTCAAAGACGTAACGGAGCGTGGTGGAGGTGTACACCGTGTAGCCGCCATGGGTGTGCAAGACGCCCTTGGGCCGGCCGGTGGTGCCGGAGGTATACAGAATAAACAGCATGTCCTCGGCATCCATTTCCTGGGTCTCGCACTTCGCGCTGGCGATGGGCAGCCCCATGAGGTCATGGTACCAGAAGTCGCGGTCGTTTTCCATGTAAACGTCCTGCCCGGTCCGCTTCACGGTAATGCACACCTCAATGGTGGCGGAACGTTTGATCGCTTCGTTGGCGATCGCCTTCAAGTCCGTGATCTTGCCCCGCCGCCAGCCGCCGTCTGCTGTCACCAGCACACGGCTTTGTGCGTCCTGAATTCGTTCTGCCAGCGCCTCGACGCTGAAGCCGCCATAGACTACGCTGTGTGCGGCACCGATTTTTGCGCACGCCAGCATGGCAATCGCCAGCTCCGGAATCTGCGGCATATAAATAGTGACAATTTCGCCCTTCTTGACACCCATGCTTTTCAGGACGCTGGCAAACTTGGAGACCTCGCGGTTGAGGGCGTGGTAAGAAAACGTGCGCACATCCCCGGGCTCGCCCTCCCAGATCAGCGCCAGTTTGTTCCTGCGCCAGGTCGTTAGATGTCGGTCAATCGCATTGCTGATAATGTTGATCTTACCGCCCACAAACCACTTGAAAAAGGGCTTATGGCTGTCGTCGAGTACCTTGTCCCACTTCCTGGACCACTCCAGCTTATCGGCTTCCTCTGCCCAGAATCCTTCGCGATCCTCGATAGAGCGTTTGTAGAGCGCGTCGTAGTCCTTGACGTGGGCATTCTCGATGATCGATTTATCCGGTTGATACACTTTGTCCTGTCCTTTTGGATCGTTGTTTCTTGACTTGCCTCCCATTGCAGGCCTCCATTTTTTATGGTACTATCGCTCATCTTTTGCATTTTCTCGCAAGAAAATCAAACCGCCAAGGCGCAATGAACACAAAGATAAAAATATCAAAGAGTTAGGTAAAGATCATTGTCTTACAAGGGCCATCTTATTCATTGGAAATTTTCGGCAAAGACATTCTTCATAAGCAGATTCAAGTAAACCCAGACCCAAATGACGATGGACTTCGATTGCTAATCCAATAGTTGTATTGCACAATTCGTCTTCTCTTCACCATCACTCCTTTGCGAGTTTTGTGCCTTTGCGGTTCATAATTTTATTGGGGCTTTGCCGCGTCAGGTTTTATGCGGGTTAGTATCTTGGCTGTTAGCTGTTGGCTCTCTATTATCTCTTGTTATTTGTTTAGCGGCGCCAATGGCTAAATGCCAATAGCCAACAGCAACTAGAAGGGCAATCAACGTCGACTAAAGTTATAATTATACAACTAAGGTAAGTGAATTGCAAATACAAAAATTGCAGGAACCCCAAAATTGCGGCTCGAAGGCACAACGTTGAAACGCCTAATTTCCCTGGCCTACAAAGTACTGATCATCCTTCCGACCGTCTGTGTCCACTCGATCAGAAACAATGCTGCGGGGAGATTCTCCTCGAATGTCGGCTGAATCTGACTCTCAGGGAGCTGGAAGCCCGGGTTCGAGCTCCTTGGGCGAAGCTCGATGGTAAAGGATGGCACACGCGTTTCGCCGTAGAGCCAGTCTGTCGCGTCCCCGCTTGCAAGGTACAGATCCGAGCTTTGCTGTGGGGTGTAGCGTTTGCCATGCACCGCCAGGATGCTATCTGCCAGCGTCGTGGCCAACTGGTCGAGCAGCGCCTCGTCGGGAGCCGGCGCGTTTGTGTGCCCCCACGGAAACAGCACAAGCTGTGAATAATTGTGGTAAGAGATCATGGCCAGGAACTCATGGGCCCCGGCGAAATCCCGAATCCCCTGGGTTTCAGGTTCCGAGAAGGGTGCCGGACCGCGGTAGATGTCGCTGAAGGTATCGCCGCTGGAACCGGGCCCGCCCCACTCGTAGCCATAATTGCGGTTCAAATCGACGCCAAACGTACCATCGCCGTTGTTGCGGCGGTTTTTGCGCCACAAGCGGTTGCTTGTTACTGAGTACTGGTGGCCGTCCGGATTCAGCAAGGGGACAATCCAGATCTCCCCATTGTCCACCAGGGCTTGCACCCGTTCATCTGTGGCATAATGCGAAAGCAGGTTGTGGGCAAGCAACAAGGGCACATCCACCGAGATCCACTCCCGGGCGTGATGTCCGCCGATGAAGAGCACCTCCGGTTCTTCTTCCTCGACAGCCACGTTGTCGCTGATCTTCAAGCCCCAGATTTTGCGCTTTTCAACAGACTCACCCAGCTCCACCACTTTTGCGATGGCAGGAAACTCAGACTGTAATTGTTGCAGCTCAGCGCTCACTTCCTCATAGGTGTGATACAGACCGGCGTCCGGCGGACCCGGGGTGGGCGTCGGGCAACTTCCCCCGACCAAAAAGAGAACGCTCAGCAAAAAACAGAAGAAAAGAAGTCTGTTTGACATCACTCTGCTCCCCATGATAATGCAGTGCTATCGGAATTCTTCAGATAAGTCTATTGCTCTTTCTTCACCAGATTCAAAATGTTCTCCTCGACGACCTTCACGAAGAGCCCTCGCTCCTCGAGCTGTCTGATGTACTTGTCATAAGCCTGCGCCACCACCGTGTCGCCGGCAACTTCCCAGATGTCCACCCCCAAGCTGGCCATCTCGGTCGCTTGCGCCCGGTCCGTGATCGCGACCTTGACCAGACGCTGCACCAGATCCGACTCTGTTGCCAGCTCGGCACGCAGGCCGCCGGCCCTCAAGGTGGCAACCTCCTCCTGACGCAACCTGGCAACCACATAATCGCGCTCGACGACGATGACGTCGACGCCGGCCGTTATCAAACTGTCGGCCTCTGTCCTGCTGCTGATGGCAATCTTCTGCATCTGAGGCACATTCGGATCGCGCTCCTGAGGTTCCCTGGAGACGCTCTTTTCACCGCTACCCTGACAAGACACGAGCACGGTACAGAATATGAACGTTAACAACGGATTGATGCTTGACATGGCAAAATCCTTGTTCTGGGGGGTTCGTGCAAATTCCCGCATCTCCACGTGGTTGCGGGTTAGAAAAAGACAACTTAAAGCATTATAAAGAAAGTAAATTAGAATGTCAACCAAAAGAAACGAGAATTACCCAGAGTTCTACCGCGGCTCAAAAAAACAACCCTGGAAACGTCACAATTGTGCATACTCCTACCCACCTTTTATGTGCAAATACTTGCTCCTAATATATGCAAGTTTTTGCACCGCCATCTGTTGCCCTGGCACCCCATATCGCACAATTCTCTTGTTAATTAACGACTTACGGATGCGCCGCCAGCTATGGTATAAATATTGCGATTCTTTTCGATTGTTCTTTCGAGTATGTTTTTTGCGCATGATCTCTGTTTTCCATCTCTGACTTTTCCAAGAATCTGTTCGGCCTGGTCAAAAATAACCAGTAGTACCGTTCATAACGTCTGAGTTGCTGAGAGCCAAAATGTGCATTACCAATCAACGCTCCCCACCGCCCTGCTGATCTTTCTGCCAGAGTTTTACCCTTACGATACAAGAGGTTAAGACAGCCTCTCAGTCCACATATACAACCTTACGGGGGCCCGTGTTCAACAAAATTTAAGGAGGAAAGGATATGAATAGACAGTTCATGATTGCGCTAGTTTGCTTCGGGGTTCTCATGCCGTTCATGGCGTTTGCGCAGGTAGATGCCATCATTACCGGCCAGGTGGCAGACGAAAGCGGCGCACCGCTCATCGGCGCCGACGTCTACATTCCTGAGCTGCGGCTCGGCGGTGCAACAAATCCGGATGGCATGTATGAGATCGTTGTTCCGGCGGCCCAGGTGCTGGGACAGGATGTCAACATCGAGGCGAAATTCATCGGTTACAAAACCATGAAAGAATGGATCACGTTGAAGCCGGGGAAGATCACCAACAACTTTACCCTGGGATTGGATGTTCTGGAGATGGAGACCCTGGTTGTGACCGGCCTGGGGGTGGAAATGGACAAAGCCAAACTGGGCGTCAATATTGCGAAAGTCTCAGACAAGGTCATCACCAACAGCGACGAATCCAACGTCGTTTCGGCGCTTGCCGGTAAGATTTCGGGAGTGGAAGTGACCCAAACGAGTGGCGAGCCCGGCGCTTCCTCCTATATTCGTATCCGCGGCGCCACCACGCTGAGCTTCTCCGACACCCAGCCACTCTTCGTCGTTGATGGCGTGCCCATCAACAACTCCGAGCGCTTCGGATTCGTCACCTTCACGGGCACGGGCGACGTGGTGCAGCAAAACCGTGCCAACGACCTGAATCCGGAAGATATCGCTTCCATGGAAGTGCTCAAAGGCGCAGCCGCCTCAGCGGTCTACGGCTCGCGCGCTGGCAACGGCGTCGTGCTCATCACCACCAAGCGCGGCCGTCCGGGCAGGCCGAGATTGTCCTACAAAGTCGGGTACACGTTTGATGACGTCAAGAAGAGTGCACAGTTGCAGCGCAAGTACGGCCAGGGCCTCAACGGTCAGTCGCAGGTGAATTCACCTTTTAGCTGGGGACCGGACCTGGGATCGGATGTGGAAACCTTTGACCATGCTTTCGAGCTCTTCGAAACCGGCCACAAGTTCGAGAACAACTTGCAGGTTTCCGGTGGCACCGAAAAAACCACCTACTTCCTCTCTTTCGGTCGGGTTGACCATGACGGCTTCATCCGGGGCAATTCAGACTATTTGCGCAACACCGTGCGTGTGAAGGCGTCGCAGCGCGTCGGCAACAACTTGAATTTCAGCGGCAATATCGCTTTCTCGAACGTCGACCAGGACCGTATCCAGAGAGGGTCGAACGTCAGCGGCTTGCTGCTCGGCTCGTTCCGTACGCCGCCAGACTTCAACAATCTGCCTTATCTGACCGAAGAAGGATTCCACCGCTCTTACAGAAACCAGAATCCGACCCGGCAGGCGGGCTCACGCGGGTACGACAATCCATTCTTTGTCGCCAAGGAGCACCAAAACATTTCTGATGTCGGGCGCTCTCTGATCAATGTCTCCATCGAATATGATCCGCTCGACTGGCTCAACATCAATTATCGTTTCGGGTATGATTATTCCGTTGATGAACGCCGCACGGTACTGCCGATCGGAAGCTCGGACAGACCCAACGGCCGCGTGGTGCGTGAAAAACTGACCGAAAAAGAGATCGACGGAAGCCTGACCATTACCGCGGTCAAGGCTTTTGAAACCGCTGATATGAACCTGAACCTCACATTGGGGCAAAACCTCAACCATCGTGAGTTTGACGAGTTCAGTGTCATCGGGGACAACATGGCCGTTCTCGGATTCAACCAGCTCGACAACACGGCGACCATCGATCCCAGCATCGAGTTTGCTGAAAAGCAGCGTTCCGAATCGTACTTTGGACGGTTGTTTGTGGATGTGTGGCAACAGGTGTACTTGACGGGAAGCATCCGCAATGACGGCTCGTCAACGTTCGGCAAGAGCGAAAAGCGCCACTTGTATCCGTCATTCAGCGCAGCGTGGGAATTCACGCAGATGGATGCGTTACGGGACAACAACTGGCTCAATTTCGGTAAGCTGCGTTTTGCCTATGGCACCGCGGGCCGGCAGCCCGATCCCTACGACATTCTGACCGCGTTCTTTACCGGCAACTTCATCTCAGGCTGGGGCTCATCGCACAGTCTGAGCTCGTTCGGCACCGGCGGCTTCGCAACCTCGGGCACCAAAGGTCAGCCGGACATCAAGCCGGAACGGTCAAGAGAAATCGAAGTCGGTCTGGATGTGGGCTTCTGGAACAACCGTCTGGGGCTCGACTTTACCTACTATAATCAGAAGACCAGCGACGCGATTTTCTTCAATCCTCTGCCTCCTTCGACCGGGGCGACGCGGCAGATTCAGAACGCTGGCGAGCTCGAGAACAAGGGCATCGAGCTCGGCCTGAATCTGCAGCCCATCAACATGAAAGACTTCAAATGGAATATTCGCACCACCTTCTCCAAAAATGACAATCAGGTCACCCACCTGCGCGACGTCATCACGGGCGAAACCCTCGAGTTTATTGGCCTCGGCGGCTTTACCAGCGCCCGTCCGATTGCGCGGGAAGGTCATGCCGTCAGCGTGATTTATGGCCGTGATTTCGTCCGTTTTGGCCGCGGGACAAAGGTCAGTGGTGAAAACATCGACGAGCTTTTCCCTGAGGCCACCGCAGGCGCCCTCTACATCGCCGAAGATGGCTATCCGATCCAGGATCCGGAATTCCGGGTGATCGGTGATCCCAATCCGGATTGGACCGGCAGCCTGCGCAACACGGTGACCTTGTGGAACAATCTGGAGGTCTCTGCCCTCATCGATATCAAGAGCGGCGGCGACATCTGGAATGGCACCAGAGGCGCCCTCTCCTTCTTTGGCGCACACGTGACCACGGCGGATAATCGGGATGGCACCCAGGTCTTCGACGGCTTTGGTCCCGGCCAGGGCACCGAAGTCGCTGATGGTCAGGCCTGGCACCTGCAGAATCTCGGCAGCGGCTTCACCGGCCCGGCCAGCCAGTTCATCGAAGACGGCGGCTATGTTAAACTGCGTGAGGTTTCTCTCGCGTACACGTTTGCCGATCTGCCGCGCTGGATGGGGCTGACCAGCATCAACGTGCGTGCCAGCGCCCGCAATCTCAAGACCTGGACCGACTACACCGGTATCGATCCAGACCAAAACCTCCTGGGGACCCGGGGCGGCCGAGGGCTTGACTACTTCGGCAACCCGAACACCCGCTCGTTCGTTTTGACCACACGCTTTAACTATTAGCCAGAGAGAGGAGGAACTGATGAATATGAAACTCACAAACGCTCTGCCGCTGTGGTTAGCTGCCCTGATCTTGTTCGTCGGGCTGGGCTGTGACGCCTTTCTCGACGATGAAAGTGTCACCACGGACCCGAACCGGGCGGTAGATGTGCCGATTGACCAGCTATTCCAGGCCATTCAAATCCAGGGCTTTTTCATGCAGGAAGGCGCGCTCGCCCGCACCGTGACCATCTGGATGCAGCAAATGTCGGGCACGGACCGTCAACTGCTGGCTCAGGGGCAATACGTCCATACCGAGGCCGACAATGACGACGAAATGGACGACATGTACACCGGCGGCGGCCTGGTTGATTTCCGAAATATCATGCGGCTCGCATCAGGGTCAGGCGACCGCGCCTACGCAGGCATGGCGAAATTCTGGGAAGCGCTCACCATGAACACGGGAACCCAGATCTGGGGCGACCTGCCCTATTCTGAAGCAGTCCGCACCGATAAACTGACTCCGAAGCTGGATGCCATGCGCGATATCGATGACGCCCTGATGGCGCTGCTCGATGAGGCCATCGCCGACTTCCAGAGCGGGGAAGGCCGGCTGCCTCCGAACGATTATGTTTACAGCGGCGACCTGGCCAAATGGATCGCAGCGGCGCACTCCCTCAAGGCCCGTATCGCCATGCACTGGGCGGAAGTCGACCCCTCCATGTACACCCTGGCCATGTCGGAAGCGCAGCAAGGCATTTCGTCCACAGACGGCGATTTCAAGAGTCTGCACGGCAGCGGCGACCCGGAATCGAATGACTGGTATCAATTCTATCGTGACCGCGATACTTACATCCGGTCGGGTAAATTCCTGGTCGACCTGCTGAAATCCCGCAATGATCCGCGGCTGAGCATCTTCTTTGCACCCAATGCAGACGGTGAGTTCGTCGGGTCCGCACCGGGAGACGGCAATACCGCCGCCTCGAATCTCAGCGCTGGCTATCTCTCGCCGGCTCACTCGACCGATATTCTCACCTTCGAGGAGACGATCCTGATCATCGCGGAAGCGGCCTTCAAGACCGGTGACGAAGGCACGGCGCTGCAGAAGCTCAACGAAGCTCGCGCCGTCCTCGAGGCCAAATTCGGCATGGATGCCGGCAGCCTGCCTGCGCTAACAGGGTTGGCAGGGGATGCCCTGATCGATGCCATCGCCGAGGAGATGTACATTGCGCTGTTCCAGAACATCGAAGTCTGGCAGCTCTGGAAGCGCACCAACCGCCCGGCGCTGGTGCCACACGGCAATCTCGACATCCCGAGGCGCATGTTCTATAGCCAGGATGAAAGAAACGCCAACCCGAACATTCCGGCCCCGGAGGACCAGGCTCCACGCAATCCGAATGATCCGGGTGACAGCTATTAGTTCGTCGCAGGGTTCGAGTCTGATGTGAGCATCTGTCGATAGGTCGATGCTTAGCAAAGCCCAGCCTCTTCTGGAGGCTGGGCTTTTTTGTTTTCATCAACTTATCCTGGATGTCCCTCGAACATTCTTTTGAGGACAGTAACTATTCACGTATAATTGGAGTGCAAAAATCAGTGAACGTAGTGAACGTATTTTTGCAGCATCACTGGCCGGATATGTTGCAAAAATACGTTCCTGGCGAAACTGATTTTTGCACTCCGGCTTTTGGGCTGAATGGATACTTGGAACATACAGTAAGCTACTGATACACAATAGGTTATGTCCTACTGAACTCATGATCGTTCAACAATGGAAAAATAGTGATCCTACACAGTCTGAAAATGTGTATACCTCCCGGGTTTGCACTCAAGACACGGTTGTCCCGCAAAGGCGGGATGTTTGGTCAGGCTTGAATTAACCTGCATTATTCATGAATTGTTTGTTCGTAGTGCCGCCATAAGGCGGCCAAATGCTTGAAAAACAACACGCTGACGCGTGTACTACAAACTCTAAAGCGCACCAATTCTGTTTTTCCTATTTGAGCATAGTTTATTCAGTTTATGAATAATGCAGGTTAACCGTTCCCCCAAAATGGGGGACATACAATTCATCCAAATATCTAGTTGCAATTGAAATTACCAGAAATTATATTTGGACAGAGCCTGTTTGACAGAAAAGAACTCGTCAGGTACTAAGATGACTTTCCGGTACGCGGCGTGCGCTATCGCGGCCCTTTCATGCTGCCTGGTGGTGCTTGCCCCATTTCATCTGACCGCGAGTGCAGGGTTGGCGCATCCTGAGACGCCAACTCGTTCGCTTCGCCCGGTCCAGGAAACTCCTTCCGAACTCTACGGGGCGGCGTTACAGGATTTAGAGAAAAAGAATTTCGCCGCTGCGGAAACAAAGCTGCGCACGCTGCTGAAAAAGAACGAGCTCTACCAGGAGAGCTCGGGACGGTCAGCGTGGCATCAGCTGGGTCTCGCCCTGGAACGGCAAAACAAACCCACCGAGGCCATTGAGGTATTGGAAAAGGGCTACGAGCGGCTGCGCGCAGACGGTCGGCAGGATTGGTTCTTGAATTATGATCTGGCGAGACTCTATGCGGAGAATCGGCTGGTGGAAAAGCGAAAGAACATCACACCCCTGATATACGCGCTGCTGGAAAACTCCACGCCCGCCGACCAGCCCGACCTGTGGCAACGAATCAGCGATGAGATGCTCATCCTGCTCAAAGAGCCTGAACGCAGCGCGCTGCAACGAACGTTGTTTCAGCCCGGCAGTTCGGCCGGCGCTCACCTGCTCGCCTTTCTCGAGAGGGAAGACCCTTATCCCAACACGTCACAAAACGAGTACTTGCGACTCTTTTTCCAGAGAACGACGGATGCCCGCCACCGGTTTGGCGATACGCGCTCAAAGCAGGGCTACGACCAGCGCGGCGAGATCTATGTGCGGCTGGGAGAGCCGTACACCATCGTCAGCAGTCACAGCGGCGTCAAAGGGGAGCTCGGCTGGGCGCTGCACCCGTATGAGGTTTGGTTTTACAGCAACATTCACCCTGACCTCTACTACACCTTCATCATGCGCCGGGGAGACAACCGCTACACACTTGTGCAGGGACCGGAGTCGATTCTGGGCACGTTTTACAAAGGACGCCGTACGTTCATGAACCGGGTGAATGTGGGTGAAATGGCGCTGCGATTGCGAAATGAGTTATACTCGACCCTGGCCGGCCAGCATGAGACCTTTCGCCGCCGGCTGTACGACATGAGTCTGCAACCGACGGTGAAAGACGCCCTGGAATACGCACAACGGAAGTTTATTCAGGAAGACAGGCAACACCTCGCGCGCCTGGATACGTTGGCGCCGGCAGTGGTTGGCTATGAGTGAGAAGAAACACATGAAGCGGCTTAAGCCGCTTACCGCTTTGTCAATGGCGGTAGCACTGCTGCTGGCCGGGACAGCGGCAATCGACTCCTTTCTCGCCCTGCCGGGAAGACTCAGCGAGCATGAAATCCATGCAGCCCCTGCACCCCCTGTCGTCGCCGATTCACCATCAAAGTTGTACAAACAAGCCGTAAAAGCGATCAAGAAAAGGGATTACGACAAAGCGGAAAGCAAACTGCTCCAGTTGCTGCAAACGGAGAAGCTGTACCAGGAGCCCTCGGGCTGCTCCGCCTGGTATCAGCTCGGTCGCACCGCGTTGTTGCAGGCCGACCACTTTGAAGCACTGACCCGGCTAAGAGAGGGGTTCAGCGAGATGCAATCTGCTTCGAAAACGGACTGGTTTCTCAATTATGACCTGGCCCGGGTCTACGCGGTCAGCTATGGCGAAAGTTTCGGCCAACAGGTGACCGATTTGTTCTACGATGTTCTGAAGCATTCCACCCCGCGGGAGCAGCCGGAGCTGTGGCAACGGATCGTCGATGAGACGCGGTTCCTCTTCAAACAGGAAGAGGAGAAAAAACAGTTGGGCAAATTGCTCGGGAAGAAAGACAGCCGCTTAGGGCGCCACCTCTTGCGTTTTTTCCGGCGCGAGGACCCCTCCCCTATCACGCCGCAGAATGAGTTTCTCGTCACCTTCTTCCAGCGCTCGGAAGAGGCAAGGAAGTTGTATGGCACCCGCGCAACCCCGACTGGATTTGATGCCCGCGGGGAAATCCATGTCCGGCTTGGAAAGCCTTACAGCAAGCTCACCGACCACAGCGGTGTGCTGGGTCAGGTGGGGTATCAGGTCTATCCGTACGAGTTCTGGTTTTACAAACACATCGACCAGACGCTCTATTACACCTTCGTTCGCCCACGCGGCAAGTCCCACTATGTTCTGGCGCCGGGAGCGGAATCAGTCTTTGGCACCTTTTACAAGGGCCGCAGTACGTTTGGCGACCGCCTGGTAGACCGTCCGGGGTTCCGTCCCAGCGAGGTGGCAGCCACCGCAACCTCTCTGCGCGAGAACCTTTATGTCACCCTGGCCGGCCAGCATGAGACCTTCCGTGAGCGGTTCAACAAGCTGAGCGAACTGGAGTCGAGCGCCGAAAAGCTGAGCTATGCGGACAACAACTTTCGAGCCGAAGACAAGCAACATACGCGTCGACGTGACCGGATGGCGCCGGCGGTCATCTACCGGGTGGGGGAAGAGCGCAAGAACCTGCCCATCTCCTACAGTATCGCACGCTTCCGGGCCAGAGACAACAAAGTGCGCACCGAGATCACCTACAGCGTGCCGTACCGCTTCCTGAAGTTCGAACCCGCAGCCAGAGGAATGCGGGCAAAACTCGTCGGCCAGATCGGGATCTTCGATCCGGACTACGAATTGATAGAGGGCAGCCCGATTGAGGAAAATCTCAGCGTAATCGCGAGCAACCTGATCGGCCGCGGCACCAGCATCAATCAGTGGAACTTCGCGCTGGAGCCGGGCGAATACAACCTGTTCCTCAGCCTGGAAGACACGACCGGCAAACGATTGGGAACGATCCGAACGGAATTCCAGGTGGCGCCCTTCCCGAAAACCCGGCTGGGACTGAGCGATATTCAGCTCGCCTCCTACATCGAGCCGTCAGAGCAGGAAAGCCAGTTTGTCAAGAATGACCTCCTGGTCGTCCCGCTGCCGGCCCGGGCCGTGAGCAAAAACAAACCCCTTTTCATCTATTTTGAGATCTACAACCTGACCAGAGACGAATCAGGCGAGGCACGCTACCAGATCGATTACAAGCTCAGCCGCGAAAAAGAAAAGCAAACCGTCCTCAGCAAAGTTTTCAGCAGCAGCGGTGAGCAAGACCTCAGCATCACACTCACGGAAGAACGTGTCTCCGACCGCAGCAGTTTGGTCGAACACGTTTCCTTCGATGTCAGCAAATTGGGTGCGGGAGACATTGTGTTGCAGCTCAGGGTGACGGACCAGAATAGCCAACAGCAAGTCACGTCAGCGATCGACTTCTCGGTTCTGGACCATTGAGCGCAGCAGGTCAACAGATTCCAAATCCCAAACGGCCAAATCCCAAATAAATTCCAAATCTCGAGGTCCAAACTTCTTCCGTCAATTGAGTGAGCGTTCATCTCTTTCCGGGACGTGTTACACCGAGTTTGAAGGTTCAAACTTGGGTCCTGGAATTTGTTTGAGATTTTGGGATTTGGTTATTGTGATTTTCTTTTGCAAAAAAGTGCAGGTCTCGACTGCCATCCAACCCAACATACCCGAGAGATAATCCGAATTGATCCCCACTCATGTAATGAAAGCAACGCTGATTCATATTCAGTGTAAATGAAAACTGGTAGTCCAGGAGACGAGTTTGATGAGACAAAACATGGTTTGGCTGCTGTCGTCTCTGGCCTTTTCCGGCTGCTTGACAACAAGCCTGCAAAATCTCGAAGTCGCGGCGCCACCGGCACGTCACGCCATCCGGATCACTGAGAACCAGGCACAATCGAAGGTGACCGTCAGGTCGTATCTTTCATCGAATGAGGAAGAATCCTTTCACACCCGCATCGACAGCAATTCGCCCATGCCGGACAACCGCGCCACGGACGACAACTTGCTCTGGCACATTTCGGACCTGCAAGGCGGCGTCGACTTTGAAGTCACGCTTTCAGAA
>JBHHXT010000116.1:0-13922 GCA_046757165.1 bacterium | reverse complement strand
GCGGTTCGAGATTAGACGCCGTGACGGGGTTTTGTGAAGAGAATTTATGAGTGGCAGCGACCATGAGTTGGCGGGGAAACTATACGTCGTCAGCACCCCGATTGGAAATCTAAAAGATATCACCCTGAGAGCCATTGACGTTCTATCAGAGGTCGATTTGATTGCAGCAGAGGACACCAGGCATACGCGCATTCTGTTAGAACACTACAATATCAAAACGCCAACCACCAGCTACTTCGATTTCAATAAGGAAAAGAAGATTCCGCATCTGCTCAACCGGCTGCGCGCCGGCGCGGCGGTTGCGCTGGTTTCAGATGCCGGAACGCCAGGCGTCTCCGATCCGGCGTTCCGGCTGGTCAGAGCGTGTATTGACAACGGCATGGAGATCGAGATGGTCCCCGGGGCCACGGCCTTTGTGCCCGCCCTGATTTTGTCGGGCTTGCCGACGGACCGCTTTGTGTTCGAGGGCTTCTTGCCGGTCAAAAAAGGGCGTCGAAAGCGGCTGGAATTGTTGGCCGTTGAGCGGAGGACGATTATCTTGTACGAATCCCCCTATCGCATCGCCAGAACCCTGACAGATCTCGTGACCCATCTCGGCAACCGTCAGGCCGCGATTGTGCGTGAGTTGACCAAGAAGTTTGAGCAAGTGGCAAGAGGGTCCCTCGATGAGCTGATCGAAAACCTGCCACACATGAAACTAAAAGGCGAATTTGTTTTGATCTTGGCAGGTAAAGGAGACTAAAAAGGAGACTTCGCTTTGGCTGCTTTAAAGTTGTTTAACGTGAAGATGGAGATCTTACCGGACGGGGTCAAGAACTGGTATTTGCGGCTGATTGAGCCGGTGATCAATTTCTTTATCAGACTCGAGCTCAACCCCAATTTTTTTACCACCATCGGGTTCATTCTCACGGTAGGCGCGGCCGTGCTTTTTGCGACCGGATTCCTGCGTATCGCCGGCGCTATCGTTCTGCTCGCCGGCACCTTCGATATCGTCGATGGCAAGGTTGCCCGTCTCTCCAACCGGGTGACCAAATTTGGCGCGCTTTACGACTCGACGCTGGACCGCTACTCAGAGGTCATCATGTTTTTTGGTCTGGTGTTTTATTTCGTCAAGCAGGACATGTTCATCAGCTCCGTGGCGGTGTCCTTTGCCCTTGGCGGCTCCATCATGGTGAGCTACGTGCGTGCGCGCGCCGAAGCTCTCGGCTTCCACTGCAAAGTTGGCATCATGCAGCGTCCGGAGCGAGTGGTCTACATTGGCATAGGCGCCCTCATCCATCTCTCCACGCTCATTTTTGCGATTTTGCTTATCGCGATTTTTGCCAACATCACCGCCGTGCAGCGGATCTACCATGTCTGGACGCAGGAGAACGGCAAGAAGAAGGAAAAGCTGACTGAAGAGGAGATGGAAGAGTTGCTGGGAGATTAGGGGGCAGAGGGCAGGGGGCAGAGGGCGAGATCTAAAGAGTGAATTCGAGGCGATTACACCGAAGGCGTATCATAACAAAGCCTGCTTGAAATTAACAAAAGGAGGAGTATGTTGGCACGCAAAATCATCACCATCGCAGAACCTAAAGGTAAGTTAGGCGTCTTATTACCAGGGCTCGGCGCGGTAGCGACAACCTTCATCGCCGGTGTCGAGGCGGTACGCAAAGGACTTGCCAAGCCTATCGGCTCTGTCACCCAAATGGGGACGATTCGTCTGGGTAAGCGCACTGAAAACCGCACGCCCGAAATCAAAGAATTCGTGCCTTTGGCTGAGTTGGATGACCTGGTCTTTGGTGGTTGGGACATCTTCGAGGACAACTGTTTCGAGGCTGCCAGGAACGCTGGTGTGCTCGACCGCTATTTGCTCGAACAAATCAAACCCGAGCTGGAGCGCGTCAAACCCTGGAAAGCCGTGTTCGACAAAGAGTTCGTCAAGAAATTGGATGGCACGCACGTTAAATCGGCTGCCAGCAAATGGGAGCTTGCCGAACAGGTGCGGCAAGACATCCGCAGTTTCAAAGAGCAGCACAAGCTGGACAGAATGGTCATGGTCTGGTGTGGCAGTACGGAAGTCTTTATGGACTCAAAAGATGAGATCTTCCAGGACCTGGCCGCGTTTGAGAAGGCTCTGCAAGAAAACCATCCGGCCATTGCGCCCAGCATGGTCTATGCCTACGCAGCTATCTCAGAAGGCGTGCCCTACGCCAATGGCGCCCCCAATCTATCCGCCGATTTCCCGGCCATGGTGGAATTCGCCAGAAAGCAAGGCGTGCCCATCTGCGGCAAGGATTTCAAAACCGGCCAGACGCTCATGAAAACCATCCTGGCTCCCGGACTCAAAGCGCGGCACCTCGGCTTGAACGGGTGGTTTTCAACCAACATCCTCGGCAATCGCGATGGTGAGGTGCTCGACGACCCGGCAGCTTTCAAGACCAAGGAAGTCAGCAAGCTTGGCGTCCTCGATTACATCTTGCAGCCAGAAGTCTATCCAGACCTCTACGGTGATTTCTATCACAAGGTGCGCATCAACTACTACCCGCCGCGCGGCGACAACAAAGAAGGGTGGGATAATATCGACATCTTCGGCTGGCTCGGCTACCCCATGCAGATCAAGATCGACTTTCTTTGCCGGGACAGCATCCTGGCGGCGCCCATTGTGCTGGACCTGGTCATTTTCATGGACCTGGCGCGGCGTTGTGGCATGAAGGGGATTCAAGAGTGGCTCTCTTTCTATTTCAAGAGCCCACAAGTCGCAGAAGGGCTGTACCCGGAGCACGATATTTTCATCCAATTGATGAAGCTCAAAAACACGCTGCGCTACCTGCGCGGGGAGGAACTGATCACGCACCTGGGTTTGGAGTACTATGATTGACCTGGACGGACACAGAGGCCGGGCAAAAAGTTCGTAAGAGATGTCATTGTGAGCGCTTTTTGTGAGATCTCCCTGATTGAGCAGGGAGATTGCCACCTCCCGTAGCCGCTAAGATTCCAGAAATAGGCGAAGTCGAAAGAACTCAATTAACCAGGATGTTATCAAAGTTTGCCCGATAAGTCTCCACTTCGAACCGTCCTCAAGACGTCACTTCCGGCGGTGATCGACCTCTCTGCTTCGACCTTCATGTGGACCTTCGAGTCGATTCTGATCGGCAGGCTGAGCGCAGCGGCGTTCGGTGGTCACGGCATGGCCGTGCAAATCATCATCGTGGTTTTGACCCTGCTCCTGACCTTTGTCGTGGGCAGCTCAATAATCATCAATCGTTACCTCGGCGAGAAGAAGACATGGGAGGCGAATCACATCATGGGCCAGGCGTTGATGCTCGGCACGGGCATGGCTCTGGCCATTTCTCTGATGTGGTATTTTGGCGCGGACTTGATTTTCAAACTCATTCGCGAGGCCGGGACCGGGGCCAGAGCGGCTGGCATCACCTATCTGAAGACCGTCGCCACGTTCGGGCCGCTGGTTCTGACCAACTTCGTCGCCCTGGGCATCATTCGCGGCGCTGGCGAAACCCGCTTTGCCATGATGATCAATTTGTCGGTGGTGGCGCTCAACTTCGTCCTTGCGCCCCTGTTGATCTTTGGCTTGTTCGGGTTGCCGCGGCTGGAGGTCCGCGGCGCAGCCATGGCCATGGGCATTTCCCATTCCCTCGGGTTCGTCGCCACAACCCTTGTTTTGCGCAGCCGCAAAATCGCGCTTTTTCTCTCCTTTCGCGAGCTGACAACGCCGAACATGAAGACCTTCCGGCGCTTGTTCAAGGCAGGGATCCCGACGACGGTAGAGCAGCTCGTCTGGGCGATCGGCCAGTTGATCGTCTCGGGGTATGCGGCGGTGCTCGGCATTACGGTGCTGGCAGCGCACCAGGTCTTCCTGCGCATTCAGGCGATTCTCTCCATGTTTTACCTCGGCTTTGGGCTGGGCGCCATGACGCTGGTCGGCAAGAATCTCGGCTCTGCTGACCGTGTGAACGTCTTCCGGACGGCCCTCGCCGCCAATCGGATTGTGTTTGTTTTTGCCGTTGCGGTTTTCTTGTTGATGGCGGTCTTCTCCAGACCGCTTGTTGCCATCTTTACTTCAGAGGCAGCGGTTGTGCAATTGGGCGCTTCCGTGATCATCATTTTTGCCCTGGTGCAGATCCCGAAGGCGCTGGATGGCGTTTTGATTGGAAACCTGCGCGGTGTGGGCGACCTGAATTGGCTCATGTGGGTGACCATCGCCAGCGTCCTTTTTCTGGAAATCGGTCTGAACTGGCTGCTGGTTTTTGCGCTGCACTACTCACTGGCCGCGCTCTGGCTCGTGCACCTGGGAGACGAGATCTTGCGCTCCCTGGTCAACTATGTGCGTTTCAAGAGTGGCAAGTGGAAGATGGAGGAAATCTGATTTTCGTGAGCTTCTTTCAAGACCGAATTCAAAAACGGACAGAACAAAATGCAGGGTACGCTCATCAATTTCGAAGGGGTCGATTTTTCCGGCAAATCCGTGCAGGCCAGGTTGCTGCATGAGCAGCTCACAAAGTTGAACATTCCGGTCGTTTTGCTGCGGGAACCGGGCGGCACGCAAATTTCAGAGAAGATCAGAGCGGTTGTGCTCGACAAAGAAAATCACAGCATGACGGCCCAGGCCGAACTCCTGCTCTACTCCGCAGCGCGCACCCAGATGGTTTCAGAAGAAGTTATTCCAAATCTCGAAGCAGGCAAGGTTGTCATTTGCGACCGGTACTATGATTCGACCCTGGCCTATCAGGGGTACGGCCGCGGAATTGATTTGGATTTCATAAAAAAGTTGAATATATTTGTTACTTATGGCATCAAACCAGATTTGACGTTTTTGGTCGATCTGGCGCCTGAAGTGGCGTTGCAGCGCAATGAAGCAAAAGCACGGGCCCTGGACCGCCTCGAGCAAGAGGAGATGGAATTTCATCACAGAGTCAGACAGGGCTACCTGGAGATGGCAAACTCACCACCGGATAAGGCTCGTTTCGTCGTCATCGACGGCGCGCAGTCAGTTGAAGCCATCCAAAAGAAGATTTTTGAAATTGTCAAGAAGCGATTAGCCTGAACCAGTCGGAGGTATGCGTATGTCCCAGAGAAGAAAAATCGTTGTCATCTTTTTGTCCGCCATAGCATTGGTCGGGGTGAGTGGCTGGCTGAGCGGATGGGTTTCTGCCTATGGCCCGGACTACTACTACCAGGTGCAGCGCAATATCGAGATTTTTGGTCGCGTGTATCAGGAAATTTCAAAGAAGTACGTGGAGGAAATCGACCCGGGCAAATTCATGAAGGCCGGTATCGACGGGATGCTTTCAACGCTGGACCCGTACACGGTCCTGGTCGAGAAGGAAGATAATCAGGAGCTGCAAATCATGTCTTCTGGTAAATACGGTGGTTTGGGGATGCGCATCGGCCTGCGCGGCAACTGGCCTACGGTTGTCGAGCCTCCGTTTGACGGCACGCCGGCCATCAAAGCCGGCATTCGTGAGGGAGACCGCATCCTCGAGATCGACGGCAGGTCAACCAGGAGCCTGACCATTACGGCGGTAGCGGCTCTGCTGCGTGGAGAGATTGGCAGCGAGGTGTTTCTGAAAATCGAGCGCGAGGGCGAAGACGGACTGATTGAATTCCGCCTGATTCGTGCGGAGATCGTTGTCACCGATGTGCTCTACTCCGGCATGTTGCAGGATGGCATCGGGTTGATTCGTCTCAGCCATTTTTCCCGCAACGCAGGCAAGGATGTCGAAAAATCCATTCGTCAGCTCAAGAAAGAGGGGGTGAAAGCGCTCATCCTGGACCTGCGCTCCAATCCCGGCGGGCTGCTCGACGCGGCCGTTAGTGTCAGCGAAAACTTCATTGACAAGGGGAAACTCATCGTCTCGACCGAGGGCCGGACGGCCGCCTCCGTGCAAAAGTACTTCTCCGAGCACGCACCCATCCTTGAAGATTTGCCGCTGGTGGTGCTGGTGAATGGATTCAGCGCCTCCGCCTCTGAGATTGTCGCCGGTGCCGTTCAAGATTTAGACCGCGGCGTCATTATTGGCGCGACCACGTTTGGCAAGGGTCTGGTGCAGACGGTCATTCCGATCACCGGCGAGGCCGCCTTGAAAATAACGACCGCAAAGTATCTCGTGCCCAGCGGTCGCTCGATTCAGGACCCCAAGCGGTTCCTGGCAGCCCCGGATGAGATCATTTACCACCCGGCACGGGATGGGGCAGAGGCAGAGCTCGAAGGAGGAGAACCGGATGATTCGAATAGAGCAGACCAGGCGAGTTTGGGCGAGCCGTACTATACAGCGCATGGCCGGCCAGTCTACGCCTCACATGGGATTTCGCCGGATATCGAGATTTCGGAGACCCCTCTCTCCCGCTTCGAGATGGAGCTGCTGCGCAAGACGATGCCGTTTCAATTTGCGGTCGTGTACGCCGCCCAGCATCCGGAGCTGGAGCGCGGGTTCGAGGTCTCCGAGGAAATGTTGGACCTGTTCGAGCGCTTCCTGCAAGAAAAGAAGTTCGCCTACACTTCAGAAGCAGAGGTGGCCCTTGACAGAATTGCCAGCCTTGCCGAAGAGAACGCTTACCTGGCGTCAGTTTCAAACTCCGTGGAAACCATTCGCAACGCAATTTTGGAGCAGAAAAGCCGAGAGTTCGAGTTGAGCAAGGAGTTCATCAAGGAGGAGCTGCAGCAAGAAATCTCGGCCAAGCTCTGGGGGGCCAAAGCCGAGATGGAAGCGACCTTTGACCATGACAAAAGCGTTCAGAAAGCACTGGAGGTTCTTTCGCAGCCAGAACGCTATCGGGAGATTCTGGGGGGGAACAACGGCAAGAAACACCGCTAGCCACAGCGGAACGAGCTTTTTTTCGAGGCAAATTGCATACGGGATTTGTGCGCAGCGCAAATCCCGTTTTTTTTGCGACGCCGCTATGGTGATCAAAAAGGTGTTGGCAAGAGATGTCATTGCGAACTCTTCCGTTTTCTCAAATTTCGTCAATTTTTGATTGCATTTCTGCCAGAAGTTCCTTAGATAGTAAGGATTTGTTCGAACTGGCAACCGGCAAACGTGAACAACAATGGAGATGATGTTGGATGGAAAAAAAATATGTTTATTCCTTCGGCGATGGCAAAGCAGATGGCAGCGCAAATATGAGGGATCTGCTCGGCGGCAAAGGAGCCAATTTGGCGGAAATGTCCAACCTGGGGCTGCCTGTCCCGCCCGGGTTTACCATCAGCACAGAAGTGTGTACGTACTACTACGAAAATGACCGGCGATACCCGGCGGAACTCAAGGCACAGGTTGAAAATGCGATTCAAAAGGTCGAGAAGATTCTGGGCAAGAAGTTCGCCGACCCGGAGAGACCACTGTTGTTCTCGGTGCGCTCAGGGGCGCGAATTTCCATGCCGGGCATGATGGAGACGGTGCTGAATGCTGGCTTGACCACGAGCACCATTCCTGGCATGATAAAGAAGACCGGCAACGAGCGCTTTGTGCTGGATTCCTACCGCCGGCTCATTGCGATGTACGGCGATGTGGTGATGGAAAAAGCGGCCGGCATCGAGCCGAAGGAAGGCAGGGGTATCCGCGTGCAGCTCGAGCATTTGTTAAGGGAGGTAAAGGAAAGGAACGGATACAAGAACGACACGGACTTAACGGCTGCCAACTTGCAAGAATTGACGCAAAGAATGAAACTCAAAATAAAGGAGGTGCTCGGCAAGGAATTTCCGGATGATCCCTTCGAGCAAGTGTGGGGCGGCATCTCTGCCGTGTTCCAATCCTGGAATGGCAGACGAGCTATCGCCTACCGCAAGATCGAAGGCATCCCGGATGAATGGGGCACAGCGGTCAATGTCCAGGCGATGGTGTTCGGCAATAGCGGTGAGAATTCCGCCACGGGCGTGGCATTTACGCGCGATCCGGCTACGGGCGAGAATTACTTCTACGGTGAATGGTTGATCAATGCTCAGGGTGAGGATGTGGTGGCCGGCATTCGCACGCCTTATGCCCTGAATATCAAGTCCAAGCAAGACAGCAACAAACAGTTCGCCTCGCTTGAAGAGCGCCAGCCAGAGACCTACAAAGAGCTGGTCGGGTATCGCGACAAGCTGGAACACCACTATCGCGATATGCAGGATATGGAATTCACCATCGAGGATGGCCGTCTCTGGATGTTGCAGACGCGCGTCGGCAAGCGCAATGGTATCGCGGCGACCCGCATGGCGGTCGAGATGCAATCTGAAGGTCTGATTTCCAAAGATGACGCGCTCTTGCGGGTCAAGCCATCGCAATTGGATGAGCTCTTGCACCCGATGGTGGACCCGGCCGTTGAGAAAACGACACCGTTCATCGCCAAAGGGCTGCCGGCCGGCCCGGGGGGGGCGGTTGGCAAGATCGTCCTGACGGCTGATCGGGCGGAGGAGCTCGGCAACCGGGGCGAGAAGGTGATTCTGGTGCGCGAGGAAACCAGTCCGGAAGATGTGCACGGCATGAAGCCGGCGCAGGCGATATTGACCTCCAAAGGGGGCATGACCAGCCACGCTGCTTTGGTTGCCCGCGGGTGGGGCAAGTGCTGCATCGTGGGCTGCGGCGACGTCATTGTCGACCTCGAGAACAGGAAGGCGGTTTTCGGTGAAACCACCTTGAAGGAAGGGGACTGGATCACCCTCAGCGGCACCAAAGGCACGATTTACGCCGGCCAGTTACCGCTGATCGCAATCGATCCGGAGCGCAACGAGTACTACAAGCAGCTCCTGATGTGGGCTGACGAAACCCGCAAACTCAGAGTCCGGGCGAACGCCGACACGCCGTCGGATTCGGCGACGGCCATCGAGTTTGGCGCCGAAGGCATCGGCCTGTGCCGCACCGAGCACATGTTTTTTGGCGAGCGCATCTGGGCCATGCGCGAAATGATCATGGCCGAAGACCTGGAAGGACGGAAGAAGGCGCTTGGTAAGCTGCTGTCCATGCAACGGCGGGATTTCTACTCCATTTTGAAGGTGATGGGCCACCGGCCCGTGACCATCCGCTTGCTCGATCCGCCGCTGCACGAATTCGTGCCCCATGGCGACGAGACACAAAAAGAGATGGCCTCGCGGCTGGGGATTCATCTCGAGACGGTGAAGCTAAAGGTCGAGTCGCTGCATGAGTTCAACCCCATGCTGGGCCACCGGGGTTGCAGGTTGGGCGTGACCTATCCGGAAATCACTGAAATGCAGGCGCGCGCCATTATCGAAGCGGCGGCGCAGTGCACCTCAGAGGGGGTCGAGGTCTTTCCGGAGATCATGATTCCACTTACCGGCACCGACAACGAATTCAAGGATCAAAAGGCCATCGTCGAGCGCGTCGCCAAAGAGGTGCAAGAGGAAAAAGGCCTCACGGTCAACTACCAGGTCGGAACGATGATTGAGATTCCACGCGCCACACTGGTTGCTGACAAGATCGCCGAAACCGCACAATTCTTCTCCTTTGGCACCAACGATCTGACGCAGATGACCTTTGGTTACTCCCGTGACGATATCGGGTCCTTTCTGTTCGATTATCTCGACAACGGTATTCTGACGAGCGACCCCTTCCAGACGATCGACCAGGAGGGCGTGGGACAGTTGATCAAACTGGGCGTCGAGCGCGGTCGCAGCACCCGCTCAGACCTGAAAATCGGTATCTGCGGCGAACACGGTGGCGATCCGGATTCGGTGAAGTTCTGTCACCGTGTGGGCATGGATTATGTGAGCTGCTCGCCATTCCGATTGCCGATTGCACGATTGGCCGCAGCACAGGCCGCCATCGAGGCGTCGCGCCAGCGGTGAAGAGGGTCAAGATAGCCCGTGTCTGTTGTGCAGAAACTTTGAATCGCCCACACGCCGTGGGCGATTTTTTTGCCAAATGGTCACGGGGTTCAGGTGTTCAGAATTAGGGTGTTCACGCTTTAGCGTGTTTTCCCCCAACCCCAGCAAGCCCTGATTGGGTGAAGAGAATATGTTTCTATGAAGATCATCTGCGACTTTGACGGAACAACGGCGCTCAACGATGTCGGTAACCTGCTTTTCCGCACCTTTGCGGACCAACGGTGTTTTGATATCGTGCGCTCCTGGAAAGAAGGAAAGATCAGCTCCAAAGAATGTTTGATTCAGGAATGCACCATTGCGCGTGCGACCCGAGCGCAGCTCGAGGCATTCGCCGACGCGCAGGCGCTGGATCCTCATTTTGTGGAGTTTGTGCAGTTTTGCCGCGGGCACGATGTCGAGGTGGCCATCGCCAGCGACGGCCTGGATTTCTACATTGAACGAATCTTGCGGAACCATGATGTGCACGCCTCGGTGCAGGTTTGTGCAAATCACCTGGTCTTTGTGGGGGAGGACCGCCTCCGGCCTGAGTTCCCCTATTTTGAGGCCGGCTGTGGACAGTGTGGCAACTGCAAAGGGTACCATGTGCGGCAGGCAAAACAGGACGGCAGCGTCGTGGTCTATGTTGGTGACGGTTTTTCAGACCGCTGCGGGGCGGACGCGGCAGACATTGCGTTTGCAAAACGCGGCCGCGAGCTGCTGCACTACTGCAAGCGCCACCACATTCCGCACCACGAGTATGCCAACTTCGGCGAAATTCTGCCAGTCCTGGAGGAAATTGTCAGTAATCGCGCGTTTGGCCGTTAGCTAAGAGCTAATTGCCAAAAGCCAATCGCTCAATTTAGGAATCAATTGGTCCCCAGTCGTGAGCATCCCTCGTATTGACAAAGGCTACCGCAACCTGAAGCGCTACCGGCAGATCGTCGCCATTCTGATCAAGTACGGGTTTGCGGAAATGGTCGATCGGATGGATCTGTCGGCCTATCTGCAGGTCGGCCGGAGGCTCTTTAGACGGGAAGCCCCGGAGGTCAAACCTCTGTCCGCGGCTGAGCGCATTCGGCTGGCCCTGGAGGAGCTGGGGCCAACGTTTATCAAACTGGGCCAGTTGCTCAGCACGCGCTCGTTTCTCATCCCCGCGGATCTGTTGAGTGAGCTGACCAGGCTGCAGGACGACGTGCCGCCCCTGGCCTTTGAGAAAATTCAGGGATATCTCGAAAATCAATTCGGCATGCGCATCGAGGATAAGTTTAACGAGTTTCAAGAAAATGCGATGGCTTCGGCGTCTATTGCGCAGGTGCACCGGGCGCAGACACATGAGGGCCAGGATGTAGTGGTCAAGATTCAGCGCCCGGAAGTGGCACGCATCATCACCACGGACCTGGACATTCTGGCGGACCTGGCGAGCCTCATGGAGAAGTACATCCCGGAGAGCCGGCAGTTTGATCCCTGTGGTATGGTTCGGCAACTGCTGCAGAGCACCAAGCGGGAGCTCGACTTCATCAACGAGGGCCGAAACATCGAAATCTTCTGCAAGAACTTTGAGAATTTTGACAACGTCTATGTCCCCAAAGTCTTCTGGGACTACACCACGGAGAAGGTGCTGACCATCGAGTATATCGATGGCATCAAAATTTCTGAAATCGAGCTGCTGCGCCAGGCCGGTTGTGACCTGAAGTTCATTTCGCAGACCGGGGGCAAGTTCATTCTCAAACAGATTTTTGACGACGGCTTCTTCCACGCCGATCCCCATCCCGGCAATCTTTTTGTCAGGGACGCAAGCGTCATCGTGCCCGTAGATTTCGGCATGATGGGGCGTTTGGATCAGGCTTTGATGGAGGAAGTCTCGGACTTGCTGATCGGCACGGTTCAGAAAGACGCAGATTTGATCATTCGCGTCTTGATCAACCTGGGCTCCCTGGACGAAGAAAAGGAGGTGCGGACGCTGCGTGCTGATATCGCAAGCTTCGTGGACCGCTACTACGCTGTGCCCCTGAAGAGAATCAACGTCAAGACCATTATCTCGGACGTTTTTGATGTGATGAGCAAGCACGGTCTGCGCATGCCTTCCAACTTGCTGATGTTGATGAAGGCCATGGGGACCTATGAAGACATCGCGCGTAAGCTGGACCCGGATTTCGAAATTTTTTCGCTGGCACAGCCATTTGTGCGCAGGCTGATGATGCGCAGACTCGATGTGAACCGGCTGGCTTATGAGGGCGTGAAAACGCTGCGCGACTTTTATGAGTTGTTACGGGTGGGCCCCCGAGAGATCGAGCTGCTGCTTCGAAAGCTAAAGCGCGGACAATTTGCCATCGAGCTGCAAGACCGCGGCCTGCAAAATTTGATGCTGGAAATCGACCGCTCGTCAAACCGGGTCGCGTTCAGCCTGATCATCGCTGCTTTGATCGTTGGTTCGTCGCTTATCCTGGCGCTGGAGGCTGGGCCTGTCCTCTGGGGCTATCCATTGTTCGGGTTGCTCGGTTTTTTGTTTGCCGGTTTGCTGGGAATGTGGTTGGTGATTGCGATTCTGAGATCCGGCAGGTTGTAAGGGGATATCTATCTGGTTCCCATGCTCCGCGTGGGAACCACTATCTGACGCTCTGCGTCGAGTAAATGGGACGCAGAGCGTCAACAGGGTTCCAACGCAGAGCGTTGGAACCAGATCTGAGCTAACAGCCAATATCTGATTGTACGAGCAAGAACCCATGAACTTGAAGAACCACCCAATCCTCGACAAAATCGGAAAGGTTGCTGACGACCAGGGTGTGGAAGTGCATGCCGTCGGGGGCTTTGTGCGTGATAATCTTCTCGGCAGAACAAGCAAAGATATCGACTTTGTCGTCCTGGGCGATGGACCGCAATTTGCGCGTGCCGTTGCGAAAGCGCTTGCGGCCTGCAACGTCGTCATCTATGAAAAATTTGGCACGGCTTTGGTGGAAAAGGACGACTATAAACTCGAGTTTGTTGGGGCGCGCAAGGAGAGCTACCGGAGCAGCTCCAGAAACCCCGTCGTCGAACCTGCTGACCTGATAAGCGACCTGGCGCGGCGCGATTTCACCATCAATGCCATTTCGGTTTCGGTGAACAAGCAGACATTCGGGGATATTGTCGACCCATTCGACGGACGTCAGGACGTGCAGAACCGAGTGATTCGTACCCCTCTCGACCCGGCTGTGACGTTCAAAGATGACCCGTTGCGCATCATGCGCGCGATTCGTTTTGCCACGCGCTTCGGGTTCGAGATTGAGCCGGCAACAAAATCAGCGATGAGCCGGATGTGCCATCGGTTGAGAATCGTTTCCATGGAGCGCATCACAGATGAATTTCTAAAGACTGTAGAGGCTCCGCGTCCCTCGATTGGAATTCTCTTGATAGAGGCGTGTGGTGTGCTGAAGCTCATTTTCCCGGAGCTGTTGGCTCTAAAAGGCGTCGAACAAATCGAAGGCCACCACCACAAGGATGTCTTTTATCATACGGTGCAGGTTGTGGACAATGTGGCGGGGATGTCCGACAAGTTGGAGCTGCGTTATGCGGCTCTGGTCCACGATATTGCCAAACCGCGAACGAAAGAGTTTGTGAAAGGCAAGGGGTGGACGTTCCACAACCACGAAGAGATCGGCGCCCGCATGTTGCCGGCCATCGGACGGCGACTGCGCCTGCCAAACGATATGACAAAGTATGCGCAAAAACTGACGAGACTGCATCTGCGTCCGATCGCATTGACAGAGGAGGAAGTCACAGATGCGGCCTATCGCAGATTGCTTGTGCAGGCTGGTGAGCATCTGGATGACCTGCTCACCCTTTGCCGGGCTGACATCACCTCTCGCAATCCAAAACGCGTGCAAAAGCATCTGAGGAATTTCGATTTCGTTGTGCGCCGGCTGCATGAGGTCGAGGAGAAAGACCGGATGCGTGCCTTTCAGTCGCCTGTGCGAGGGGATGAGATTATGGCCGTCTGCGGTCTGGAGCCCGGCCCGACCGTGGGCAAGTTGAAAAGACTCATTGAAACGGCCATTTTGGATGGCAAGATTCCCAACGAACACGATGCGGCTTATGCGTATTTGTTACAAATCAAGGATGAGGTCTTAAAGGTCTAGTTCTTGGTTGC
>JBHHXT010000115.1:0-14242 GCA_046757165.1 bacterium | reverse complement strand
GTACATTTACGGCCTCGAGCCGCAAACCGGCAAACTGTTGTGGGAGTACCGGCACGCAGGTGGCCATGGCAGCATCAACCCCGTGACCGTGGGCCACAACCGGCTTTTCTTGCAATACAAATGGGCTGAATCTGTCGTGGTGGAAATCAAGAAAACCGGCGAAGGGTACGTGGCCGAGGAGCTGTGGAAGAACCGGAATATTCGCGGTACCTATAATACACCCGTCTACACCAACGGTTACTTATACGGTTACAGTTCGCGCTTTCTCACCTGCGTGAACGCAGAGACCGGCGAAAGCGTTTGGAAATCACGCAAACCAGGCGATGGGTTTACCATTCTTGTCGACGGGCACCTTGTTATTCTAACCAAGAAAGGTTCGTTGCACGTCGCGAAAGCCTCGCCTGAAGGCTATCAAGAGATGGCCAGTCTGGCTCTGTTTGACGACCTGGCGTGGACCCCGGCCAGCTTCGCCAACGGCAAAATCTTCGCGCGCAGCCACGGCGAGATTGCCAGCATTGAGGTGGCTAAAGTGGACCAGGTCGTGGCGGCCGCTGAACATGATGCGATTGCAGGCTCTGAATTTGCACAGTTTCTGGCCAGGGTCAACGCCGCAGATGACAAGGCGTCAGTCATCGATGAATACATTGCCGCACAGGATGAATTCCCGATCACGGAGGGGGACAACCTGGTGCACTTCATCTTTCGGGGCAAAGCGAAGGATGTGGTCATTATCGGGGATATGATCGGCTTTGGTCAAGAAATGTCCATGAACCGGATTGCCGGCACGGACCTTTACACCTATTCTACACGTCTGGAGCCTGATACACGCGTGAACTACCGATTTACAGTCGATTTCGAGAACAATGTCATCGATTCCCTGAATTCCCGCAAAACGCAGGGTGTCTTTGGCGAGATGTCCTGGTTCGGCATGCCCAAGTGGAACGAACCGGCACATCTTCAAGAACTGGCTGAAGGGGCGGCGCGAGGCAGACTCGACTCGCTGCAGTTTGAGAGCGCGATTCTTGAGAACAGCCGCAAGCTCGATGTCTACCTGCCCGCAGGCTATGATGACAGCGAGCAGAGATATCCGGTGGCCTACGTCCATGCGGGTGGCCAGGCGCAAAACGCCGGCCAGATGGTCAACACACTGGACAACATCGTTGGTACAACGGTGTCGCCCATCATTGTCGTGTTTATTTCGCAGCACCCAAAAACGAGAAACCGGGAGTACAGCGGTAACTTGAAGGATCAATACTCCCGGGCGCTCGTTGAGGAGCTGGTTCCGCTCATCGACAGAACTTATCGAACCCTTGCGTCGGCGGAGGCGCGCGCCAACATCGGACAGGGGTTCCCCGCGTTTGCTGCGTTCTATTCCACCTGGAAACACCCCGGTGTGTTCAGCAAAGTTTCGGGGCAGTCGGTTGGCCTTTTGACGGCACAGGAGAATGAGTTGAAAGCCATCGCGGCGACCGCGAGCGAACAGCCGCTCCAGTTTTACATGGATTGGGGCAGGTACGATATCCGAAGTCCGCTGGAAGGGTGGGACATCGGTGCCGCCAATGCCAGCTTCACGAAATTTCTCGAACAGCAGGGCTACGCCTGCGCTGGCGGCGAAGTGAATGAGGGGTTCGGCTGGGCGAGCTGGCGCAACCGCACAGATAAAATTTTCGAAACGTTTTTCCCCATGAAAAACGAGGGAAAGTAGGTTGGGTCTCCCTGATCTGCACAATGAAAGGAAATCCTGATGAAAAGGACGAATATTCTCATTTTTGCTGCCGCAGGCCTCGGCGCTGTGGCGCTCATGATGGCGGTTTCAGGAGTTGGGTTCAAGCGCTCACGTTCTGAAACGGAGGTGAGCGGGAAGCCACGAGTGGTCGTGAACCGTGCCGCCGTGCTGACCCGCGTTAACCCGGCAACCGCTAGCGATTGGCCGCAGTGGCGCGGTCCGAACCGCGACGGCATTTCGTCGCAGACAGGCATCTTGACGAGCTGGCCGGAGACAGGTCTGGAGATCCTCTGGCGTGCTCGCTCAGGCGATGGTTATTCTGGTATTTCAGTGGTCGACGGGAGACTTTACACCATGTACGGCATCGAGGCAGATGAGTTTATCGTCTGTCTGGATGCCAAACAGGGCAAAGAGCAATGGCGCTACCGGCTCGATTCGAAGTTCACCAACCAGTTCGGCCACGGTCCGCGCTCGACCCCTTCGATCGATGGCGGCCTCGTTTATGGCCTGGGTGCCAAAGGCAAGCTGGTCGCGCTCGACGCCGGCACCGGGGCTGTCGTCTGGAAGCACGACCTGCGCAAGGAGTACGGCGGCAGAATCCCGACCTGGGGCGTGGCAACCTCACCGCTGGTCTACGGCGATCTACTGTTGGTAGATGTCGGAGGCCGGCAGGACTACGGCGTTGTCGCGTTCAACAAGAAGAACGGTAAGCTGGTCTGGAAGACCCGCACTGAAATCCCGGGCTATTCCGCCCCCATCGCGGTGACGGTTGGCGGCATCGAGCAGATACTTTGTTTTACGGGCAATTCTCTGATTTCGGTCAATCCGGACAACGGCGCGCTCTACTGGCGTTATGCGTGGGTGACCAGCTACGATGTCAATGCGGCCACCCCTATCTTCATTGCGCCGGACAAAGTGTTCGTTTCTTCCGGCTACAACGTCGGCGGCGCGGTGCTGCGGATGAAAACCCAAGACGGCAAGGTGGCGGTCGAGGAAGTCTGGAAGAGTCGCATCATGCGCAACCACTTCTCCACTTCCCTGTTCGTCGATGGCCATCTGTACGGATTTGACGAGGGCACCCTGCGCTGCATCGATGCCTTGACGCAGGAGAAGAAGTGGGCAAAGCGCGGCTTCGGCAAAGGCTCGCTCCTCTACGCCGACGGCCATCTCATCGTGCTGAGCGAGCGCGGCAAGCTGGTGTTGGTCGAGGCCCGGCCAGAGGAGTACATCGAGCGCGCCAGCGCGCAAGTGCTGAAAGGCCGCTGCTGGACCGTCCCGACCCTTGTGAACGGCAGGCTTTACCTCCGCAATCAGCGAGAGATCCTGTGTTTGAATTTTGCCGGGTAGTTACGTGAAGACGTAACGCGACATTTATGTCGCGATACCAGACTCAAAGAGTCACGACAGGAATGTCGTGTTACACAGTTTTATTTGAGACCAGGACGCCAAAACACAGTCGGAGACTGTGTTGGGCCTGATTGTTGTAGTCACACCATTTTACGGATGAAAGTTGATCACAGGCATGTGCAGTTCTGACGTTAGAATTAAGGAGCAATTATCCATGTTTTTGCGAAAGAGCCTTGGCTTGGCATTGATCACGGCTGTTTTCGTTCCTGTCGTAAGCATCGCACAGGACGATGAAGATACTGACGCGTTCTACTTCGCGGACACCGTGAGGGTCGAGGGACTGAGAACCCTGCGCATCCCGACGCTCAATGCCGTCGCGACCAAAATGGTGCTGCCTTTGCATTCGACTCCTGCCAGCGTCGGGGTCGTGACCCGTGCCATTTTCGAGAGTCAGAATGGCATGATTCTCAGCGACGCGCTCAAGAACATCAGCGGCGTCAACGTGCAGCACGGCAGCGGGACGCATGACTTCTTTCTGATTCGAGGGTTTGAATCGCTTTCCGGCGGTCTGGTGTTGACCGACGGCGCGCCGGAACCAGAGGTGAGCTTTTACAACCTTTACAACATCGAGCGCGTCGAAGTCCTGAAGGGACCCGCCGCTTTTCTTTACGGCAGCAACCCGCTTTCCGGTGCGGCCAACCTGGTTCGCAAGCAGCCGGTGTTTGGCAATTTCGCCAGGTTTTCAGGGTCGGTTGGGGAGTTTCAGACCTATCGCGGCACCTTTGACCTCGGCTTCCAGACCCCGGCCTCCAATTTGGCGTTCCGGGTAAACGGCTTTTGGCAGGATTCGGAAAACTACCGGGACGACAAAGAGCAGAGCACGGTTGCCGTCAATCCAGCCGTGACCTGGAAGATTGATGAGCGCAGCTCGGTGACTGCCAACTTTGAATATGTCAGAAGCAACGCCGAGCCGGATGCTGGCCTGCCTTTGCAGTTCGTGCCCGACGCGAGCTTCAATTTGACGCCCACGTTACCCCGGGTGCCGCGCAAGCGCTCCTTCCAGACGCCGCTCGATGATTCGGAGCAGGATCTGTTCCGGCTTCGTCTCGACTACCGGCGCCAGCTCAGCCAGTCCGTGACTCTGAAAGACAAGGTTTATTTTACACAACTGGACTGGGTTTCGACCGGGGCCCTGATGAACGGCGCGTTTCCGGACCCGAGCAGGCCGGGGGAATTCAATGTCATCCGAACCTTGAATTCGTTGGATGATTCGCAGAAATTCTTCGGCAACCAGCTCGAGGCGATCTTTTCCTTCAGCACCGGGTCGGTAAGACACCATCTCGTGACGGGACTGGAGACGGCGCGCTTGACCGATGATTTCAAGCTCGACCTGGCGCCGTTCATTCCGCCGAGTGAGACCGATCCGGCAGGTCTGAATCTGGCGCTCGCCATCGATCTGAACCATCCGGTCGAGTTCACCCAGGGCCGAAATCAGCTCACGTTCTTACCGTTCGCGGCTGGCGATGCCAGAAGCTTGATCTTTGCGCCCTACTTCATCAACCAGGCATCCTTTTCTGACCAGGTGCAGCTCTTTTTCGGTGGACGGCTTGACATCATCGATTACGAGGACCAACGTGCTGACCTCAATTTCCAGACGTTTCAGCCTGTTGCTTCAGACAACACGCGCAATTATGAGAAATTCAGCCCGATGGTTGGCCTGGTCGTCAAGCCCGTTGCCGCGCTT
This sequence comes from bacterium, assembly GCA_046757165.1. Taxonomy (GTDB): domain Bacteria; phylum Zhuqueibacterota; class Zhuqueibacteria; order Oceanimicrobiales; family Oceanimicrobiaceae; genus JBHHXT01. Next base: position 9,425 of record JBHHXT010000115.1, on the reverse strand, counting down.
TCGTTCTATGCCAACGCCGGACAATCATTCAGCGCACCCTCGACGCTGGTTGTGGGCGACCCCAGGCCCGAGGAGAGCACTCAGTTCGAGCTGGGGGCCAAGCTGCACGCGCTGGGTGGCAGGCTAACCTCGACGGTCTCGGTTTATCATCTCGAAAGAGAGAACATCGGGATTGCTGACGAGACCGGCGTCACCCAGCAAACCGGCGACCAGCGCTCGCGCGGGCTGGAATTTGAAATCGCGGTTCAGCCGCTCCAGGGCTGGAATGCCTTTCTGAACTACGCGTTCACAGATGCGGAGCTGACGGAATTCAGAGAGGTCAATCCCCGCACACGCCAAATCATGGATTTCTCCGGCAACACGCCCGGGTTTGCACCGGAGCACATCATCAATTTCTGGACGACCAAAGATTTCAACAAAACCATCGGCATCGGCGCCGGTTTCCGCTATGTCAGCGAGCAATTCATCGATGAAGATAATGCGTTCGAGATCGACGACTATTTGACGTTTGATGGTTCGCTGTACTACACGTTCGGGAATATCCGCTGGAGCCTGAACATCAAGAACATTACGGACAAGGATTACTTGCGGCGCGGTGGATTTGGGTCGGCTTCGGTCACGCCCGGCAACCCGCGCGCCGTCTATGGCGCCGTGAATTTTTCGTTGTAAGCGGGAGATGGGAAAAACACGATATGAACAAAGTTGATGTGATCATCATTGGCGGAGGCCCGGCCGGAGCCACCACGGCGGCGCTCGTTGCTGAAACGGGCCGCAAGGTTCTGGTTCTTGAACGGGACCAGTTCCCACGATTCAGAATCGGCGAATCCCTCATGCCCGGCACCTACTGGACATTGCAGCGGCTGGGCCTTTTCGACCAGATGAAAAAGAGCGCGTTTGTCAAAAAGCGCAGCGTGCAATTCTATGGCAGATCCGGCAGGGCTGGCGCGCCGTTCTATTTTAGCGAAAACGAACCGGGTGAACGGGCACAAACCTGGCAAGTTCTGCGCAGCGAGTTTGACCAGCTCATGCTCGAAAACGCGCGCCAAAAAGGCGCGGACGTTCGCCACGGCGTGCAGGTGGTGGATGTGCTTTTCGAGGGGGAACGGGCCGTTGGGGTCCGCGCCCGGCTGCAGGACAAATCGATTCAGGCGTTTTACGCGCAAGTTGTAGTTGATGCCTCGGGTCAGCGTGCGCTGTTGTCCCGCAAGCTGAGAATCAGCACCGAGGAGCCCCGGCTGCAAAACGCGGCCATCTATTCCCATTTCGAAGGAGCGGCCAGAGACGAGGGCATCGACGGCGGGGCAACCATCATCTTCCACACGCAGGACGGCAGCTCCTGGTTCTGGTACATTCCCTTGCACCGCAATGTGGTGAGCATCGGTGTGGTTGGCCACATCGACTATCTGCTCAGGCGCCGCAAGCAAGGGGCCCGGGCCATTTTTGACGAAGAGCTTGCCAAGTGTCCGGCGCTCAGCCCCCGGCTCGCCGGCGCCCGGCAGCTTTTCCCGCTCAAGACCACAAAGGAATTCTCGTACACCGCCGACCGCATCGCCGGCCCCGGCTGGGTCCTGGTCGGCGACGCCTTCGGCTTTCTCGACCCGATTTACTCGTCCGGCATTTTCCTGGCGTTGAAATCCGGCGAAATGGCTGCGGATGCGATAAACGATGCTTTTGAAAACGACGACTTTTCCGCTGCCCGGCTCGGCGCATTTGCGCAGGAATACCTGGCCGGTGCAGAAGCCATTCGTAAGCTGGTCTATGCCTTTTATACACGCGAATTCAGCTTTGCCCGATTTTTGAAGCAATACCCGCATTGCCGCAAGGACATCATCAACATTCTCGTGGGCAATGTCTACCGGGAGCCGGTCAACGGACTGTTTGAACGCATGGAAGCGTTTGGCGTGCAAAGTTCTTAGGCTGAACTTTTTCGTGGTTCATGAATTATCCAGGTTAGAGTCAGTAGATGTGATAATTTGATGATATGATTACTCAACGATGAAGAAAAAGTGATCCTACACAGTTTGCAACTGTGTATCCCACTGGGATTTGGACCTGAAAACACGGTTGCAAACCGTGTTGGATCAAGCTTGAATTAGCTGTCTCCCAAAAACTGGAGGACAGTCAAATCGTGTCACCGAAATTCTTGATTTCCGGGTTATGGATTTATGAAGATCGCCTACATCGCCACTGGCGCCGCCGGCATGCTGTGCGGCACGTGCATCCACGACAACGCCCTGGCGGCTGCCCTGCAGGAACTGGGGCACGAGGTTGCGCTCGTCCCGACGTATACTCCGATCAGAACAGATGAAGAAAGTGTAAGCCTGCATCGCGTGTTCCTGGGGGGACTCAACGTCTATCTGCAGGAGAAAATCGGACTTTTTCGCCATACGCCGGAGTTCATCGACAATCTGTTCAATAGCACGGCGCTGCTCAACTGGATCTCCAAATTCAGCGCCTCGACCAACGCCCGTGACCTGGGGGCACTCACCGTTTCCGTTTTGCGCGGGGAGGCAGGCAAACAGAAAAAGGAAGTGCACAAGCTCATCAAATGGCTGAAAGAAGAATATGAGCCGGATATCGTCCATCTGAACCACACGTTGCTGCTTGGATTTGCCCGCGAGATCAAGCGGCAGCTCGGCGTGCCAATCATCTGTGGCGCACAGGGCGAAGACCTCTTTCTGGACAACCTCATCGAACCGTACCAGAGCCAGGCAAAGAGCTTGCTGCGCGAGCGGATTCAGGATGTCGACGGGCTGATCACCACCAGCGACGCTTACTCTGATTTCATGTCAGCCTATTTGGAGCTGGAGCGGGAGAGAATCCACAAAGTCCATCTCGGGATCAAGCTGGAAGGGCACGGCGTCGGAACGTTGAAGTTCAAGCAGGGCAGGACACTCATCGGCTATTTTGCGCGGATTTGTCCGGAGAAGGGATTCCATCTGCTGGTCGAGGCGTTTCACCAGCTCTGGCAGAAATATGGCTCCGAGCGGATTCAATTGAAGGCGGCCGGCTATCTGGGCAAAAAGGACGAGCCCTTCTTCAGAGATCTCGAGGCGAAAACCAGGGCCTGGGGCATGGCAGAGGCGGTCGAATACATCGGAGAGGTTGACAGATTGGAGAAAATTGCGTTTCTTAGCAGTATCGACATTTTTTCCGTGCCAACGGTTTATGCAGAACCCAAGGGGTTGTCCATCCTGGAGGCGCTCGCCAATGGGGTTCCGGTTGTGCAGCCGGGACATGGCACCTTCCCGGAGGTCATCGCACGGACGAGGGGCGGTCTTCTTTTTGAGCCCCAATCTGCAGCCGCCCTGGCGGAAACGCTGGAGGTGCTTCTGAATGACGTGCGCCTGCGAGAGAAACTTGGCGCCGCCGGCAAGAGTGTCGTCCACCGTGATTTTGGAGACCGGAACATGGCGGCTGCGACCCTGCGGGTTTACGAAATGTATCTGGGCAAAGATGGCGCGGACCATGAATCATTCATTCACCGCAAAGGCGCGAAGAACGCGAAGGGTGCGGCTTTGTAAGTTAGGAAAAATCAATGTTGTCCGAGTCTTGTGAAACCCACTAAAGATTATTAACAGGAGGAGCATCAATGACCCTGACTGATTCAGCGCAATCCGGGATGACCTGGCTGATTTTTGCTTTGCTGACGGTGGCTTTCTGGGGTGTTTACGGGATTTTTCTACACACCGGACAGGTGGCGATGGCGGATCCGGTGAACGGACGCTACAAGGCTTTCCTGTTTGTCGGCATCGCTTACGTGATTACCGCGGTCGTCGCGCCCGTGGCTGTCCTGGCGGTCAAAGGCGCCTCGTGGACGTTCTCGGGCAAGGGGATGTTCTGGTCGCTTCTCGCCGGTATTGTTGGCGCCCTGGGGGCTTTTTGTGTGCTGCTGGCGTTTGGCGCCCGCGGGCTGCCAAGCGTTGTGATGGCCATCATTTTTGCCGGTGCCCCGATCGTCAACGCGGCGGTGGCGCTGGCCATTCATCCTCCGGCCGGCGGCTTGAAGGGGGTGCGCTGGCAGTTTGCGGCCGGAATTTTGCTGGCGGCCCTCGGCGGCTGTCTCGTCACGCTGTACAAGCCCACACCGTCGCCAGCAAAGAAGCCGGCGGTCGCGGAGGCCTCACCGGCCCCGGCAGAGAAGGGGTCAAAGGAGGTGCAGAATTAGCAGGACGCTTGCCAGAAATCGAAGAGGCAGAGGATGAAAACGGGGCGTGGAAAACCTGCTGAAACAGGTCAGATACAGATAATCGCAAGATTCCGACCTGCGCCGGAATGACAGGTCGAACCATGGCGTACGAGTACAAGAGCAAGCGCAAGATCGAATTCGCGGACACAGACCTCGCTGGCATTGTGCATTTTGCCCGTTTCTTCGTGTTCATGGAAACCGCCGAGCACGAGTTTCTCAACTCGCTCGGCACCAGTGTTTCCACCACCATCGAGGGCAACAAAATCGGGTGGCCCCGGCTGGCGGCTTCCTGTGAGTATTTTCAACCTGTCAGATTCGAGGAAGTTCTGGATATCCATCTGAAGGTCGCGCGCAAAGGCAGTAAGTCGATGACCTACTCGTTCGAATTCAAACGCGAGGCTGAGCTCATCGCCCGCGGCAAGATGTCCTCGGCCTGCTGCATTTGCAATCCCGGAGAAAAGATACGGGCGATTCCAATTCCCGAACCATTGGCAGGGAAGATAGAGCAGGCGCCGGAGGGTTGATCGCGCAGGTCTCTTTTTTGCCAGCGAAGGTCGCCGAAGGCGCCGAGATTCACCGAAGGGATTTTGGGGCGGCTGTGCAACAATAACCTGGTAAGTCTCGAGGAAATTGTTTGCTTTCGATGCAGAGCTATAGAGCACGCGGAGAGCGGAGAAATGAAAAGCATAGAATACCAGGCTCAGGCTGGAAGCCTGAGTTACACCCGAGGTAACCTGCAAAAAAAGTTCAGACAGGATCCAACACGGTCTGTGACCGTGTTTTGACTAAGACGGTATCCGGTCCGGTGATTAACTTGGACTCACAAAGACACCGTTACAAGCGGTGTCGCACCATCGTCCGCTAGCTGGAGCCGAGGATTTCGACTTTCAGGCTCACGACAAAATAACTTCGGTGGCGTTCGGTGGTTTCGGCGTCCATCGGTGGATTAATTGACGCGAAAAGAAAAAACCAACCTGAATCAAGTCATGGAAACCTCACTCAAACTCACAGACGTCTACAAAAGCTACGGCTCAGAGGAAAGGCCGGTGGAAGTCCTGAAAGGCGTGGATTTCGAGATGTCGGCGGGGCAGGCGCTGGCCATTACCGGGCCGTCCGGGTGCGGCAAGAGTACGCTGCTGCATTTGATCGGTACGCTGGATTCCCCGACTGCCGGCAAAATTGAAATCAACCGTCAAGACCCGGGCGGATTCCCCGAGCCGGAGCTGGCAAAATTTCGAAACCGGCAGATCGGCTTTGTGTTCCAGGACCACTACTTGCTGCCGCAGTACACGGTCATGGAGAATGTCCTCATCCCGACCCTGGCGTTCAGAAATGGCCATCAAGAGGCCGAAAACCGCGCCGCTGTTTTGCTGGAAAAGGTCGGGCTTTCCGACCGTGTCGACCATCGGCCGGCCGAGCTTTCCGGGGGCGAGCGCCAGCGTGTGGCGATCGCGCGGGCGCTGATCAACCAGCCGAACCTGCTGCTGTGCGACGAGCCCACCGGCAATCTGGACCGCAAAACCGCCGACTCGGTGGCCGGGCTTTTCTTCGAGCTGCACGCAGAAGCGCAAAACATCCTCATCGTCGTCACCCACAACCTCGAGCTTGCAAATCGCTTTCAACGCAGATTCGAATTGCAGGAGGGCAAGTGCGTCAAAGTCTAACTCACTATTGGCGGATCAATCTGGCGGTCACGCTGGCGGCAGCCATCGCCACCGCGGTGCTCACCGGCGCGCTCCTGGTGGGCGATTCGGTCAAGGGCAGTTTGCGCGACTTGACACTCGACCGCCTGGGGGAGATCGACTATGTGCTGGTCAGGCAGGATTTCTTCCGCGAGGGGCTGACGCTCGATTTGATGAGCTCGCCCGATTTCCGCAACACCTTTGACGCAGCCGCGCCGGCAATCCTTCTAAACGGCAGCGCCGTGCACGGCAAAAGCGGCGCGCGCGCCTCACGGATCAACATTATCGCCCTCGATGAGCGCTTCGCTGCGTTTTACAATTCGCAAGAGAATGACCCCTCTGGCAGACTGGCTGAGCTTCTGAGACAGCCCGCCGGGCAGGTGTTTCCCTCGATTGTCATCAACCAATCGCTGCAGAATGAATTGCAGGCCGGCGTGGGGGACCAGATTCTGCTCTCGTTCGAGAAACCGAGTGACATTGCACGGGGGACGCTGCTGGGCCAGAAAGACACCGAAGACGTGGTCGAGACCGTACGATTGACGCTGACAGCCATCCTGCCAGAGCGCGGCATCGGCCGCTTTGGTTTGCGGCCACACCAGTCCCTGCCGTTGAACGCCTACGTCTTCCTGCCCGTTCTGCAAGAAGCCATGGCACAAGAGGGCAAGATCAACGCCATCGCTGTCTCGCAGAAATCCAGCGCAGACGTGGACGACCAGCTGCGCCCACTGCAGGCGCATCTGCACGGCGTATTGAGATTCGAGGAGCTGGGCCTCAAACTCATCGAGCGAGAGCACGCGCTCATTCTGGAAAGCGTCGAGTCGATTCTTTCGCCGCAACTGGTCGAGCTGACCCGCTCGGTGGTTGAAAGATTAGAAATACCGTCGTTTGCCGTCTACACCTATCTGGCGAATACCATGACACACCGGGGCCACCTCTTGCCGTACTCGACCGTGGCGGCCCTGAATCCGGCCGTCGGCCCGCCGTTCAAGCGGCTGATGCTCATCGACGGCCGGCCGGCGCCCGCCCTGGGCAAAAACGAGATTCTGTTGAACAATTGGGCGGCCAGCGATTTAAGTGTGCGCCCGGGCGACACCCTCGAGATGACCTATTTCGCGGTTGGCGCGCGCGACGAGCTGGTCACAAAGAAATCCAGCTTCACGGTCAGGGGCGTGGTCGCGATGACCGGCCTGGCTGCTGACCGCAAGCTGACCCCTGATTTCCCCGGCATTGCCGATGCCGGCAACATGGCCGACTGGGACCCGCCGTTCGAGGTCGACCTGAGCCTCATCCGGCAGAAGGATGAAGCGTATTGGGACGCTTACCGGGGCACGCCAAAAGCATTCGTCTCCTTAGAGACCGGGCAGGCGCTCTGGGGTAGCCGTTTTGGCGCCGTGACCTCCATCCGCCTCGGCGCGCCCGCCAATCTCGACCTGGCCGCCGTGCGGGAGCGGTTCACGGCGGAATTGCTTGCCCAAGCCACACCCGGGCAATTCAACTTTGGTTTCCAGCCCGTGAAGGCGCAAGGCTTGGCTTCATCTGGCGGCGCGACAGATTTCAGCGGACTCTTTATCGGCTTCAGCCTGTTCTTGATCGTGTCGGCGGCGCTGCTGGTGGGGATGCTCTTTCGTCTCGGCGTCGAGCAGCGCAGCAAGGAGGTTGGGCTGCTTCTAGCCGTCGGCCATACGGTCAGACAGATGCGCCGGCAGCTTTTACAGGAAGGCGCCTTTCTGGCGGCCATCGGCGTCTCTCTCGGACTGGGGGGCGCGGTGTTCTATGCCTGGCTCATGATGGTTGGCCTGCGAACCTGGTGGCTGGCAGCGGTCGGATCTCCGTTTCTGTTCTTGCACGCCCAGCCTGTCAGCCTGGTCACCGGCGCCTTCATTTCCATGTTTGTGATTCTTGTCTCCATCTGGTTCGCTTTGCGCAAACTGACCCGGGTTCCTCCGCCGGCGTTGCTGGCCGGCACGACCACGGTCGAGAAACCACACCGCTCGGCTCGCCGGGCGAAAATTGTGGCCATTTCTTCTTTGATTCTCGCCGTTACACTCGCGGCGTTCGCCGTTGCGGTGGAAGCAGCCGATGCCGTTGGATTGTTCTTTGGCAGCGGCACGCTGGTTTTGATCTCCGGGCTGGCCTGCTTCTCCCTCTGGCTGCGTGGGTCGCACAAAACGCTCTCTGCGACGCAGAGCTGGTTTTCTGTCATCCGCATGGCAGCGCGCAACAGCCCGCGCAATCCGGGACGCAGCATGCTCAGCGCGGCTCTCGTGGCGTGCGCCTGTTTTGTGATTGTGGCGGTCGAGGCGTTTCGCCTGCAGTTTGGCGAAGAACTTCTTGGCAAGGACACGGGCACGGGTGGGTTTTCGCTCGTCGCACAGGCCGATATTCCACTAAACTACGATTTGAGCGCCGAAGCGGGACGCTACGCCCTGGGCTTTAGCGATAGAGATTCCGAAATTCTCGCAAGCTCGGAAATCATCCCGTTTCGTTTCTTGCCCGGCGATGATGCCAGCTGCCTGAATCTTTACCAGGTGGAGCGGCCACGCATTCTCGGTGTGCTGAAAGCACAGATCGAGCGCGGTGGTTTTCAATTTCAAGACGTTGCACACCCGAAAACCGATGGCCACACCAATTCCTGGATGCTGCTCGATCAGGAGCTCGAGCCCAACGTCATCCCGGCTTTTGGCGACTACAATTCCGTGCTCTGGATTCTCCACTCCGGTCTTGGAAAGGATTTTCCCATGGTCGACGAGCTGGGCCGGGAGATCAAACTACGCTTTGTCGGGCTCTTCAAGAAAAGCATTTTCCAGAGTGAGCTGCTTATTTCTGAAGAGAATTTTCTCGAGCATTTCCCGAGCCAGCATGGTTATGGTTACTATCTCATCCAGACGCCACCGGACCAGATCGAACAGCACGCACAGATTCTGGAGGAGACGCTGAGCGATTACGGTTTCGATTCCTCCACGACCATGGACAAATTGGCGAATTTTCAGGCGGTGGAAAACACCTACCTTTCGACCTTCCAAACGCTTGGCGGTCTGGGGTTATTGCTCGGCACCCTTGGCCTCGGCATGGTCCTGATCCGCAATGTCCTCGAGCGCCGCGGCGAGCTGGCCACGTTGCGCGCGTTCGGATTCAAGCGCGTGACGCTGGCGTGGATGGTGGTGGTGGAGAATGGCTTCATGTTGGCGCTGGGCATCGTCATCGGCACCCTCTCAGCCGTGCTCGCGGTCGCGCCACACGTTTTGGCGGGGGGCTCGCAGGTTCCCTGGGCGCCGCTCGCTGTGACGCTGCTGATCGTGTTCCTGGTCGGGATGCTGGCGAGCATCGCAGCGGTTTCAGTGGCGCTGCGAATTCCGTTGCTGCCAGCCTTGCGCGCGGAGTAGAATCTTCAAAGGAGAGCCGTTTTGTTCAAAACGATTTCTAAGAAATTCAACTTATTTGATGAAGTGAAGAGAGAAAAAGTCAATGCTCCAGATGCTTCAACAAGAATGTGGCTGACAAAATGGATAAGAAAATCATCCAAGAGTTCACCAGCGGCCAAAACATATACATTT
>JBHHXT010000114.1:0-14642 GCA_046757165.1 bacterium | reverse complement strand
CGGCGCGAAGCGCTAAATGACTTTTTTCGCAGCGAAGTCTGCGAAAAAAATTAGTTTCTTGACTACTTGAACCCCAAAAAAACAAATAACAGATATATAGCTTTCTCTTCGCGTTCTTTGCGCCTTTGCGGTGAACGAATTATTAGGTTAGGTTAGAATTTGGAGCTTGAGCTTAGGACTTAGAATTTCCGGCTTGATACTCAAGTAGCCCCCCAGAAACTCAACTTCAGACCGGTTTCATCCCCCCTATTTCGAGCCATCTGCCCTTGCCCGCTTCGCGCATCTTCTTGTAGATGTGATGCGCGGAGGCGATGTCTTCGACAGCCAGGCCAAGCGACTTGAACAGGGTCACCTCTGCCCGGGTCTCTCGACCCTCACTTTTTCCCAGCAATATTTCACCAAGCTCTGCCAGAATATGGTCGTCGTCGATGGCACCTTCCTTCTTGGCGAACAGAAAATCGCCGGCTTCGTTGATTGTGGACTCCCTCCGATCCACGAACAATCGCGACCTGGCAACCGCCGCCGTGTCCAATTCCCGTGCAAAGGCAACACTCGAGCCAACAGCGTTGATGTGGGCGCCTGAAGCGATCCAGTCACCATTCAGGATCGGCTCGGTGGCGGAGGTGGTCGTGCAGATGATTTCAGCGCCCTGAACCGCGCCCTGAACCGTCGACATGGGGTCGACTCTCAAATCATGCTGCTTCGATTCCCGTTCAGCAAAGCGTTCCGCATGCTCCTGGCTTCGACTCCAGACTCGCACGCGTGTGATTTTTCGAGCGACCAGCATCGCCTCGAGATGAGAACGCGCTTGAACTCCAGAACCGAGAATGGCAAGGTCGGCGGCGTTGTTGTTGGCGAGCAATTTCGTCGCCACGCCGCTCACCGCCGCCGTTCGGATGGCCGTGATTTCACTGGCATCCACGATCGCGAGCAGACGTCCGTTCTTTGTCTCAAAAATCAGCACCGTGCCCTGGTGCGAGTCGTGCTCAATGGCATGATTCGCCGGGAAGACGCTCACGGCTTTCAAGCCCATGATTTCGCTGTCTCCCAAATAGCCGGGCATCATTCCCAACAACCCCCTGCGGTCGGGCAGCCACATGGCCCAGCGCAACGGATTCAAAGCATTCTCCTGACTCAGAGTTTTCAGCACATCGGCCATGATATCCATGCACTCGCCCATGGGCAAGAACTGCCTCACTTCTTTCTGGTTGACAATCAGAACTTCCATCTCGAGCCTGCCTGAGTGAAGGTTAATGGTTTCATTCCTGCCGCTGTCCGGCCGGATTGAATGGACGTACACTACAAAAGGAAACACCCATTGTCAAGCGAAAAATTCAATCCTTTATCCCATAGAGAGACTCCGTCTGGAAGGGATATCTGCTGCCCCTGTAACTTTTTTTATGTATTTGAAACTTTTTCTTGACAATTTGATCCGATTTGTTTATCTTCATCGAAACGTTTCGATAGCACCTCTACTGCCCTTTCTAATTGATAATGTTGAAATTATATAGCTACTGGCAACAGAGCTAATCTATACATTACTCAAAACGTTTCTATTCTAAGTTCAAAAATGGCATCAACAATTAAGGATGTGGCGCACAAAGCCGGTGTCTCTTTGTCCACCGTCTCCCTGGTCCTGAATAACAAACCCAACGTGAGTCAGGAAACCAGGAAGAAGGTCGAAGATGCGATTGCCGAGCTGAATTACCACCCTCGCAGGAATGCCCGGGGCCTGGCATCCAAGAAAACTCACAACATCGGATTCATTCTGACCGAAGACCATTTCTCCAATGCAGAGCCCTTTTATACAAAAGTCTTTTTGGGCACCGAGTTTGAAGCGCGCAAGTATGACTACTACATTTTGTTGACCATCGTCCAAAAGAGCTTTCGGGAAAGTTCCCAGGTTCCCAGATTCCTGCTGGAAAGAAATGTCGACGGCATCGTCCTGGCCGGAAAGGTGCCGGCCGGGCTGGTAGATTACGTTCAAAGGATGGAATTGCCGCTGGTCCTGGTTGACTATTTCACCAGCCCGGATCGATGTTCACGGGTTTTGATCGATAATTTTCAAGGGGCACGCCTCGCTGTCGAGCACTTCATCAGCAATGGGCATCGTCAAATCGCTTTCATCGGCGGGGAGATAAACCATCCCAGCATCAGTGAACGTCTGCGGGGCTATCAAGAGACCCTGACCAGTCATGGCCTGCAGATAAGTGATCGCCTCATCAGCAGCAAGGAACCCCTGACGGGGGTCGAAAACGGCTACGAAGCAACACGAACCCTGCTGGCTGGAGGCGCTTGCTTCACGGCTATTTTTGCTTCCAACGATACCGTCGCAATCGGGGCGATGAGATACTTGCGGGAAAAAAGGTTCAGAGTTCCGCAGGATGTATCCATCATCGGATTTGATGATATTGACATGTGCCTCCAGGTTGAGCCTCGTCTGTCCACAATAAAAGTGTTTAAGGAGGACCTAGGGGCTATTGCGGTGCGCCGCCTCGTTGAGATGATTGACAACAAGAAGATGACTGTGGACCAGGTCCTGGTCCCGACCGAGCTCGTCCTTAGAGAATCCACGGGGAAGGCCCCTCAGAATGGCCACTGACAATCACGGCAATCGACGGTGTACAGGTACCGAAAAGATAAGGTCTGGTGCTAATTCAAGAGGGGCCTACGAATCTGTGCTTCAGCCGCGCAAGCAAAAACAAAAAAGAAAGCACGGTTGCGAAATGTGATCTGACTCTCTGACAAGGGGTAAAAAATGAGGCTACTAGTTGATCCTGCGAGAATCTTTTAACCAGTAGCCTCTGAATCCGCCAAGCTAGTTTACTGTGTGTTCAAGACACACACTGTAAACCATGCCAAGGGCTTTCTGTTTTCTATATAAAGAATAAAAACCAAAATGGCAAGGACAATCTCAACAGTAAAATAATCTTAACAATGATCTCGATGCAGGGGAAAAGAAGTCAAGTGTGCTTCATCCTAAAAAATACCAAAGGAGGTGATACGCCCCATTTGTTCAAATTCTTGTCAGGTCATGGGAGGCATGGGCTTTTCCGTAAACTCTTCAAAAAAAGGAGGAACGTAATGAATTGGCGCATTCTTAACGTAAAAGCTGCGGTGATGTTTACGCCCCTTATTTGGCTGGGCTTGCCTTTGGTCTCGTCAGCTCAGACGGACTTTTTTGCACAGGGGGGGTTTGAAACCGCGAACCGTCCACACCTGTGGCATAGAATGACCACCGGCACCACAGCGGCACAGGTCGAGTGGGCCACAGACAAGGCCCGCAGTGTGGACCGCTCTGCGAAGATCACCAAATCGGACCAGAACGGCGAGGCTGCCTGGGTCTCTGACAACATGAATCAGTACTGGACTCGCACCTGGGGCGCCGGAGCCGGCGGCAATGATGACCTGGGTGGGTTCGCGCCCGGGCAGCTCCTGGAAGTCGGCGGCTGGGTGCAGACCGAGAGTGTCAACACCAATCCCGCCGCTGACAATGAAACCATTTACCTGGCGTTCTCGATGTACGACTCTACCGGAGGCCTGATATTTGGACAGGACATCGTGGTTCCGCTCCCTCAGGACCAGGCAACGGTCGGCACCTGGACCGAGATCAAAAGCGATCCGTTCGAGCTGCCGGTCCGGTCTGATTCCGTCATCATCGCGTTTAAGTTCGGCTCGAACGCCACCGGCACCGCCTGGGCCGATGATGTCTTCCTCAGAAGAGTCGACCCGACCACAGGCACCTGGGAAGGCGACATTTTCAACAACAGCTTCAATGCACCCGAGGGCTGGTTCTACTGGTGGATGGATTTCATCCGCGGTGACATACCGATCACGGCGACCATCAGTGACGACGATGTCCATAGTGGCACCTACGCGCTCAAGATCATCGAGGAAGACAATGAGAGCGACGAGGTGGTTTTCATATCTGACCACCTTCCTATCGATGCCAGCTCCGATTATATCCTCTCTGCCTGGGTCAAGACCGTGGATTTCAGTGCCGACTCCGCAGCGGTGAACAACGGATTCCGGATTGGCTTCACAGTCAATTGGCACAGCTCGGCTCCTGGCTGGCATGAGATCGGCGGCGCCGACCTGCAATTCGAGGTGGCCGACTCCACCACAGATTGGACTTTGTACGCCATGTCGTTGACGCCGCCAGCCGAGGCCACCCATGCCACGGTCCGCGCTCGGTACTGGAACTTTGCGACCGGCACAAGCTACTGGGACGATTTCGCCCTGACTAAGGTTTCGGATGTGACCAACGCTCTGTCAAACAACGGTTTTGATGGGGCCACGAAACCGCACTTGTGGAATACGATGACCACCGGCACCACAGCGGCACAGGTCGAGTGGGCGACAGACAAGGCCCGCAGTGTGGACCGCTCTGCGAAGATCACCAAATCGGACCAGAACGGCGAGGCTGCCTGGGTCTCTGACAACATGAATCAGTACTGGACTCGCACCTGGGGCGCCGGAGCCGGCGGCAATGATGACCTGGGTGGGTTCGCGCCCGGGCAGCTCCTGGAAGTCGGCGGCTGGGTGCAGACCGAGAGTGTCAACACCAATCCCGCCGCTGACAATGAAACCATTTACCTGGCGTTCTCGATGTACGACTCTACCGGAGGCCTGATATTTGGACAGGACATCGTGGTTCCGCTCCCTCAGGACCAGGCAACGGTCGGCACCTGGACCGAGATCAAAAGCGATCCGTTCGAGCTGCCGGTCCGGTCTGATTCCGTCATCATCGCGTTTAAGTTCGGCTCGAACGCCACCGGCACCGCCTGGGCCGATGATGTCTTCCTCAGAAGAGTCGACCCGACCACAGGCACCTGGGAAGGCGACATTTTCAACAACAGCTTCAATGCACCCGAGGGCTGGTTCTACTGGTGGATGGATTTCATCCGCGGTGACATACCGATCACGGCGACCATCAGTGACGACGATGTCCATAGTGGCACGTACGCCCTCAAGATCGTGGAGGAAGACAACGAGAGCGACGAGGTGGTTTTCATCTCCGACCACACACCTATCGATGCCAGCACCGACTATGTCCTGTCTGCCTGGGTCAAGACCGTGGATTTCAGCGCCGACTCCGCAGCGGTGAATAACGGCTTCCGGATTGGCTTCACGGTCAATTGGCACAGCTCGGCTCCTGGTTGGCATGAGATCGGCGGCGCAGACATGCAGTTCGATGTGGCAGACTCCACCACAGACTGGACCTTGTATGCCATGCCCTTGACGCCGCCAGCCGAAGCCACCCATGCCACGGTACGCGCTCGTTACTGGAACTTTGCAACCGGTACCAGTTACTGGGATGACTTTGCTCTGACCCCGGTGGTGCTGACCTCGGTGGAGGAGCTTGGTCCGGTGACGGACAACGGACGCGGAGGTGTGCCCGGTGGTTTTGACCTGGCTCAAAACTATCCCAATCCCTTCAATCCACAAACGACAATTGAGTACAAGGTGACTCGAGCAGGGCATGTGATTGTGGATATCTATAATCTGCTGGGCCAAAAGGTGCGCACCTTGATCGATGAGCCTCAAACGGCAGGAAGATACCGGGTTATGTGGAACGGTTTCGACGATCGCGGCAATACAGTCAGCTCCGGTATTTATCTCTACCGCTTGCAAATCGCAGACCAGATGGTTGTGAAGAAAATGACGTTCATCAAGTGAGCAGGTCTGGAGCTCCCCCCTACTCGAGGCGGTACAAGTCTCGGGTAGGGGGATATTGAAGAGCATGCTCACAGAGGATTGGCTTGTCATTTGTCATGGGAAAATTTTCGGTTAGAGCATAACTCATGAGCCAAAAGTGAGTCAAAAGATGAAGTTCCCAAGGATAATTCTTAGCTTCGCTGTTTTCTGTTTGTGCTTTTCCGGGATAAGTGTGTCATGGGCGGGTACGACCGGCAAGCTTGCTGGCAAAGTGGTTGACCAGAAATCGGGCGAGCCACTGCCCGGCGTAAACGTGATGCTTCTGGGGACACCTTTCGGTGCTGCTTCTGATCTCAATGGCAATTTCATCATGTTGAGGATTCCGCCTGGCCAGTATTCCGTGAAAACCTCCATGATAGGATATTCGGCGCTCCAGTATGACAACGTCCATGTCGCGATGGACAGGACCACACGGCTGAACTTTGAACTCTCAGAAACAATCGTCGAGCTCGGCGAAACCGTCACTATTATCGCTGAAAAACCGCTCGTGCAAATGGATTTGACCTCGACTTCATCGACAGTAAGCGCAGACGTGATCAGCAAGCTGCCCGTGGACCGTTTCCAGGACCTGGTAAACCTGCAAGCAGGGGTTGTAGAGGGCAGCGGTGGGGAAATGCACATTCGTGGCGGCCGATCCGGCGAGGTGGCTTTTATGATCGATGGCGTCACCGTGAACGACGTTTTTGACGGCGACTTTTCTCTGGAAGTAGAAAACAATGCCATTCAGGAGCTGGAGGTGATCAGCGGCACGTTCAACGCCGAATATGGTCAGGCCATGTCCGGGATTGTCAACATCGTCACCAAGGATGGCGGGCCGACCTACCACGGCAGTCTCTCAACTTATGCTGGAGACTACCTGAGCACCCATGAGGACATTTTTTCTAACGTCGAGGAGATCAATCCGATCTACAACCTGCAAGGCAGCTTTGGCGGACCCGTGCCCGGCTTTTCTGAGAAGTTCACCTTCTTCGCCTCGGGTCGCTTCTTTAAGGAAGATGGCTGGATTTATGGCAAGCGCATCTTTCTGCCTTCGGACAACTCGAACTTTCGGGGCAACGACCCCGGTAGCTGGCTGATTATGAGTCAAGGCGTGAGCCACCCATTCAGTCAGGCGCTCGTAGATAGTCTAAAGAATAACGCAGATTCGGTGCCACTGAATCCGCAAAAAAAATGGACCGGTCAGGCAAAGTTGACGTACCAGTTTTCGCCAAATGACAAGCTGAGCTACGAAATGCTGCTGCAGCGGCGAGACTTTAGAACCTACGACAAGACGGAAGACCACTTCTTCAGATTCAATCCGGACGGCAACTACCGCAAGCAGCAACGGAGCTTGAACCAAACCCTCAACTGGAACCATGCCTTTAGCGACCGGATGTTTTCTTCGCTCAAGCTCGCGCACTTCAGAAACAGGTTCGAACAGTACGTGCACGATGACTATCTCACCACCCCCTACGTGTCAACGGATAGACTGAGAGATGCCAGCAACAACGCCTTCTTCACCGGTGGGCAGCAAATGTGGCAGTACAGACGGGAAACGCGCACCACCATCGGCAAGCTCGATGTCACAAGACAGACCACCAACATCCATCAAATCAAGGCGGGTGTGGAGGGCAGATTCCACAGGCTGTGGCTGGAAGAATTCGAAGTCATTCCTGACAGTCCGACGAATCGCAAACCGCCCAGAACTTCATTTAATAACAATCAGTTCCTGGTGCATCCGACGGAGCTTTCCGCGTATGTTCAGGACAAGATGGAATTTGACTTCATGATTGTCAACGTTGGGCTGCGCTACGACCTTTTCAACCCGGACTACGTCATCCCGGAGAATCTGAGAGATGCGGTAAAGTCGCCCAAGAGATCGGCCAGGAGCAGTGGCCAGCTCAGCCCGAGATTTGGCATCGCCTACCCCATTTCCGATCGCGGCGTCATCCATCTTTCGTACGGCCACTTTTTCCAGACTCCGGTTTTCGACTTTCTTTACCGCAATCCGGAATTCGAGGTTTTTCCTCTCCTGTCGACGATCAGTCTTCCCCCCAACAGCCTGCTCAATACCGTAGGCAACGCCGAGCTCGAGCCACAAAAGACCGTTATTTACGAGATCGGCTTGCAACAACAATTGACGGAAGACCTGGCGTTGGATGTGACCGCATATCTCAAAGATATCCGAAACCTGCTCGGCACGGAGGTCTTGAAAAATCTCGAGCAGGACAGATTTGCTCGCTATCTGAATCGAGATTATGGCAGTGTCAAAGGATTTACGCTCGCGCTGGAGAAACGGCTATCCCGGGGATTCTCTGCCAACATCGATTATACATTTCAGATCGCCCGCGGTAACGCTTCCGATCCAAACGATGCCTTCTTGAACGCGCAATCAGACCCGCCCATTGAAACGACAAAACAACTGGTCCCGCTGGATTGGGATCGAACTCATAGCCTGAACGTGACGGCGACAGCCGGAAACCCGGATAATTTTCTAGTTGGTCTCATCGGTAAGCTGGGAAGTGGCTTCCCATACACCCCGACCAAAGAGGATATTCGGGAATCTGTTGAAAATGGCGGCAGAAAACCGTTATTTTACAGAATAGACATCTACATGAGAAAAAACTTCAAGGTTATGGGGCTCAATTACTCGTTCTTCCTGCGAGTCTTCAATCTCACAGATCGAAAGAACGAACAAAACGTCTACGACGACACTGGCAGGGCCGGGTTCTCCATCTCCAAATTGCAGGAAGGGGAGCCTCGTGGCATCAATACGCTCGAGGAATTTATCATCCGTCCGGATTTTTATTCGGCGCCGCGCCGGTTGGAAACAGGCGTTTCTGTGAGTTTTTGAGAGTTCACTCAAAGAGAGAAGTTAGGCGATGAAAGGCAAATATTTTGTTCATGCTGGGTTTCTGCTGCTGATAATTCTCTGTCCTTCTCTATTGCTTTCTCAGCGCACGGCAGATTCGAATGTGGGTCACCGGAGAAACACACGAGAAGGGATCATGGACGGTAACCTCGTCCGCACGCTCTTCAAAAATCACGGCGAAGTCGCCAATTGGCCCAATCAGCCTTCCGGGGAATGGCCGAAGGGCTCAGGCCACTCGTACGTTGATGGCGTGCCGATTATCGTGCAGGTAGAAACCGAAGACATTCACGGCAATGTCATCCATCCCATGGAAACCATGTATCGAGAATTCATCGACCTCTCCCCTGAATTGACCCCATGGGGCTGGGCGCCGGTGCCGGGCTATTTCAACCCGCAGCAAGATCAACCCGCTTTGAGCGATGATCCCGACACGTGGCCCTCGTTCTGGCCCGACCGGCCACCAGAGTGGGCAGGATTCTGGAACGGCTTCTTTGGCAAGGGAATCTTCAACGCCCAACTGGAAGCCTACTTTGTCTTTGATGATGATCCGGACGAGGAGTTCGATTTCTTCCCCGATATGAACGACCCCGAGAGGAGGGGAATTGGCGTAGAGGTCGCCACCCGGGGGTTCCAGTGGTCGAACGTGCTCGCAGAGGACAATATCTTCTGGCTTTATGAAATTACCAACGAAGGAACAACAGACTATTCAAAAGCGCTTTACGCCCAATATATCGATTGGGGCGTTGGTGGAACT
Organism: bacterium; assembly: GCA_046757165.1. GTDB lineage: Bacteria > Zhuqueibacterota > Zhuqueibacteria > Oceanimicrobiales > Oceanimicrobiaceae > JBHHXT01. The sequence goes on along the minus strand of JBHHXT010000114.1, from coordinate 5,319 downwards.
GATGACTCCGGTGATGACAGCGGCTCTTTTGACACAAGATTGGATATTGCGTTTGCATGGGATTCTGACGACCGCGGGACCCCCGGGAATTGGCGGCCGGTCGGTGTGGCAGGCTATGGCTTCCTCGAAAGCCCGGGCAATGCCTCCGACGGCCAGGACAACGATGAAGATGGCATGGTTGATGAACGTCGGGATGATGGGATTGACAACGACGGCGACTGGCGACCCTTTTCTGACCTGAATGACAATGGCAAGTGGGATGACGGTGAGCCCCTGAACGATGACGTGGGCGCCGACGGCGTCGGTCCGTTTGACCTGCAATATACCGAGCCGGATCAGGGGGAAGCAGATGGGGTCCCGACGCCGGGCGAGCCGAATTTTGACGCGACGGACCCGGACGAATCCGACCAAATCGGGCTGACGGGATTCTCTATCTTTCCGGTCCACTTCTACGAACTATGGAATGACGAAGAGAACTGGGAGCTGTTCAACCAGGACCTGCCCCCTCGAAACGAGCTGCTGCAGTCCGTCAACCTGGGGATGTTTTTCTCCTCCGGCCTCTTCCCTTTGCAGGCAGGTCAAACAGAAAGCTTCTCGATGGCCTTATTGTTCGCCGAAGATCAGAAGGATTTGGTTCGGACCAAAAAAACGGTACAACAGATCTTCGACGCTGATTATCGATTTGCTGAACCGCCGCTCAAAGCGACCATGACAGCCGTTCCCGGGAATGGCAAAGTCACCCTGTACTGGGACGAGATTGCCGAACGATCCTTCGACCGTTTCTTGCAGGAGCATGATTTTGAAGGCTACAATATTTACAAGGCCACCGACCCCGAGCTTCTCGAGCCAAGGATTATCACCGACAGTTTCGGCAACCTGACATTTCGCAAGCCCGTGGCCCAGTTCGACCTCGAGAATGGTCTTACCGGGCCTCACCTGGTCGATATCAATGGCATCAAGTTCAACATCGGAAGTGATGTCGGTCTGAGACACGTCTGGACCGACACCGACGTTCAGAACGGTCAAACCTACTATTACGCTGTGGTCGCGTATGACCGGGGGTTCATCGATACCACGGCGATTGGCACTGTCGAGGGCATCCCCCCCTCGGAAACAACGTCCATCATCAAAACCGATGTGCTGGGCAACCTCGTGACCACGGATATCAATACCGCCCGAGTGGTGCCGAATGCACCCGCAGCGGGCTATATCCCACCTGATATTCCCTCTCCTGCGGGTTTGATTCATTTTGGTCCCGCAACAGGTGTGATTCAGCCGGACCTGGTCGACCATCGCTTGATACAAGATCAGAACACCTATCAGGTTCTTTTTGAGGATGATTCGCCTTTTCACGTCGATGTGACCCCGCGATTCACAGTCCGGAACAGAACCACAGGCCAGGTTCTGATGCAAGATCTGGAGGTCGTAGAATTTGGCCAGGTCAGCCCGTTTTTTGACGGCCTCGTGGTCAAATTCTTCAATGACACCACCGTGGCCATTATCGATTCGCTGACGGGCTGGTTGATCGGAAAAAGCAATTATACGGTCTCCGTTGGCTTTGATGGGTTGTTTGCATCCCGAAATGTCGCCTTGCCGGGTGATTTTGAATTGCGTTTTTTTGACACCGTTGTCGATACCTCGGTTCGCTTGCTCTTCGGACAAAAAGAGATCCCGACGAGCTTCGAGATAGTCAACCTGACCGACCAAAAAACCGAGGACTTTCTGTTTTTTGATGTCGACACAGACGAGCTCTTTTCTCCGGGGGACCGGATTGTCATTGCGATGGGAGACTCAGCGGGCAAGCCCCCGGTTCGTGGTGGCTTTACCACGAGCTGGTCCATCAACTTCAGCCTCGATTCCACGGTAACAGAGCCGGAGCCGCCTCAGCCTGGAGACGTTTATCAATTCAGAACGACCAAACCTTTTCGCACAGGCGACACCTTTGAGTTTGCGGTCACGGCGCAGAAGTTCGATCAACGAAAGGCGGCAACTGAGCTCGAGCGTGTCGTCGTGGTGCCCAATCCCTACGTCATCGCTGCATCGTGGGAGCCCCCCAATCGATTCCGATTTGGACGCGGAGAGCGGCGCATTGCGTTTATTCACCTGCCGCCGCAATGTACCATCAGGATTTACACGGTACGGGGGCAATTGGTTGACACGATCGAGCATGACACGATGATCGATGATGGTGCAGAAACCTGGGACCTGGTCTCCAAAGACGGCATGGACATCGCATATGGCCTGTACATTTTTCATGTGGAAGCGCCAGGGATCGGCACCAAAATTGGCAAGTTTGCAGTCATCAAATAAGTTGCTGAGGGTACCATGTTAAGGAAATCGATGACCTACGGCCTTCTCCCCTTTCTCTCCCTGTTTCTGGCGTTACCGGGCTCAGCGCAGAATCTGGGCAGCGTCACCAAGGTCGGGACAACTTCTGCCGGCTTCCTGGAAATCGGGGTCGGCTCCAGAGCCACGGGCATGGGAGGCGCCTTCGTGGCCATTGCCAACGATGCGACGGCACTGTATTGGAACCCCGCTGGCATCACCCATCTGCAGAGCAATGAAGTCGTGCTGGTTCATACCGAGTGGTTGGCCGACATCAATTTCGACTTTGCGGGTCTCGTCCTGCCAGTGGGAAACTTCGGCACCCTCGGGGCGATGATAACGGTACTCAGTACGGATGATCTTCCGGAACGAACTATCGACGAGCCTGAAGGCACCGGAAACTTTTTCAGCGTGGGTGACCTGGCCATCGGCGTGACCTATTCACGCAAACTGACGGACCGATTTGCAATCGGGGCGACCGTAAAGTACATCAATCAAAGAATATCACAGATGTCAGCAAATGGCTTTGCCATCGATTTCGGCACCACGTTCGACACAGGTCTTTACGGGCTTCGCATTGGCGCCGCACTGAGCAATTTTGGAACGGACATGAAGTTGTCCGGAAAAGACGCACTCGTGTTCGTGGATATCGATCCCAGCAAAAGCGGCAACAATGACCGCGTCGAGGCCCGTCTGGATACGGATTCATGGCCGCTGCCTTTGAACTTCCAGGTTGGCGTCGCAAAGGACGTGCTCAGCCACTCGAACAACCGGCTGACTTTGGCCGTGGATTTTGTCCACCCAACCGACAATACCGAAAGTCTCAACCTGGGCTTTGAGTATGAAATTTGGAAAACCGTCAGGCTGAGAGGGGGCTATCGCAATTTGCTCATTGATGACGGTGAAGAGACCTTCACCTTTGGCGGTGGCATATCGACCCACTTCCTGGGCAATGTAAGCCTGAAACTGGATTATGCGTATGCCGACTTTGGGCGCCTGAACAACACACAACGTTTTTCACTCGCATTGACTTTTTAACCTGAATAGTTCATGAATCTGTGAAAACTTGAGATCAAGTTCATCAAAAACATGGACATACAAGATCTTGCAATTCGCTAACCCCAAAAAAACAAATGACAGGTATGTGGCTTTTTCTTCGCGTTCTTCGCGCCTTTGCGGTGAGTGATTATTCAGGTTAAGTGCACAACAAACACAGAAAATGAAACGGACCGATCGACTCTCTTCTTTCCTCACATGGATTATCCTTGCTTCATGCGCCCTGCGCTGTGACCACCCTGGAATTGACGAAGGTCGTGTCGCGCTGGTAGATGGGAAAACCATTTCTGCACAGGATTTCATTATCAGTTACGAGCTCACCCCCTACCCCTATCTGAAAAAACACACCAGCAGCGCCTCGAGAAAACAAGCCCACTTGGATTGGTTGATCGACAAAAAATTGCTGGCCGCGGACGCTATCCAGAAGGGGTTTGACCAAAAACCCGAGGTACAATGCCTCCTGAAGTGGTATGAGAAGAAAGAGGCCGTCAAGCAGTTATACCGAGAAGTCGTCCAGAGCAACGTTGAAATCTCGGAGCGGGAGCTTCGTCAGGCGTTTCTGCAGCTGAACGAAACAGTCCGGGCTAGGCATCTCTTTGCGGACGAGGAATCAAAAGCGTGGCGAATCCATGAGCAAATAGAATCCGGCATTCCCTTCGAAGAGATTGCACAACTGACATTTAGAGATCCCAAACTTGCTGAAAACGGCGGTGATTTAGGTGAATTCACCTGGGGAGACATGGACCCCGAATTCGAGCAAGCGGTCTTCCGGCTTCAACCAGGAGAGATTTCACCACCGGTCAGAACCCAATGGGGGTATCATATCATCAAACTGGAAGACCGAAAAAAAAATCCGCTGGTGACGGAAGCCGGTTTTCAGGCGCGAAAAAGCTATGTCGCAAGAATAATCCAGAGGCGAAAAGAAGCCAAATTGGCCAGCGAGTTTGTCAACCAATTCATGACGCCCAAAGAGGTCAAGTTGAAGGGTGCGGCCTTTGCTGTTCTGGCCTCCCACCTGGTAGAAGAAAAAAACGACGAGAGAATCTCATTGCCAAAGCCCCTCGATCCGGAGATTCAAAGCGCCCGAACGGGACTGATAGACCATCTCGAGGAGACACTGGTCGAGTTCAAAGGCGGAAGGTGGACTTTAGGCGAGTTCTTGACCAAACTCGCAGAAATGCCCATCACGGACAGACCCAATACCAGCAGCAGGACGAGCCTCGAGAATGGCATCGGCGTCATGGTGCGCGACGAATTGTTGGCCCGGGAGGCGTTTCGACAGGGACTGCGCACGATGCCAAGCGTGCGCGCAGAGATTGAAAAAAGAAAAGAGGAGGTCCTGTACACCTACTACCGGCAGGAAATCGAGAAAAGCGTCCGGGTGACGGAGGAAGAACTCCAGGTGTATTTTGCCCACAACCGCTCAAAATATGATGAACCCGAGAAAGTCAATATTCGCGAGATTCTGGTCAGGACAAAGGAAGAAGCAGAACGGATGAAGCGCTATCTGGAGGCGGGGCATGACATGGCTCAACTGGCTGGGAAATATTCCATCCGAAGATGGGCGGCAAAACGCGGCGGAGAATTCGGATACTTTTCCAGGCAGAGGTATGGCGAAATTGGAAAGCTGGCTTTTTCACAACAGGTTGGGGAGATCTGCGGACCTCTGAAAGTGGCAGGTGGGCCGCCTCGAGGTGGATTCTCTGTGTTCAAAATCATGGACAGAATACCCGGCCGTGGTGTTGGTTTCGAGGAGGTTGAAGATAGAGTCAAAGCAGAAGTTCTGGCTCGCAAAAAAGAGCAGGCCATCGCACAGGTGGCGGAAAGTCTGAGAACAAATGCGCGCATTGTTATCGATAATCAAAAACTCGCCTCCCTGAGTGTTACCACCGATTGGGCAGAGAACCCGATAAGCTTATTTGCGTTTCCACGATGAAA
>JBHHXT010000113.1:0-14717 GCA_046757165.1 bacterium | reverse complement strand
CAGCTCCGTCACCCGGAACGGATCGCCAAATCCTTCCTGAATGGCATTGCCCTGGGCATGGGTGGAGCCAAGAACGAGTGTACTGTCCTCGCTCATAAAGTCCACGCGACCGAAATTGGCGAAATTGTCGGCGTTGACTTTTATCTCGTCGCTGTATTCCAGCAGCGCCAGCTTTGGGGGGACGCTGTTCACATTCAGGATGGTACTGGCGGCCCCATACGCCGGCGTGCCGTCGCTGAAACTGCCGGTGATTTTGGCCAGAATTTCATTGCCGGCGCCGTCACCGCTCCCACCAAAGCTGCGCACGTCGACCGGTACCATGGTTGCTGCTTTTGCAGCTATGGATAGCGTTCGGACGATCCGCGGCGCGTTGATCCCGGTCGGGTCCGGCAAGGGGATGCGTTCAAACGAATCGAGCTCATCAGTGAACGCCAGGGGGAAATTACCGGTGCCGGGTCTTGGCCAGGCGATGGAGTACACGAGATTCTCGGCGGCATTCTCTTCGGTGAAGCCGTCCGGCAGCATGGCTGTCTGATTTGTGGTAACGGTAAAGTCAAGCTCAACGGATTCAGTGGGATGATTGTTCACGACCACAAAAAAGTTGGTATTCTGATCGCCGCGCCGCGCCGCGCCATACCCTGAGCCATCGAAGGGAAGTCCGAACACTTCCAATATCGTTCTCGATGTGTCTAAAATGGTGGGTTCCATGAGCACGATGGGAACGTCGCCGGTCCCCGAGATGACGCCCTCGCCAAGGCCGGCGCCAAAGGTCACGGTATACGTGCCGCTGACCACGCAAGTTTGCGGCGCAGTGCCGGTGACGATGCCTTCCGGGATGGTAAAAGTTAGCGGCGAGCCCACGTCCTGTGCGCCGGGAGTGGTTGGCGTTGGCACGTCAAAGGAGACCGGCCCGATGGTCTCCGGCGAGCCGCCCGCGGCAGGCGTGCAGGCGAGGGTCAATTCCAGAGCAGCGCTCGTGGGCTGACCGCATTGCGTGCTTGCGCTGTCCCAGGAGACAAACGGCAGCACCCCGATGGGTACGTCGATGGCACTGTTCTCCGGAATGACAACCGTCCCGGGTGAGAATTTCGCCAGATAAATCGTTCTGGAACAGGGCGGCTTCAGCGTCCCTTCACCGGGCCAGACATCCGGACTAAAAGTGGAAATGCTTATAACGACCCCCAAACAGACGGCATGCCAGTTGTTTCTGTTCATAACGTCCTCCGTTATTTTTGAGACCGTGCCACGCACTTCAAGAGTGCGTGGCACGTGGGCCCCTACTGCAATAAAATCATCTTCTTCGTCTGCGTCAGGTAACCGGAGCGCAACCGGTAGACATAGACGCCGCCGCTGACCGGTCTCCCGAGATCGTCTGTCCCGTTCCAGCTTACGGCATACGCCCCGGCAGGCTGTGTCTCGTCCACCAGTGCCCGTACTTTTTGGCCTAACAAATTGTAGATCGCCAGCTCCACCCGGCCGCTTTCAGCCGTTCGATAGGAGATCACGGTTTCCGGGTTGAAGGGGTTGGGATAATTCTGGCCCAGCGTGAATCTCTGCGGAACCTGGTTCGACCTCTCCCCGACACTCGTGGCCGTGCAATCTCCAAGAATGGCGAAAGCGATAAAGTCGGCTGACCACGTCGTCACCGGGGTCGAGCCTCCGGTTGCGGGATCAACGGTTCGCAATTCGCCACTGGTGCCATTGAAAAAGGTCCAGTACAACGTGCCGGTGGCGGCATCAAAGTCCGCATCTTGTGCCACGGGGCCCGTATCAAAATTCAATGGGCCAACCACGGTCCCGCTGCCGGTTGCCGGATCGACGGCGACCAGGTTGTCGTTCTGGTCGTCAAAGGCAAAGAGGTTGCCCTGGCAGTCGACCGCGATGGCCAGGACAAACTTCGCGTTGGTGATGGTTCCGACCAGAGAAGCGGCGGCGGTCGTAAGGTCCAGCGTGTACAATTCCGAACCTGAACTGGACAAGTTGGTGCTTGCCAGGTACATCGTCCCGCTCGCGTGGTCGAATCCCATACCAATGACCGCCTGCCCGCTGCTGAGCCCCGTGATGGTACCGATGGTGGTGAGACTGCCGTCGGTCAAGCTGACCGTCACCAGGTCATTGTCACTCCGGGCGTAAAACAGACTGTCCGGCCCAAAGTCTCCACCCTGTCCGCCTGCGGCCGTGACGCCAATTGGTGTAACCGGTGTAGCGGCCGGAAGCGGCAGAGAGGAAAAAGTGATGGTAGGAAACGCGCTGGCGTCAATGCCATACGCGGTCGTCTGGGCGCTAACGTGTACGGATGTGACTGGCACAAAAGCCAGAGTTAGCAAAACAGCCCATTTCCTGGTCACGAGTTTCATTTTGAGCCTCCTTGTGTTATTGTTTTATTGCTCTATTGTTATGAGCATGCCCCCACAATCGTGCGCTATCGTGACGATTGCGCTCCTTACGATCAGGACAGATGTCCTTATTTTAGAAGAATCATCTTTCGACTTTGTGTGACTTCGCCGGTCTGCAGCCGGTAGACATAGACGCCCGAGGGAACCGGACGGCCGGAATCATTCATGCCATCCCAAACGACCTGATGCTGGCCGGACTGAACACGTTCCGACACGAGCTGGCGCACGGACTGGCCGAGGAGGTTGAATATCGTCAGCCTCACCTGCGACGCCTCGCGGACCTGATAGGAGATAATCGTCTCGGGGTTGAAGGGATTGGGATAATTTTGGCTCAGGGCAAAGGCGGCCGGAACTCCAGCCGGGGCATCAGAAATACCGGTAGTTGGCGAGCTCTCCAATGTGTCGAGGAGCGCAAACCCCTGCGCATCCGTGAAGTCGGGATCGGCGTTGCCAAACTGGCTCTGAATATCAAGCAGCAAGTAATCTTCCGGCGAAATCCAGTTGTACTGAATAAAAGTCTCGGTACCGGAAGAGACAACTGTCCCATCGACAAGTGTTTTCATCATCACCTTGACGTCCTGGCGCAAGCGCAAGCACTCGAAATCGCCAAGCGGGAGTCTGACCGTGCCCCAACCGTCGATCAGGTTGTCGATGCTGTCGACACTCACTGAAATCAGCGTCGTGGTATCTCCGGTGACCGGATTGATCGCGATAGTTATCGAGCTATCGACATCAACACTTCTCCACGAATTATTGAACGCCACTGGCAGCGGTGCGATAGTGTCGTGTTCTGCTTGCACACGGATGAAAAGCGAATCGGCAAGAGAGACGATGGAGCTGTCCCCGAGTTCAAGAAAAAAATCGTTCTGCACATCGAAGTAGCTGAATATAGATGTGCCCGGGGCTTCCGTAGTCGTGATCTTGCTGACCATATTTGCGCCCGGAAACAGGTCCGGCGTGGGCGTGTCTTCAGGACGCATGAATTCAAACACTCCGACCACGGTATCAGCAATGACAGCGCTCCTGAAATCCCAGATTTGATCGGCCCCTGGCGAACCGAGGTCGACCGGAATGCTATCTCGCCTGTCCACGAGCACGACCTGCCGGGAGCCGATTTTGCTGAGCAGACCCTCCGAAGTGAGGGTAATTTGCGAGTAGAGAAAGTTGGGCAGAGCCAATAACAGGCACAGCCCGAGTTTCCAACGAATAGCCAGTAACAGGTGTTTCATGGACACCCTCCTTGTTTTTAGGTTGGTATTATCAAAAGTTTGTTCACGTCGTAATATCTAAGTGGTGTATTCAAGATACTTATGTAGCTCAACCAGACCATCCGCCTGCACCAATAGACCGCAACGCGGTCAAACATCACAGCCCAGGGTTAATCCCGACTTGTCCGGATTAACCCTGGGGCACCGTGTCCTCAAAAGATGAGACCCCAACGGGGTCTGACAGGCTGGACTGCGCCCCTGTCCCGTTTGTGGAATCCCTTCGGGGTTCAGGTGTCTATTGCCTGGATGACGCGAAGCGAATGACCATCCCCGTCACTGTCCCAGGTAAAACAACGCCCCGACTCTCAAGATGATCTGATTGAAATTGCTGACAACTCTAAACTTGAATTCACCGATCAAATCAACTTTTGGGTTCATTTTATAAAATACGCCCCCCGCGATATTGAAGCCAATCTTGGTGGTGGTTTCAGAGCTCGAGCCGCCGAATGTCGTTCCGCCAAAATCCACCTCGGGCACATCGACATCGACATTGAGAAAGTGCAGGGCAAGTCCGCCGCCAGCAAATGGGCGTAATGCCGGGTTGGATACCGGGAAAATGTATTTTACCGTACCGCCGAAAGCGATATCCCGAAAGGAAGACTTCGCCCTCCACTCGAGAAGGATTTGGACCAGTAATCAAGGTTGCCTTCCAGATGAAAGTTGGGAGTAATCGTGCCTAGATCGGCAAATGCTCCTAATCCAAACGCCATCCCGCCCAGCCCTCAGGATCCACCAGACCAATTTCACCGCCAACTCCTTTGAAACCGATATCTGTCTGTGCAAAAAGAGTTCATCCGGCGAACAGTGCCGCACAAACAAAAAATAGTAACCCGTAACGTTGTTTCATTGCAAAACCTCCTGATTGGTTAATGTGTCACAAAATAGGGTTTTATCTCAGAATTATAAATACCGAGATCACGGTATTTTGCTCCCCCCCCCGGTGCGCGACCTCTAACATGTAACGCTCTATCTATTCACCCCATTGTGCCGTTCTTGCTCTGCCGCCTATCTGCGTCATTTTTTCTTGTTTTGCAGGTGGGAATAACTTATCTTCACGCTGTTCAGGTTGGGCAAAGAAGAGACGCCTGATTCTCAGAGTTGAGCATCGGGGGGTAGGTGACGAAAAGAAGGTGAAATGTCTAACTCTATTCATATACGCGCAATCACAAGGTTCTGGCAACGACTGATTGTCGATCAACTGCCTCGGCTTCGCATGAATGAACATACGTTCATGGTGGTCGTTGCCGTGGTGATTGGATTGCTCGGTGGCTTTGGTGCCATCTTCTTTCGCCTGGCCATTCGGTTCTTTCAGGGGGTCTTTTTTGGCACCTGGGAATACACGCTGGAATACGCCCTGCAATTGCCCTGGTATGTCAAGCTTTTTGCCCCGGCAGTGGGCGGACTGATTGTGGGCCCCATCGTCTTCTACTTTGCCCGCGAGGCCAAAGGTCATGGGGTTCCCGAAGTCATGGAGTCCATCGTGCTGCGCGGCGGCGCGATTCGTCCGCGTGTGATGATCGCCAAGGTCGTGGCCTCCGCGCTCACCATTGGCTCGGGGGGATCGGTCGGACGAGAGGGGCCAATTGTTCAGATCGGCTCTGCCATCGGTTCCACTTTGGGTCAGGTTCTGAAAGTGACGGGGTCGCAGCTGCGGACATTTGTCGCTTGCGGCACCGCTGCCGGCATTGCGGCCACCTTCAACGCGCCCATCGCCGGGGCGCTTTTTGCCATGGAGGTGATTCTGAGCGATTTTGGCATTTCAAAATTCAGCCCAATCGTGGTTTCATCCGTTGCGGCCACCGTCGTTTCGCGCCACTTCCTGGGGGACTTCTCCGCCTTCGAGATTCCAGCCTACGAGCTGGTCAGCGTTTTCGAAATGATTCCTTATCTCATCCTGGGGATTCTGTCCGCCTTTGTTGCCCTGGCTTTCATCCACGTGTTGTACAAGACCGAAGACCTGTTTGAAACTCTCCCCATCCCTGAACTTTTGAAACCTGTCTGTGGGGGCTTGCTCGTCGGACTGATGGGCATCTCTTTTCCACATATCTTTGGCGTGGGTTACGATACCATCAGTCTGGCCTTGAACGGCAAATTGGTGGGGTCTTTCCTGCTGGTCCTGGTCGTCTTCAAGGTTGCTGCGACCTCGATCACGGTCGGGTCCGGTGGGTCAGGAGGAATCTTTGCCCCTTGTCTGTTTTTAGGCGCGAACCTGGGAGGCTTTGTCGGCACGATTGTGCACACACTTGCGCCGGCGCACACGGCCTCCCCGGGGGCCTATGCCCTGGTGGGAATGGGCGCGGTCGCTGCCGGCGCCATGCATGCGCCCATCACCTCGATTCTCATCATATTTGAATTGACCAATGATTATCGTATTATTCTTCCTTTGATGATGGCGTGCATCATCAGCGTGCTGATCACCACTCGACTGAAGAAAGACTCCATTTATACCTTGAAATTGTCTCGTCGGGGCATCAATCTTTTTCAGGGTCAAGAAACCAATGTTCTGCATTCATTGGAAGTGTCGGGCGTCATGAAAACAGATTGCGAGCGCATCCGCGCCGACACCCCATTCCGCAAATTGATGGATTTGACGGTAAGCAGCCCTCATCCGATATTCTTTGTCGTCAATCGCGAGGACCAGCTCACAGGCGTCATATCCATCCATGATGTCCGCAGAATCATTTATGAATCGGATGGCCTGGAGTCCATCCTGGTCGCCCATGATCTCTTGACGCCGATCCGTCACGCCTTCACACCCACGGATACCCTGGACATTGTGATGAGAGCGTTTGGCGAAATGAACACCGACGAGCTGCCGGTCGTAAGCAGCGACGATGATAAACAATTGATCGGGACGATTGCCAAAGATGATGTGATCGCGGCCTATAACCAGGAAATGCTCAAACGGGACATGGTCACCTCGGTTTCCAGGAATATCGGTTCCTCACGCAAGTTCGAGCGGCTCGAGTTAATGGACGGACACATCCTGTGTGAGATTGAGGTCCCGGGGTCGTTCGTGAACAAAACGTTGAAGGAGTTGAATCTGCGCAGCCGCTTTGGCACAGAAGTCGTTCTGATCAAGCAGAACTATGATGCTGAAAAGAATGAAAAACAACACGTTATCCCACCCACGCCGGACTATCGTTTCAGATTCGGTGATTCGATCTTGATCATGGGGTCGCAAGCCAGTCTGGAGAAACTCGAGAAACTGAGCCATCTCGCGTAACAAAATTCTCACTAAACTGGCAGCGATAAGAGGCAAACTCGTGAGGGCTAGATGAAGCCAGTGTCCTTTTTTCGTCTCCTGGCAACTTCTTCATATCTGATCACACTATTTTGGTGGCCTGATTCAGCCGGTGCACACCATTTTCAAAACGGGCGCTCCCTTGAAGCCGGGCGGCTCTACATCCGAAATTTCGGCTACAAAGAATATGACGCCCATCAGCAGAATTGGGCCATCGTTCAGGATGAGCGCGGCATCATCTACGTCGGCAACAACTGGGGCGTGATGGAGTACGACGGCGTCTCCTGGCGCCACATCACAACTGACAAAAACTCGGCGGTCATTGCGTTGACCATCGACAGCACGGGCGTGGTCTACGTCGGCGCGGAACAGGGTCTGGGCTATTTGGCGCCCGATTCAACCGGATCGATGCGATTCATCTCGTTGGAAGATCGCATCCCGCAAGAAAACCGCAATTTTGCCGATGTCTGGCGCGTCCATGCCACCCGACATGGCGTCTATTTCTTTACGGTCAAGAAGCTCTTTCTCTGGGCACACGATGCCTTCAAAAGTTGGCCAATCGACGCCCATTCCTACTCACAAGTCGTCAGAGACACCCTCTATTACGCCGAAAAAAATGTCGGCTTGATGCGCGTCGCTGGTGAAGCGCCGGCGTTGCTTCCCGGAGGAGAGAAGTTCGCCACCGAACGGATGGATACGATGTTTCCCTATGCAGACGGCGGCACGTTGCTTGTCGGGACGCGGTCTCAGGGGGTGTTTTTGTATGATGGCGCCTCCTTCACGCCGTTCAAAGCAGAGGCCGACGAATTCTTGAAAACCAACATGATCTACAGCGGCACACGCCTGGCAAATGGGGATTACGTTTTTGGCACCATCCGGGGCGGTGCGGCCGTGGTCGACAGGAAAGGGCGATGGCTGCAAAAACTGGACATGGCCTCCGGTTTACGCGACCAGACCGTCATCTTCACCTTTGTGGACCGGGAAGGCGCGCTGTGGCTGTCACTCTTGAACGGCCTTGCCCGGGTAGAGATTTCGTCGCCGTTCACCCGCTTCGGTTCGGAAACGGGTCTTGAAGGCGGCGTGGAATACATTCTCAGACACCAGGGAATCCTGTATGCGGCCACCCATCGCGGCGTGTACTATCTGGCGGCCAGGCCGCCAGGCCAGGATAAGGGGCCTTCTTTCGAATCTGTTGCAAACATTGCAGCATTCTCCTGGTCGTTGTTTTCAGAAGGGGACCTGTTGCTGGCAGCAACTGACGATGGGGTTTATGAAATCCATGGCGAAAGGGCAGAGCGGATCCAGTCCGCAAGCACCAGGGCCTTTTCCTTCTACCACCGCAAACACGATCCCGACCACATTCTTGTGGGGCTGACAGACGGATTGGCCGTCCTGAAGAGAACAAATGGCCGCTGGATGAACGCCGGACGCGTCAAAGACATCCCCGTGGAAATCCGCTCAATCGCCGGGGATGAGGCCGGCAATTTGTGGTTGGGAACGAATGTCGAAGGCGCCTTCCTGGTGCAAGGATTGGACCTGTCCAAACCGCCGGACAACGGGTGGTTTCAGGCCACTGTCACCAGGTTTAAAGAAGACAAGCTGCCCGTTGGGGAGGTGAATGTGTTCAATATCGCCGGCCGTGTGGTTTTTGGCACCGAGCGTGGCATCCGCACCTTTGACGCCAAAAATGGCACTTTTGCTCCGGACTCGACGTATGGCGCCGTGTTCGCCGATACCGTGCGCTATGTCGGGCGCATCGTCGAGGACAGCCAGAGCAGGGTGTGGATTTTCTCGCGCAAGGAAAAGCAGAGAATGATCGGCTACGCTGCGCCGCAACCGGACGGGTCCTTCGTCTGGCAGTCCGCACCCTTCCGGCGCATCGCCGATGTCGGCATCGTCTTTGCCATCTATCCAGAGGAAGATGGCACGGTCTGGATCGGAGGCAGCGAAGGGATTGCCCGCTATGACCCGGCGACCAACAAAAACTACGCGCAGGATTTTCAGGCAATCATCAGGCGGGTGACGGTGAACGGGGATTCCGTCATTTTCGCAGGAAAGAAAGTCTCACATCAGGAGAGTCAGGGAGGGGTTTCCCCTGTTCTGGCGTATGAAAACAACGCCATGCGGTTTGAGGCTGCCGCCACCTCTTACGATGCGGTGCCCGAGAATGAATATCAGTACCGGCTGGAAGGGTTCGAGCCGGAGTGGTCGGCCTGGACCCGGGAGGTGAAAAAAGATTACACCAACCTGCCGGAAAATGACTATCGATTCCGTGTGCGCGCCAGGAACCTTTATGGCCACATCAGCCGGCAGGATGTGTTCGAGTTTGCTATTTTGCCCCCCTGGTACCGCACCTGGTGGGCGTATGCGTTATATCTTGTCACGGGTGCATTGGGTCTGGCCGGCTTTACGAATCTTCAGGTCAAACAGTATCAGCGTAGGGCCGAGGAGGCGCTGCAACGGGAACGGGAGCGCGCAAGCTTGAGGGAGGCCACACTACGGGCGGAAGCGGCTGAGCTGCAGGCCAGAGCCACCGAGGCGAAGCAAGAAGTGGAAAAGGAGCACATGCGCCGCCGGATCGCCAGCGACTTGCACGATGAAATTGGCAGCAATCTCAGCAGCATCGCCATGATCAGTCAGACCCTGCAGAGAAAAACCAAAATCGAAGATCACGAAAGAAATCGCCTGAAAGATATCCAGGGAGTGGCGCAGCAGACGGCCAATTCCATGCGGGACATCGTCTGGTTTGTCAACCCGGCAAACGACAGCCTGGACAAACTCTGGATAAAGATGCGGGAAACCGCCAATCTCATGCTCGAGTTCTGTGACTTCACCTTTCAGACCCCGAAGGTGGAGATGGCGTTTGAAACAGACTTGAATTTCCGGCGAAATTTGTTCTTGATCTACAAAGAGAGTCTGCAGAACATTGTGAAACATTCGCTGGCGAGCAAGGTGGACATTGTCCTGGCGCTGAGCGAAGATGAAGATACTCTGCTCATGCAGATTGTGGATGACGGCGTCGGTTTCGATGTGGACGCCACCCCCCGCGGCAATGGCCTGGAAAACTTCGAGCGCCGGGCACTGGAGATGGGCGGGACGGTCGCCCTGCGCTCCCGACCTGGCGAGGGGACAGAAGTCGAGCTGAGAGTCAAAGGGGGGAGCAGGTCGAATCGGTCGTAGCCACGTTGGCAAATTTTTTGTTGTTTTTTCTCCTTCATCAACGTATGTTTAAGATATTCAACATTTCATAAGACATGGTCGTATTTTACTAAAAACAAATAATTAAGATGATTACGTTAAAGGGAATCGTTCAAAAGGGTGTCATAAAATTGCCGGAAGCGTTAAAAGTAGCAGATGGCTCGCGGGTTGTAATCACCATTCTTGAACCTCATACGGGGAATAAGAAGAAATTGCTGCCAGAGAAAATCGAGGAAGAAGATGTCGAGTTCGTAAGGGCGTGCCGCGGCCGCCTCGCTATCCAGCTTCAAGACCTGGGGGAATGACGTGGCTTATCCCGGCAGGGTGAAATCTGGTGGGCAGAATTTCATAAGGGATGGGAACGTCCGGCAATTATCGTTTCTCGCAATGAGCTCAACCGCGGACGACTTGTATTGGTTGTACCTTGTACATCCTCTCGCGTAGAGGAGCGAGCCCTTTTGGCAAATCATGTTTTTATCCCTGCCGGTGCCGCGGGGCTGACCAAAGACACGATTGTGCAGACCCATCTGATTCAGCCAATTGAAGTGAACTATCTGGAACGAAAGCTCGGACGCCTTCATAATCAACTATTGGCTGAGGTTCTTCTCGCGATTGCCTGGACTATCGACCTTTTCGATACGTCCTTTGCATGATCTGATTCTTCCATTGAATTATCAGAACCTTCCCCTGAGCATCTGTCCCGGCCGCCAAAATACGGGTGCCGCTTCCGTTTTACGCAATTTGCTGATAAGATAGAACACCCCTCTTGACGTTCAGCGGAATAACTTCTGGGTTAGGACTGTTTTGTTTTGCACTTTTGACATACGAGGGGTGACATATTTTGCTGCCTAACAGTGACGAACGACGTAAGACGGACGCCGTACCCTAAAATACCGCGATCACGGTATGGCGTTTCCCGCCAGAGTTGCCTACTTTGGCATATGACATCAGTCGAGTGCGGTTAACGATCCAACACAGTCTCCGACTGTGTTTATCGTTCCAAAAAAGTCCGCAAGAAATGTCATTCCGAGCGCTTTTTGCGAAGCAATCTCCCTCGTTGCGCAGTGAGATTGCCACCTCCCATTGAAGAGAAGAACACAATCCGATACGACTGAGGTAAACCAAAAATAAAGAGCCTGCTATGGAAGATGAAAAAAAGCAAATCCCTGATCCCATCAACGTCATGGTTGTCGAGGATGATGCGCTTTTTCGGGAATCTATTCAAGAGCTCATCAACGAGAGTGAGACGCTCAAGTGTGAACGCGTCTATGAGTCCTGTGAAGAGGCGCTCGCGGCCATCGAAAGCGATTTCGTGCCAGAGATTTTGCTGCTGGATATCGACCTGCCCGGCATGAGCGGCATTGAAGGCATCCAGCATTTCAAAGCGCTTTCGCCTGCCTCCCGTATCATCATGCTGACGGTTTTCGATGATGATGACAAAATCTTCAATGCGGTTTGTCAGGGAGCGTCAGGCTATCTGTTGAAGTCTGCTTCTTCGGAGAATATTTGCCGTTACATCGCGGATGTCGTGCGCGGCGGGGCGGCCATGAGCCCGCACATTGCCGCCAAGGTTTTGAAAATGTTCACCGAATACTCGCAACCGAAAAAGGAATATGGCCTGACCCAGCGGGAAAAGGAAATCCTACAGCACCTGGTCAATGGCATGAGCAAAAAACACATCGCCGACCATCTGCACATCAGTTTGTATACCGTCGATACCCACCTCAAAAACATCTACACCAAACTACAGGTTCACTCACAAATCGATGTCGTGGCCAAGGCGCTCAGGGAGCGGTTGATCTGAGCGGTGAGGGCCCTCGCCTTCCGCGGGCTGGTCTGCTCAGGCGCGATATTTGACTATCGCCTGAATTTTTTCTTGACATTTTGGTCACTTTATCCTACTTTTTGTTACTCCCAGTTTTTTCACCTACGATTCCCACTCTCGACAAATTCATCTGCGGCGACGACCTCTGGTTTTCGGGAAGGGAGAAAGCAACGTGATCGTGAACAGATGGATAGTTTTGTTTCTCAAATGCTCCCGGGTATCGGGCATCGGACTTATCCAGTCTCAGGATATCGCCCCTTGAGCGGTGTGGTAGGCAGTTAGGCCGTGAGTTGTAAAGTCCTGAAAGACTTTACTGTACAGGTTTGACAACCGCTAATGAACACGAATAAACGCCAATAGTATGTTGATTCCATTCGCGTTAGTTCGCCGTTTCCTGTTTGGTTCCAGCTTGGCCGGGTTAGGTTTCTGAACATGTCTGTGTCCGCAAAGATTTCGTTGAGAAACCGCATGCGGTGGCCATATCCTGCGCTGCTCAAGCTGCGGCTATGAAAGCCGGGAATAAACTTATTAGCAATCAGGAGGTTACCATGAAGGTTCAGACTATATTCGGTTTCGCGTGCGTCATGCTGTTTTCGTTTGCATGTGCTACAACCGGGGACAAAGTAGAGGATGATGAGTCGATTTACTCACCATATCGTCAAAGAAACACGGTCGAGGCTTACCAGAAGTTCATATCGAAATACCCAGACAATTCCTATGTGGCGGATGCGTCGGAGCGAATCAAGTATATAAAATATATGGAGGTCAAAGGGGAAGCGGATAGTCTTGCTGTGTTCATACAGAAATACAATGGTCATCCTTTTGTTGAGTGCCTGCAAAAAAATGACGCGGAGTTGTATGACAACTTCATCAAGAACTATCCCGAGAGTCCTTTCGCTGCGGCAGCTACAACCGAACGCGACCGCTTGCAGTTCCAACCTTTTGCTGAGCAAGGAAGCGCTGCCGCGTTGCAGCAATTCATAAAGGAGCATCCTGATAACACGTTCAACCAAAGTGCTCTCGAATTGATAAAGGTTTATACCTCTCAGCAAGACAGCACTGTGAACAAGATGAAATTAGTCTCTGAGGCTCCCTCGCGCATGTCAATTCTGGGCGAAGACTTCGAAGACTACCCAGTGATAAAACTATACTTTGATTACAGAGAAACCTCGAACAACCGGTTCATAAAAGACTTGCGGATAGAAGATATCCGCTTGTCCGAGGATGGCGAGGAAGTGGACATTCTCTCTTTGAAACTTATCGAAAGCAAAAGCAACGTTCCCGTGGATTTCGTTTTTATGATAGACAACAGTGGCAGCATGTATAATGATATCCAGACCTTGGAACAAAACATCAACTCATTCGTCGATGCATTGGCAGCGCGCGGCATTGACGCGCGTATTGCCTTTGCACATTACTCAGACAGGATTTATCACGCCATCAACTTCACCACCAATCTAAACAGGTTCAAAAGCCAGCTCGTGCTCTCCTCTCATGGTAGCGGCTTCGAGGATCCGATTGTCGCCGTTCGGGAGGCCACTCGCTTTCCTTATAGGACTGGGGCTATTAAACAGGTGCTGTGGATGACCGATGAGCACTTTTACTATGACCAGCGACCATTCCTCTGGGGTAAATACGGCCTGATGAGCTTACAGGATGTGCTGAACAGGCTCACGGAGTTGGCCGGCGCTGATAACACGATCTTCAACACGGTAGTCGACATGAGAAATCGCAACGAGGGCTTCTCTGAATTCGCCAGCACCACCAACGGCTATTGCTACGACATCAATCAATCCCTTGTCGATATCCTGAATCGCATTGGTAGGAGCACGAGCTATCTCTACGAACTCACGTACAGAAGAAAACAACCGGAAATCTACGGCAGTAGCGTTCTGCTAAGAACGAGCGACGGAGCTCGCGCCAGCCAAGAGGTTGAGTTAGCTTTTGACGACGTTTATTTTGACTTCGATCGGTCGGTGCTCAGAAAGGATGAAAAAGGCAAACTCACCAAGTCGGCCGATATATTCAAACATTATCTCAGCAGCCTCCAAACAACCGTCAAGATATTGAAGAAGAATCCTTTCATCAAGATCAGTCTCAAGGGCCACACGTGTGATATAGGCCCGGAAACCTACAACTTTGGTCTTTCAAAGCGCAGGGCTAATCGCGTTTATTCGTTTTTGAAAAAACAGGACATCGCGTCAAAACGAATGAAGAAGTCTTACTTTGGCGAGTTCGCATTCCCACGTGAACTCGGTGCAGATGTTGGCAATAGCTATAATAACGTTACGAGAATCAGAAACCGCAATGTCAAGGTTCTCCTGGTCAAGGATGAGAAGGACCCTGCTAATTTTGCAGCCCTGGCCACGCCAAACGAATATTTTCAGTGGACCATTCAGATGGAAACCGAGCTGGCAGCGGACCCGGACCTCGACAAGCTCACCTCCGCACTGAAACCATATGATCTCGTGTTGCTCGATGGCGACAAACCCACATTCGGTGGATTTCAGACCAAGAGGAATGCAAATGAGTTTATTGAACAAGTTCTAAAGGATGACTTTGAGAACCTCGAATTCAAGGTGATAAGAGGTCTGAAAACAACAACGAAGAAATAATGGATTGGGCTAGCTATACTTGACACGCTGCAAGCGCGATGCAGACGGCGAAATGTTCATCGTTAACAAATATGCATGTGTGTATGAGTAGTGAAATAAGATGGTCGCATATTTTCCTCGTTAGCAGTAATAAAGTAAAGCACTCATAATAAAGAATAAGTGGGTAAACTG
>JBHHXT010000112.1:0-14728 GCA_046757165.1 bacterium | reverse complement strand
TCACATGCCACGCTCCGCCCGCGCGGCCGTCATCACTTCCTCCGTGATTACGTCGTAGCCATGCGCACTGGCAAATTCTTCGACGCCCATTCGGGCCATCTCTCGCACAAACGTGGGAACGCGATGCAACCGTTCTGTCGCCTCAGGCGTCCAGTGGATGGAAGATGAAGACCTGGCCTGGCCGACCGGACAGCGAGACGTGGTCGACTCGTTTGCTTGCGGGCCGATCCTCACGTTCAGGGACTGCACAATTTGCGTCTCATACGCATTGGTCAGCATGCCGACTTCCCAGCCACAGCCCGGACACTGGAAAATCAGGGTCACCGACCCTTCATCCGGGCCACGGGTCTCTTTGATTTTCATTTGTTCGTCACAGCTTACACAGAGAAACTTCATGCGACACCCCTCCTTACAAACCGTTACAAACCGTTGATTAATCTATTAGCGATATTCTTGACTGCCTGGCCCGCTGGCGAATCTCCGTATTGATGCACATAACACACCCCCGCGTCCGCACATTCTGCCCATCTCGGATCAAAGGGGATGCCACCGAGGTACGGGATGCCATAGGAGGCAGCCAACTGTTCGCCGTTGCCCGGGGGAAACAGGGGCTGGGTCGTGCCACAATCCGGACACACGTAGCCGCACATATTCTCAACCAACCCGATGATGGGCGTACGCAGGTACTTCTGCACTACAGCGATTGATTTCTTGACCGAAAGTTGGGAAATTTCGGACGGGATGGTGACCACAATGGTGCCGTCCAAACCCGACAGGGCCCCCTCGATGTTGGGGAGACGCTCGGCGCCGGGGGGAAGATCAAAGAACAGAAAGTCGAGCTCGCCCCACTCGGTTTCGGAAACCAGGTCGCGCAGCGTACTGGTCTCGATGAATCCCTGGTAGGTGAAAGCATCCTGCTGCGGCAACGGCGAATCCCACGTCACCGGGGTGTCGTCACGGGCCAGGAAAAAATCCATCGACATGACCTTGATGCCGAGGCTCGATTCCCCCGGGCACATGACCGCCTTGCCGCTCGTGACATCGTGGCTGCGCACGCCAGTCATCCTGGCGATGGATGGTCCGTTGAGGTCGGCGTCCAGAATGCCAACGCGAACGTTTTGCAAGGCCAATGCTGCGGCCAGATTGACGGTCACCGAGCTCTTGCCCACGCCCCCTTTGCCTGACATCACCGCAACTTTGCGACCGACTGAGGCGAGTCGGTGAGCGACGCGCTCTGCCTGTGCCTGCACTTGCTCGATGATCTTCGACCCTCCGTCCTCCTTCAGGTCCTTGTAGGTTTTCATTTCTGATCTCCTATCAATGAATATCGTATTGTCAGAAGTTTGTCGGCATTGTACTGTCTAAGTGCTGTATCTAAGATACTTATGCAGCTCACCCACATCATCCCCTTTCAACCAATAGACCGCAACGCGGTCAAATCTGCATTTTTTCAGCAAGAACCTCCATCTTTTCATGGAAACGACTTTTGACACTACCATGAACATGATTCGAGTTCGCTTTCCGGGCGTCAAGTTGAACCCCTCGTCAGGCGTCGTCTCCCGGACCTTGTGGATCCGCATCTTGCTGAAACCAGGGAGCCAGAGTTCTGCCGGGCAGGATGTTTCTCTGACAGTGCTCGAGCCACTCCTTCATTTCTTGTATGTTCAAAGGTTTTTGAAAAATATGACACCCAAGCTCTCTGGCTCGCTGCAAACCAGATTCCGTCCACTTGCCGGACATGAGCGCCACGCTGCTGGCTTTGCACCCGTTCATTCTTTGACCCGCAATGAACTCCAGACCGGTCACGCCTGGCATGTCCACATCAGAAATGATGATATCGGCGCACACCTGCCCGTCGAGGCATTTGCAGCTATCACAAAGAGCAGCGCGAGAAAAGGTTATCACCTCGTATCCCAACCTCGAAAGCATTCTCGCGAAGGTCGTTCTAACGGATTCATCATCATCAAAAACGAAAACTCTAATGGTCATGGGTCGCTCCCTCCTGGACTAAGCTTGGCTCCTAAACCCGGACAAACCGGAAATTCTTCGCGTTCTTCGCGCCTTTGCGGTGAATGAATTATTCAGGCCAAGTTCTATCCATTCGATACCATATTGCCTCACGCAGAGACCGCAGCACACGCGGAGAAATGAAGGACAAAAAAAACGAACTCTGCAATCTCAGCGGGTTTTGCGTCAGTGGCCAGCCTCCTCTTTCACGACCGACAGCACCAGCTCCCGGGTAATTTTCGAGAGCTTTTGCACCCGTGCCTGCTTTTCAATGCGCGCTCTGGCGCAACGCCTTGCCGGGCCAGAACGTGCGGCCTGCAGCGCCTGTTTCGCCTCCTCGGTCCAGAATAAACGCACGCCATCAAAAGTCGTTTGCGCTTCGAGGTCGCCCTCATGCTGAGCTTTCGATTCGATTGCTGCCTTATCCACTTTTGTGAAATTCTTTCCCGCGGCCTCACAAACTCTGCACTTGACCGGTGGCTTTCGCGGCACCGTGTGGCCGCAGGTATTGCAAACATAAACGGCCTCCTCCGCATTCCGCGCTCTCGCAGCCGCCCGCTCCACGCCCATCGCGGACGCAGCGCACGGGGGCAGCACGTCGCGCATGGCCTCATCGATAACGCCAGAGGTAATTACAGAATGGCCCCGCTCCACGGCCCAGCGCAAAATAGCCTGACGTGCCACGCCGCGCACAAAGTCGGGAACGTTATCCATGCGACTCAGCGCCTCCTTCGTCCACTCGATCGATGCGTCGGCATTGAGCTCGATGGGGGGCACGAGCTGGCCGCTGGCCAGCAGCATATGGCAGGGAACCCGCCGCAGCAGGTTTTCAGAATTGCTGCCGATGTCCATGTCTGGCTCGCTGTGGATGCCGATGCGGCCGCAAATCAGCAGCCACGCATTTTGCTTGTCAACGTAGTGCAGAATCTTCTCATACGGTTTGCCCGGCAAGAGCGTGACCTCCATCTCGAGACCTTCCGCCTCGACCAGCCGCTTGCCGACCTCCAGGTGCGACTGGTAGATTCTCGCCAGCCCGGAGTCGATCACCTCTTCATGCAGTTGCTCCTGCTCCTTGAACTTGAACACCCTGGCCGCCTCGTCCGAAAGAACATCCGCGATGCTGTGGAAAATGCCATAATGCAAATAAGGATCGTACACAGCTACGCCGTGCAACGGCTTGTTGAATTTCCTGGCCAGCAGCATCCCGATTTTCAGGCCGTGGAAGGCGTGCGGACTGCCGTCCAATGCCACCACAATCGGTCCATTCGAGGAATGGCCGTTGACCTGAGTCTCCCAGGGTTGCACATCCTTAACGATCAATGTATCCACCTGAATGCGACGCACCACACGCTCTGTGACGCTTCCGAGCAGGCTTCCTTTTACCGCGCCCTGGCCATGCGCCCCCATGACGACGAGATCGTAGTCGCTCGCTCGGATATCCTTGACCAGCTCCTGATAATTTCTTCCGTCGAAGGTTTTCTTTTCGAATGGCAGCTCGTGCTCCGCGCAGCGTTTTTCCATGACGTCGAGATAGGAATGGCTGATGAGCCGCAGTCCCTCGGCGATCAGGCTGTCGTGCGTGCGGCGCTGCTTTTCAAGCTCGGCTTCAGCACGATACTGCTCCGGCAGCGTGAACTCCATCTGCTTGAAACGCATGTCGTGCATTTTTGCCGCATACACGTGACTGCCAACCAGCGCTGCACCCGTGGCTTTTGCAAGCGCAATGGAAAAATCCATGCACGAATTCGCATGCGCTGAATTGTCAAGAGGAACGTAGATTTTTTTGTACATGGTCTTTACTCCAACGGATAGAAACAACCCGACAGATTTGAGTCACCGCAACCGTTTCCCCGCCTTGCCCCGGATGGGCGCTTTGTCGTAAACCTCGCTCACCCACACCACATAGCCGGTCGTGTATTCCGGATGTTGGATATGGAAGCTTTCATACTCGAAAAGCCTGCGCGCCAGCCAGATGAACTGAAAATTCAAATCAGAACCATCCACGATTTCCGCGATGCCGTTGATTTGAAAACTCTTATAGTGTGGACCGGCGCTGGTGAACTGCAAGCTGACGAGGGGATTGGCTTCAATGTTGCGAAAAGAATTTCCGCGAAAAATCTCCAGAAGTCCAAGCTTGTTGGTGGCAATGTGATCGCTGTTGTAGAATTTCAGTATTGCCTCCACTCTCTGGCATTTACTTTGTTTCCGATCAGCGCCGTTGCTGAGGTCGATGAGTCTCCTGAAGTAGTCACAATAGTGTTGCAGATATTCGTCCCTGGGCAGCAGGCCCACTCCTTTTGTCGAGGTATGAAACGGAAACAGTGCCCCATTCGGGTTTACGGTTGTCACAACCGGCAGATGTGAGGCGAAGCTCGGCACGATGTCTTTTGCCGCAATATCCTGAAAAATGGCCCTGCGGTCTTCGAGTTGCCATCGCAAAAATTCCGGCGTAAAATCGTGCACAGGATACGTGCACACGCCATTGCCGTTTGGCGATGCCACTTCGATGGACACATCATTCTTGTCAACTTTCATAAACGTCCTCCGACACTTAATCGGGCAGAGGCTGAGACCTGAACCCGCACCAGTTGCCCCTGGAATCATGCTGCTCGGATAGTCATCTTAATACAACATGCAGGTTCTCTGCGCCTCAGCCTCTACGCCTGTTTCTCCTTGACCTCCGTCCCCTCGAAACCGCTAATTCACGCGAATGCACGCTGATTGTGTTTCCCTATTTTTTCATTCTCGGGCATCAGCGTTCATTCGCGGTTGACCGCGTCAGGACTTCTTGGCTTTGAACACCGCTTGAACCTCAACATCAGCGCCGGGCTTGACCGTTACTTCCTGAGTCTGTTTCCCGAGCGTTTCATGCCAGAATTCGACCGTGTAGGTTCCTGCCGGCACGCCGGAAATTTTGAAGGCGCCACCGTCATCGCTAACCGCATGAAACGGGTGATCTGCCACTACAATCCAGGCCTTCATCCACTGATGAATATCACACTTTATCGGGATCATCTCCGGGACGGCGAAATCATTCTTTTTGGTCACCATCCTTTTCTTGATGCCGGGCTGCTGTTGATTGAAGGAAGGATTCTCCACACCAAGTGTATGGATGTTGTGGGCAATGCCGTCTTCATTGAAAATACTCATTCTCGTCCCGGCAGGGACCACCTGAACGTGCGGACTGAACTGGCATTCCTTTTGTGTAATCGAGGGTCTGTCCTTACCTTTTGGTATGGTTACTACCCCTTTTGCGCCGACAAGTTGTATGACGACATTCTCGAGGCCGCCTGTCTCCGAGACCAGCAGCTCTTCTGAGTATTTTTCATGCTGGCCACAGATTTCTAGATCCTTGTCAACCTTTAGCTTCTGGGGCTCCGGTACCTTACCCTGAAACGTTACGGTGCCACTGATGGAACCGGCATCGGTAGGCTCGGTGGCCCTGGTCGGTCCGGTAAAAGCCCAACTCATCCAAACGCCAACAAGTAGACAGGTTGTTAACTTCATCTCTACGTCCTCCTACTATTAGTTTAAAGTGTTTAGGATCTTGCTCTCATGACCACCACAAGGGCAAGGTTCGATTATGTTATGCTTTTGCGCGCTTGCGAACATTCTTCATCAAGAGGACCTGGAACGCAATTGCCAGGACCGCCGCAATCGGCGCATAGAGAAACCTCTTTTGGGATGCGGGCTCCTCGAGCAGCAAATAATACCATGTGGAAACCGAGCATCGACTTCCGCTCTCGTTACTGGAGCCATCCCAGGCGAAAAAAGCGATGGGGATGAATCTGCCCGCTTCGAACTGCAAATCATTCTTGTCATCAGTGTTCCTTTTCCGCCTGGCCAAAAGCTGGTAGCGGCCGTTGCTGTACACGACTTTGGCATCAACGGTCTGGCTTTCGCCCGGTTGTTCCGAAACCTCAGTCATCCCTTTCGCGTTCTCTTCTGTCACATGTGAAATCGCGTTTGGTTGGCCTTCTGTATCGAAAGAATCAGACGCCTGCCAGCGCCAGAGATAGACACCCTTTCGGGAGTCGCCCATAAGAAAGTACGGGCGGTCCGGCTTATCCGAAAGCTTTACCGGAAACTGCATGGCGATGGCGTCATCGTAGATGGTCGGCGTTTCCTGCTCCGATATGGCTGACATCGCAGCCTCCTCCACTGTCTCGGAGGCCGAGGTATCTTCCGGCCTGGATGCGACGCTCACAGATGGATCATCCCAGGTCAACAAAAAGGCGATCTCCTCCTCGTTGTACATGGATTTGACAAACACCGCATCGACAGAAGGCGTAAAGTTCCGCGGCTCCAGGATGACCTGGCCGACCAGAGGATAGAAATTTCTTTCTAATTCATGCCAGCGCGGGTCATCGATCTCCTGCGGCAGCTCTCCCTCAACCAGCTTCGACTCGAGCACGACTTCGACTTCAGGCGCATCTTCAGGAGCCAGGGAGCGCACATAATTCGCCAGGTGCCAGCTCTTGACACGAACCTCTGCCATCGCCTTTTCGAATTTCTCGCGCTCCTCGTCCGTCAACTCCTCTTCATCCTCGATTTTTATCTGAATCTCTTCAATGTCCTCGTCCATGACGAAACTGCCGATAATCGAAGGCATCGGTGTGCCGTCAAGCCCGGCAATAAAGCGCTTGTAGATGTCTTCGGCCGAGCTGCCGCCACGAAAGGTCCAGCTTTCTGTCAAGTCAGCGGGTCGAATCGGGTACTCCCACTCATCGACGAGACTCAACGCTGACGGACCATCTCCGCGTCCTTCCTGACCGTGGCACTTTGAACACTCGATCTCTTCGTAAACCTGCCGGCCCTGAGCCACACTCTCGTCCGAAGAAGAAACCTTGTCGCCCAGGTTCAGTTTTTTCGGCGGCGCGCCGGCCTGGTCGAATCGCTTCGAGAAAGTCTTGATATAGGCCACCACGTTCCTGCGATCATCTGCACTCAGGTCGTCCCAGGCAGGCATCGAAGTACCGGGCATGCCATTGGTGATGACGTTGAACAGATCCTCATCCGTGGGCAGCTCCCGCGAGTCGGTAGAGCGAATCTTATACTTGGCGCGCGTAAAATCTCTCGGCCGTGGATTGAGTCGTTCCGCAGCCGGCCCATCGCCCATGCCGTCGGCGCCATGACACTGCACGCACTTCTCTTCATAAATCAATTTACCCTGAACGACAGTCTCATCTGCAGAGACATCAGAGATCTTTTCTGCACCACTCTGCGCCACCACAACGTTGGCAGCGAGTGCAAAGCCGATAAAGGTGAAAAGTTGGATTAGTTTGAACATGGTTCGCACCTGATTTCAAATCTCCTGTAACCGTTCAATGCGTTCGGGGGACGCCTCACTCCCACGTCCGGGGCGTTTGCCCGGTGGCGTCATAGATGAATAAGATCACTTGCCAGATTTCATCTTTTGTCAACATCGTCTCCCATGCCGGCATGGCGGAGGACCATGGCGTCGACACCCGGGGCAAGCCGGGCCCGCCCTTGCTTACCCGCCAAAAAACAAAGGACTCCTGCAGCATGGCAATAGTGCCAGCGTCCCGGAAGTTTGCCGGCCGGGGGTTGAACCCGTCGGCAAACATGCCATTTCCGTCCAAATTGTCGCCATGACAAAAATGGCAGTTTTGATAGTAGACCGTCCGGCCTTCTTCAACATATTTCTCGTAATTCTGCGCGTCGTGACGGTAAGGATTTTCCAATCCCACCAGTTTGATTTTCTCGCCACGAAACTCGATCTCGGCCGGTGGCGCAGGATGAACCGTACGCAGCTCCGCCGGAGGCGCCGTGCTCACCGTATATTGTGAAAACACCAGAGCAGCTACTGCCAGCGGGAAAGTTGAAAACAAAACCGTGCGAGCTTTGGCCTTCTCCTCTCTGACCAGCACCTCTCTTAGCGGTCGCACAAATTCTTCCAGCTTTTCGTCTTCGATCGAAACCTGGGCCAGGATGGCAATGAGCACCATCCCCATATACAGATAGACCAGACTCGCCGGCAGCGGCGGCGTCACAACATATTTGAAAACAATGAAACATGTCACGAGCAGAATAACGCCTTTAGTGAAGCTGGAGAGTTTTTTCATCGATCTTCCTCACTAGTTTTCTTAACCCGGACAAGCCGGAACCAAGAAAAGAAAATTAAGAGCGCACGCAAAGTCGCAGAGAGGCAAAGAATACGCAAAGGTTTTTCTTTGCGATGCTCTTTGCGCCTTAGCGTCTTTGCGTGAAATCTTTATTTCTTGGGATTTAAATCTCATTTCTTGCCAAAAAATGACAGAAAAAAACTTATCAGCGCCTAATTCGTTGTGTTGTCGGCCGCGATCCCGTTCGCCGCCGAGCCGTTCAAACTCGCCAAATAGGCCAGCAAATCTTCGAACTGCTTGATGGTGATCACCTCGTCGTACTTGGGCATTTTGGAGGTGACCTGCATCTTTCTTCCCTCGAGCCAGTCGATGTCTGGTTTTGCGACCTTGACGTGGTCCTCGCTGGCTTTGATGGTCAGAGTGGCTTCGTCTTCCTCGATGATTGTGCCGCTGACTGCGGTGCCATCTTTCAGACCGCCCTGAACCCAGAAGTAGCCCTGCCCGAGTATATTTTCCATTCTCCGGATGCGGCGGACCAGGATGTCCTCTTTGGCGACGACTTGCTCCGCCCCGGCGCTTCCCCCCATGACGCCGTCCAGGAGCAAGGTGATTTTCTCCTCGTCCTCCTTGACGACGGTACCGCTGAATTTCCTGCCATCGGCGAGGCTCACCATGGTCCAACCATATCCGGAAACAATGTTGGCGTTGGGCTCCAGGATCGACTCCTCGATGTAGTCCACCGTGTTGAGCGCACCGATCTCTGTCAGATCCGGGCCGACCCCACCTTGCCCGCCTTCCTCACCAACCTGGTGGCATTTGATACATTCGAGATGCTGAACAAACACGTACCTTCCGGCCTCAGGGTCGCCTTTTAGCTCGCGCTGCGGGGTTTCTTCAAACGCACTGATATCCACCGGCGGCTTAATGGGCGTTAAATCCGGCTCGCCGCCCTGGCTTTGCAAGAAGGCGACGACGGTTTCGATTTCGAGCGGCGTGAGCGCGATGGGGGGTTTCCAGATCTCCGGCATGATCTTACCGTAGCCTGAGACGAGATAGACCGACGGCAGGTAGAGCGATTCCACGAAATACTCTTTCGCCGACATCCCAGGCTTGCGGCTTGCAGCATCGCTCCCGACATTCGCCAGGTCTGGACACCGTGACTCCGTGGCGCCACCGCCGATGGTATGGCAGGTGGCACACTTGCCCTTGCCATGAAAAATAGCGTCGCCGGCAGCAATAAATTCATCCGGCGTCCGCTCAATATCCCCCAACGCCACTGACGGCCCGGAGGTGGACTGGGGAATGAGATTTCCGAGCACCGCATACGACCAAATGACCAGCATGGTAAAGGTCGCCAATCGCATCAACTTCTGCCAGACCGCCAGATTGATGCAGATCAACAGAAAAACCCAGACCGTCCACGAGAGCAGAAAAGGCTCGGCGCTCATCACGTACGCAGTGAGACTGAGGAACAAAAAAACAAACGCGAGTATTTTTAGACTGATTCTTTGCATGGATTCTCTTGGTTTTGTTTCATTGTTTCATTGTTTCATTGTTTTATTGTTTTATTGCTGGATCGTGATGAAGCAGCAGAACAACAAAACAATAGAGCAATACAACAATGGAGCTAATCTTTCTTGTCCCCAACGGATCCCAGCCAAAAGATGAACAGGATCATGGCAAAGAAGACAAACACAATCGCCGCAATGATATTTGAGGCGTCTCCGAGCGTGGGGGTAAACGCACCCGGAGAAGTGTCCCGCATGACTCCAAAAACGTGCCAGTCTTCGCGCAGCCCTGAACGCGCGTAACCCATGAGCCCCATCAGAGAGGTAAAGGTCACGGCCAAAAGAATGAGGGCATACTGGGACCGATTGGTCATTTTACCCCATTGCACTTCTCCCAACACCGAGGCCCGGCGGTATAGAATGACATCGATAATGGTGACCGCGAGCAAAACCGTCAGAACAATGATCACCTGCCCCGGGGTCAGAACGTTGACCCGGGTCAGGCTGGGCACGTAATATCCCAGCACGCCAATGGCGATGACGGCAATCGTCGCGGCGCCGAAAATGCCACCTATCGCGATGTTCGCGCTCCTGGCCCATCTGGTGACCGGGCTTTTGCCGGAACGGCGGTAAAAAAGAAAAGCAAGAAATGTGGTCAAAATAATCAGGTTGACCGCCGTGTTCTTGGCCGACATCACGCCAAAGACGCCAACCAGCGGATGGTGTTCGCCCCCGATGGCCGCTTTCTCCGCCTGGCTGAGCACCAGGGTCCGGGGCGTCGCCCACACCGCGATACAAGCGATCAGGATGGCGAACATCAGTGGCCGGTATTTGGCATATCTTTCTGCGCCCTTGATTCGGTTCATTCCGGACCAGAGATAGAAATTCATGCCCAGAAAAAGCACGCCGATCATCGCCGCCTGAATAATGAAAAGCCAGGAGAAGAGGCTGCCCATCATGTTGATGCCCATGGTCTGGTTGAACTCATAGATTTCCTTTCCCAACCAATAGCCGGCAAACGGCAAAGGAATCAGCGCACTGATGGCGATAAAATTTCCGGTATACCCCATCCAGTCGTAGTGCGCCTTGTCCTCGTGTGTCTTGGCCGTAATAAAACGCACCGCCGAATACGCCGCCACGATAGAGCCGCCAAAGGCCACATTCGCAATCAGGCGGTGAATGTTGATGGGCATCCAGGTGAAATTGGTCACCGCATCCCAGACGCTCAGCAGAGCGCCGCTTTCGTCAACGCCGGCGGGACTGGTCATAAACGTCAGCCAGGCGTTGGCCACGAACATGATCGCGGTGCCGAAGAGATTGAGCAGAACCCCCAGGGTCAGGTGCACCCATTTGTGGTTCATCAACCTGTCCCAGGTATACCAATAGAGATACAACGTGAAGGTCTCCCCGAAGAACAGCAGGACGTAGACCAGATAAGTCGGAGAGAAGATGTTGGTCATATAGGTGAAAAACTTGGGATAGAGGGTGACCAGCATGAACAGCAGGGCGACGCCGAGCAGGGCCGTGGTGGAAAAAGCGACCAGGCAAAGCTTGATGAACTCCTTTGCCATGCGGTCGTAGCGCGGGTCCTTCGACCGCACGCCCACGAATTCGATGATGACCGCAAAGATCGGCACGCCGAGAATAAAGGCCGCGAACATCAGATGGAGCTGCCCGACCACCCACATCGCCGTCCGGCTGCCTACGAGCGGAAACTCGCGGTACTGGGGTGTTTCGACCTGCTGCTGCTGAGCAAAAAGGGCGCCCGCCAGAATGAACACAAACAAAAGAAATGCGAGCACTCCCACACTCCTGAGCCAACGGCTCGAGGAGGCTCGCCTCCGACTTTCAGAGAAGGTTCTTCCGAACAAACGGGAACGATTTCCTGGTTTCATTTCTTATCCTTCGCAGTAAACGCTACTTATTCCGGTCCTCCTGAATCTACACCTCCGTTGTCATCTCAGAGGAACACATGGAACTGCACGGTCAACTGGTCCTGATTCAGGGGCACGTTTTGTGGAATAAAGCGATTGATGCGGTAAAATATGCCCAGTTGCATGAATTGTGTGATAAACGGTTCCACGCCAAACGTAATGCGCTCCTGGCCGTCGCGGTCGTTCGAGACGTCGCGATTTCGATCAAAAAACTCATAAGTTGCCTTCAGATTCAGCCCTTTTCGAAGCAAGAAATTCAGCTCAGCCAGGAAGGCGAACTGGTCCACGTCCGGTTTTTGGATAAAGTCACCTTCACCGAGCAGGGTGAATCGCCCAAAGTTGGCGCCGCCGAAAACACCGTACACATAGTCATCGCTGTTTCTGATATTCTGTGAAAAAGACCCCCCGACACGAAACCTGCGAAACACCGTTGCTCCGACCAGCGCGAGATCATTTTCAGTCACGTTCGCAATCAAAGACAAGGGTCCGGGTTCCACGCCCACCTCGAGAGCGACATCGTGGCTGTTGTACGTAAAGCCTGTTCCATTTCGGATGAATGCATCGTCATCGCGCAATCGCAAGCCGTAGGGGGCGAGCATCCGCCCTATTTTGAGGTAGGAATTCGCCGGCAGATTCTGAATCACGCCAAAGAATTCGCGGTTGCCGCTGCCCGGCGCTAACGTTTGGTCCGCGTAAATACTCAGGACCTCCGGAACAACCTCGAAGAGAAAATAGATGTTGGCTTCCGGTACTCTGGAGTTATTCGTAAAATCTGCCTTCTCGCCGAGAGCGCTCTTGTATCCGAAACGGGAAACGTCATCGGCGCGAAAGTTGGCGCCCACAGAGATGACCTCATTCAATTTGCCGGAAAAAAAGCCGGAGCCGCCTGCAGGCCGAAGGAATTTCATATAGAGATTGGTTTGTGAATAGATGACCCCAAAGTCGGTTCGTTTGCCACCACCAGTGCGGTTGACATGGCATTGCGAGCACTTGAATCCCGTACGCATGGCGAGATACGGTTCGGCATGAGCCGGCGAGCTATTGAACGCGAAAAACTCCCCAATCACAAACAGGAGACTCAAGAGCCAGGCTGATCTTTTATTCAACATGTCCATTCCTCCTAGTTATTGGGTGCGCCCTGCTCAATCCAGGCCCGAATCAATTCAGTTTCGCTTGCTGACAGAAATGGCGGGCCATCAAAAGGCATGCGCCGGCCGAATTTCGGCGTGGCGGACACAATTTTTTGATAAACATAACTGCCCTCTGCATCGCCGGGCTCAACTCTCATTTTGGGCTCCACATCCGGTGCTTCAAAAGTTGGTTGGTTCACCAAACTTGAATGAGAGGTGCCACGCGTCAAATCCAAACCGTTGTTTTCGCTGCCACCTGTTTGTAAGAACCCAAATCCTCCCGGAGCATGACACCGAATGCAGTTGGTGTCAAAGATAGGTTGAATTTGAGCTGCAAAACCGGACACCCCCTCCAGCTCGCCGCTTGCGGTCAACCCGGTGCCATCTCCCCGGCAGGACGTCCAGGTGCTGATACAGACGATACCGAGCCCCGCAACCAGCAATAGGTTTTGAAGTTTCTTTACCTTCATTTTTTCACACTCCTTGCCTTTGTTACTTCGGTATCTTCAACAAACAACTGGTAGAATAGTCCTGGCTTTCTTGAAAGAGATTTGACATAATTGGTAAGATGCCAAATGCTCTGCCGTATCTCTTCCATCGCCTCATCATACTTCTGCCGCTCCTCAGGGGTGACCTCCTCGCCATCCTCGATCTTGATTTGTATTTCTTCGACTTCCTCATCAAGCACGAAACTCTCGGCGACAGAGGGCATGGGCGTGCCGGACAGGCCGCTCATGAATCGGCAGTAAATGTCTTCTCTCGCGGTGCCCCCTTTGAATGTCCAGCTCCTGGTCAGATCAGGAGGCCGCAAAGCATAGCCCCAGTCATCCTCCAAGTCCTTTGCAGACGGGCCATTCCCCCGGCCCTGATTGCCGTGACATTTTATGCATTCGATCTTTTCATACACTTCCCGGCCCCGGGCAATGCTCACCTCCGAGGGCGGGACAGCATTCGACACATTTATGGGTTCAACAGAAAGCCGGGGGTCACTGAATCTCTTTGAGAAGGTTTTGATGTACTGCACCAGGTCCATCCTGTCTCTTTCTGAAAGAAGATCCTCCCAGGCGGGCATAAACGTGCCGGGAACGCCTTCCGAGATGGTTTTGAAGACATCCTGGTCACTGGGCAGCGACCGGGCCAGGGTCGTGCGAAACTTGAACTTTCCGGAGGTGAAATCACGGGGTTTAGGAGATAGGGGCGTGGAAAACGGTCCCTTGCCATCCCCCTTGACGCCGTGACAGGGAACGCATGCTCGCGTGTAAATCCGCTCACCGCGGGAGGCAGCGAATGCCCGTTCCACGCTTGCAAGTGTCTTCCCGTCGGCTGCCTGACTGTGAAGAGTCGCAGGCAGCATCTGGAAGAGGAGTATCACAATACTCGCTCCCCAGCCAGAAAAATGGATTCTTTGACACCTCATAATCCCTCCTGCCAATTTCGATAAATTAGAAATTTATTCTTCGCGTTTCCTCAAGGACGTCCTAAATCAGCCCGCACCCGGATTCGTCCCTTCTGGCCGTCGTGCAAGGTGCATTCGTAGTCGTAGTCGCCTTCATCCGGGAACGTCCGGGACACGCTGGCGCCCGGGGGCGAGTCGGGGATGTCCCCATCTGGTGGCGTCTCATCTTCATCTTTGAAGGTGACATTATGCGTGGTACCAGAAAATTCCCACACCACCGTGTCCCCCGGCTTGATCTCAACGCGTTCCGGACTGAAAGTCGAGCCGGGTGTCGTCACGATAACCGTATCACCAGCGCTCGGAGGGGGAGGATTCGCGCCCACGTTGATCACGCCGGCCATACCTTGGCCCCCCCGGTCGCCGTGGAACACGCAATAGTAAGGAAAGCTGCTACCGTCCGCTGCGTTCGTGGGAACCGTCCAGCTATAGGACTGCCCGGCGTTGACATCCCCGGAGTCCCAGATGCCACTATCGCTAGTAGAAGTATGTTTTTTCTTGCCGGCATTCTCCCAGGTGATGGTTGCCCCGGGCTGCACCCCAACAGATCGCGGAGAAAAAAAGTTGTCCTTCATCGATACCGTCACGTCTCCCCCACCTGGCGGTGGCG
>JBHHXT010000111.1:0-14748 GCA_046757165.1 bacterium | reverse complement strand
TCCTTGGAGGGGACAGGTTCAGACTCGTTCAGAGTCTGAACCAGGGGTGGGTCAACATCGCCTGCCGCTTTAGCCAGGTCAGGAGTTCAAAGCAAGATTCCCATCAGCATCTCCACTATCTCTGAGTTGAAATCACAAGAAAACGCGCAAAACCAGTACCAGTCAAACCCACCTCTGAAAATGAACAAGTTCATTTTCTGTCTCCTCCGGGGAGGAGATTTACCAGCTACATTACGGTGTAATCGTGTGAGCTTTGAACGAGGAGTAGCCCATCATTTGTCGACCTATGCAATATTTTGCATGCTTTTTGGACAACCCCTTTTGATGAACCCGTCTATCCTTTGATTAATCTTGGCTTACAAAGACACCGTCACAAACGGTGCTGCATCATTTCACGGCATGCCCGCTCGGCGCAAAGTTCCCCTCCCGGGACTTATCGTTGCTCATATCTTTCGCTGCACTTCGCCCTTACGAATGGCCAATCACCCCGATTCTGTAGCCATGCCCCCGTGTGGGGCATATGGGCTTTGCCTTGCTTGCCAGGAATATCCAGATGAACCACCATGCGGGGAGATAACAGCCACCCACAAGGGGTGGCGGCTACGAGTGGCAAATTTTCCCCCTTTGGGGAATGCGCTGACAACATGGTTCAATTGTCAATTTGCCAGCAATGATCCAACACGGTCTGTGACCGTGTTTTGATGAAGCCGTTTATCCGTTGATTAATCAGGACTTACAAAAAACCGTTGCAAACGGTGTCGGACCATTGCACGGCGTGCCCGCAGGGCGCAAAGTGCCACTCCCGGGACAGGTCAGGGTGGGACCTGCCAGCATTTTACACAATCTCCAGTGAGAAGCTCTCTCTTTGAAGTTCAAGAGTTGACCGCCCATTTTCATTTGTGCAGTTGCTTTTGTCCATATTTTTTCGTAATCAAGGAATTGCTGGCGTCGATAAGAAGATCATGACACAAGCAAGAAAACCTCTGGGTCGCAAAAGTTACGGCCACATCCCCCACCTTCCCGGCAGCCGTATCGGAGCGGGAGACCATACCTGTCACGAGGGGCAGGCTCGCATCGCCACCGAGAAGGTTCGCGACCGGCATGATGACATTATTGTGCAGGAAAAATTGGATGGCTCCAATGTCGGGGTGGCCC
This sequence comes from bacterium, assembly GCA_046757165.1. GTDB lineage: Bacteria > Zhuqueibacterota > Zhuqueibacteria > Oceanimicrobiales > Oceanimicrobiaceae > JBHHXT01. The sequence continues at coordinate 13,593 of JBHHXT010000111.1, read as the reverse complement.
GCATCGACGGCGTAATCTGTCCGCTGACCCGCGCCGGCTACCTGGCGAGCACCTCGCCGTTCGAGCAGCACCATCATTTTTCGGCATGGGTGTACGCCAACCAGGAGCGCTTTCTGGCCGTCCTGGAAGAGGGTGAGCGGTTGTGCGGCGAGTGGCTCATGCAAGCACACGGCACACGTTACAATTTGCCGCACGAGCCGTTTGTGGCCTTTGATCTCATGCTGAAGACCGAGCGCATGCCCTATGACCCGTTCTGCGAGCGCATCCGACGCGGGAAGTTCGTGACGCCGAAAGTGCTGCATCGTGGCGACCCGCTGTCGATAGAGAGAGCCATGCAGCTTTTGAACACCACCGGTTTTCACGGCGCCCTGGACGCAGCCGAGGGCGCGGTCTGGCGCGTCGAGCGCAACCAGCTCATCCACCCGGGGAAAGGCAGTGAACGGCGTTGGGGCGTCGATTTTCTCGTCAAGTACGTGCGCCCTGACAAAGTTGACGGCCACTATTTGCCGGAACTGAGCGGCAAGGAGCCGGTTTGGAACTGGCACCCGCGAGGGGAGGATCTCGAGATCAATTCGGAGGGTTGAGAAAATGAGGCACTTGAAGCCAAACTATCCGCTGTTATCCACCATTCTTGTGACGCTTGGACTTCTGTCGGCATGTGGCCACGACAATTCTGCGCAAGGCGTGGCCAATGAATTCCTGTTCCGCTACTTCATCGAGCTCAACCAGCGCAGTGCGCTCGAGCTCAGTACCGGCCTGGCGCAAGACAAACTCGAAGAGGAAATCGAGCTGACCCAAAGCGTGCGCATGACGCCCAACCTGGATTTGGCGCAGCACAAGCCTTTTCTGGACTACGAGCTGGTCAAGACGCAGCAGCGAGATGAAAACTCTCTCACCCTGTTCTACGACGTCACCATTGAAAGTCCTGAGGGCGCTGACATCAAACGCGAAATCGTGCTGACAACGGTGAGACTCGACGGCGTCTGGAAGGTGAGTAATTTTGACACCTATGTCGATTAGTCCCGGACGTACTGGATATTCTTATGATAATTCAAGAATGGCGAAATAGTGATCCTACACAGTTTGCAACTGTGTATACCGTCGAATTTGTACCTAAAACACGGTTGTCCCGCAAAGGCGGGATGTTGGACCAGGCTTAAATTAACTTTCCCCATAAGCTGGGACATTCATTTGCGAGTAAGTTATGCTTGCATTTGTGAATAAGTTGTGTTATTCTTTTCTTTGGAATTATTTGAAATTTATTCATGAGGAGGTCGAATCAACTACAACAGCATTCAAGCGAGCATATACCAGGAGAAGAGGCCCTTCTCCCGGACTGGACTGGCAAATAAGGACTGAAGTCTGACCGGCGGCCCCATGCCCTTCCAATCAAGCTGTCCCGGATTATGGAGGGGTGATTCAACTGTTCGCGACGCTCGAACTGCCATCATTCCGAAGACGCGTTCAAAGAATTTCAAACTGATTCTCCTTTTAGCCATACATCCCCCAGAGACGGAATACCAATCACATCCAGCATCCCACTGCCGGTCAAAGTCTAAGGAAGCCAGCGTGCCTTTTTATCATTTGATTCTTTTTGAGTAAAATCTAAGCCGGACGAGCCGGAACCCAAAAGGTCTTTTCCTAAACTGAGCTGTTCCTGACCGGGGGGATCGGTGTACAAGCTTCAGCTTGCCGGGGTGGGGGAAAACACGCTAAAGAGCCTGTGTGAAAATGTAACGCAAGCATCTTGCTTGCGAGAATGGATTGCAAAGAAAACAAGAACTTAGCTTAAATCATAGACCTTCTTAAACAAGCCAGAGGCTTGTTTTATCATGTTTTCACACAGGCTCTAAAGCGTGAACACCCTAAACCAACTAATTCTGAACACCTGAACCCGCTTTCGATAAGATGAAACACTCCCTGCAGGAAAGATACTATCAGCTCCTGACCCGCTATGTCGCCCAACCGCAGCAGAAACATTTGGCCGAGGCGGCGGAATTGGGACGTGAGCTGGGATTGGCGGATGTCCCCCCAGAAGAGTTCGGCGAGCTGCATGAAAAAGCAATTGAGGACCTGGCGCCAGCCTTTCCGGATATCGAACCGCTGGAGGTCGTTCGCATCGTCTCAACGCCCATGACAGAAGTGCTTACGGCCTACGGATTGGCTTTTCGACAACGGCACGCGAGACTCGGCAAGGGTTCGGAGGCGGCGCTGCGGGAAAGCGAAGAACGATATCGCAGTCTGTTTGAAGCGACGGTTGAAGCCATTATCATTCACGAGCACGGCAAGATACTGGATACGAATCCATCTGCTGAGACCATGTTTCTTTGCCCCCGCGCCGAAGCTGTTGGGAGGTCCGTACTCGACTTCACGGCGGTGGAATCGCGTGAAGATGTGATGCAGAACATTCGCGCCGGCAAATCGACGCCGTACGAAGCGCTTTGCCTGAGAAGAGACGGGAAGACGTTTTATGGCGAGATTTGCGCCAGAAACATCGTCTACCTGGGACGCCGGGTGCGGGCGATCGCTGTGCGCGATATCACCGGGCGCAAACAGGCAGAGGCGGTGCTGAAGCAACGCGTACAGGAACTCAACTCCCTCAACACCCTGAGCCGGCACGTGAGCGCCAACCTGCCTTTGGACAGGGTCGTGCAAGCAGCTATCGAGGGTATCGCCACCGCGATCGCCCCGGACCTGGTGCTGATCTTCCTGAAAAAGGGCGAGAAGCTTGTCCTGCAGGGCGCTGGCCCGAGCAACGCAAAAATAAAACACAAACAGACGCCCATCCACCGTGTAGGCGAGTGTCTGTGTGGACTGGCTGCTAAAAATGGCAAGCCGATGTATTCGGAAAACATTCATGCGGATCCGCGCTGCACCTGGGAAGAATGTAAAAAGGCGGGGGTGCGCTCCTTTGCTGCCTTGCCCTTGCGCAGCGGCGACACAATACTCGGCGTGCTCGGGCTGGCTTCAAAAGTGGAGCGTGACTTTGGCCAGCAGGCCGATTTTTTGGAGACTCTTTCTAACGACGTCGCCACTGGCCTGCAAAACGCCCTGCTGTACGAACAGGTGAGGCGGCACGCCAAGGAGCTGGAGGAACGCGTGGCAGAACGCACGGCAGAGTTGAAATTGGCCAACGAGCGCCTGCAGGAAGCGGACCGCCTCAAGTCCATATTTCTCGCCAGTATGAGCCACGAGCTGCGCACGCCGCTCAATTCCATCATCGGTTTCACGGGCATCATCTTACAGGGCATGGCCGGCAAGATCAATGCCGAGCAGAAAAAACAGCTCACCATGGTCAAGAGCGGCGCCAATCATCTTCTCAGTCTGATCAATGACCTGCTGGACGTCTCCAAAATAGAGTCCGGAGAGGTGGAGATCTCCTTGCAGAAATTCCGTCTCCATGAGGTCGTGCGAGAGGTAGTCGAAACCTTTTCGCCCGCGGTAGATAAAAAAGGCTTGAAACTTTTCGTGGATGTCCCTGAAGAGATCACCCTTGTCAGCGACAAAAGACGGGTCAAGCAGGTTCTGATGAACCTGGTGAGCAATGGAGTCAAGTTCACCGAGCGTGGGAGCATCAAGATAAGTGCAGGACTGTCATCACCTGGAATGATGCAGGCGTCCGTGAAGGATACCGGCATAGGCATCAAAAAGGCAAACATGAATAAGCTCTTCAAGCCCTTTCAGCAAATTGACCTCTCTCTGACCAAGAGATATGAAGGCACCGGGTTGGGGCTTTATCTCTGCAAGAAGCTGGTTGCGCTTCTTGCCGGGGAAATATCTGCAACGAGTCATTATGGCAAAGGGAGTGAGTTCACGTTTTCTCTGCCCTTAAAGCTCGAGGCCGCGAAGCATCAAACTGTCATGCGAAATACAAGCAAGATCGAAAGCGGAAGCTAGCTAAGCTAGTGATTGACCGAAAACTAAGAAGCTCATGTCATTCTGAGCACAAACTCCAATTCGTCGCTTTTCAAGCCCGGCGTTTCTGTGCGAAGAATCTCCTCAACAGGCAGAGATGACCAAAGATTCTTCGCGCCCCGAACCTTTGCCTGGGTGCAGCATTCGGGAGTTCGCGCTCAGAATGACAACACAGGCAGTTCTTTGTCATGCCCCGCGTTTCACGCCAAAACCGTGCGGGAATGACAGATTAGAGACTTTCCGGATCGACACTAAACGAAACAACCGGAATGAATATTGAACGTCGAGTTTCGACTGCCATCATTCCCGGTTCGATTGTTCGACATTTACGGCACAGGAAAAGACAAATGAAAAAGATTCTGCTTGTTGAGGACGACGAGGCCAACCTCTATTTGATCCGGTTCATTCTGGAAAAAAACGGCTTTCAGGTCATCGAGGCCAGAAGTGGCGCCAGGGCGGTGAAATTAGCGGTCAAGGAGAAGCCGGATCTCATCATCATGGATATTCAGCTCCCGGATATCAACGGTCTGGAGGCTGTAAAGAGGATCAGATCATCAAAGGCAGATGGTGGGATTCCCATCGTTGCTCTCACCTCCTATGCCATGGTCGGCGACAAGGAGAAAGCCCTGGCAGCGGGATGCACGGGCTACATCGAAAAGCCTATCGATCCCGAGACTTTCATGGAAGAGATCGAGAAGTATTTATGAGGTCGGGGCAGGAAGGAGATTCATTGTTCTATTGTTCTATTGCTCCATTGCTCCATTGTGTTATTGTGTTATTGTTGAGCCGGGAGGATCCGGCGGCGCCAGTTATGAGGAGAAAGGAAAATGAACATCCTGATTGTAGATGACAAGAAAGAGGACCTCTACCTCCTGGATGTCTTGCTGAAAAAAAGCGGCTACCAGGTCATACAAGCACTAAACGGCAAGGAAGCCCTGAAAAAACTCCGCGCCGATGGAGTCAAGATGATTATTTCAGATATTCTCATGCCGGCCATGGATGGGTTTGAGCTTTGTAAACAGGTGAGAGCGGACGACAAGTTCAAAGATATCCTGTTTGTCTTTTACACGGCGACCTATACAGACGAGGCAGACGAAAAGTTGGCCATGAAGTTAGGGGCAGACAAATTCATTCGCAAACCTACCGATCCAGATGAGTTCACTAAGATGGTGGAGGGAGTGATCGAGCATGTGGGAAAGGGCAAGATCGAGCCTCAGAAACGCCCGGTCATGAAAAGAGAGGAAGTCTTCAAGCTCTACAGCGAGCGGCTGGTGAACAAGCTGGAACAGAAAATGTTGGAGCTGACAACGGAAGTCACCGAGCGCAAGCGCACTGAGGAGGCGTTGCGCAAGTTCTCGCACGCTGTGGAACAAAGTCCGGCGACGATCATGATTACCGATGCCCGAGGAAATATTGAATATGTCAATCCCAAGTTCACAGAAGTCACGGGCTATACTCGGGAAGAAGTCCTGGGTAAGAATCCGCGTATTTTGCAGTCCGGGGAGACATCGCCGGCAGAATACCAACGGTTGTGGCTGACCATCACGGCCGGTAAAGAGTGGCGGGGTGAATTTCAGAATAAGAAAAAGAACGGCGAGCTCTACTGGGAATTTTTCTCCATTTCTCCTATCAAGAATGAACAGGGCGTCATTACCCATTTTGTCGCAGTCAAGGAAGACACAACAGAACGCAAACAATTACAGGAACAGCTCCTGCAAGCGCAGAAGATGGAGACCATCGGCACGCTGGCCGGCGGCGTGGCGCACGATTTCAACAATCTCCTGACCACCATTCTCGGCAACGCAGAATTTGGCTTAGAGGATTTACGGCCGGACGCTCCGGGCTATGAGCATTTTATCGCAATCAAAGAAGCGGCCAATCGGGCCAGCGACCTCACAAATCAACTGTTGAGCTTCAGCCGGCGCCAGGTGCTGAAGAAGAAGATCCTGAACCTGAATCGAACCATCGAGGACCTGCTGAAAATGCTGCGGCGCATTCTGGGGGAAGATATCGAGCTCAGGGTCGAGTTTGCCCGCAAGCTCGCGCCCGTGTACGCCGACCCGGGCCAGGTGCAGCAGGTTTTGATGAACCTTTTTGCCAACGCGCGCGACGCCATGCCCAAAGGCGGCAAACTGATGCTGAAAACCCGCAATGTGAAAAGGACGGCTTTACTGGACGAACCGAAAGATCGCCAAACAGCCAGGAAGTATGTTCAGATCGTTGTCGCAGATACCGGAACCGGCATCGAGAAGGAGAACCTGGCGCACATATTCGACCCTTTTTACACCACCAAAGAAGTTGGCAAGGGCACCGGTCTTGGATTGGCGGTGGTCCATGGCATCGTCGAGCAGCACGGTGGGAATATTGAGGTCGACAGCAGGCCGGGCGAAGGTACAACTGTTGAGATTTTTTTCCCTGCCGTAAAGCGTACAAAGGCGACCGAAGATAAACCAGAGCCAGCACATGTGACGCGGGGCCGTGGCGAGACGCTCCTGCTGGTGGAAGATGAAGCCGTTGTCTTAGGTGTAACTGTTCGGATTCTGAACTACCTGGGCTACAAAGTCTTGACCGCACGGGATGGAGAAGAAGCGATGAACCTATTTCAGTCTGAAAAGAACAACATCGATTTGGTGATTCTCGACGTTGTGATGCCCAAAGAAAGCGGGCCCGATATCTACAAAAAAATGACTGTTTCCAGGCCCAATCTTCCGGTCCTCTTTGTGACGGGATACGACGTTCATGCAAAACTTGCAGATTTTGGACTTGAAACTGAACCGAGGTCTATCGCAGTCCTGCAAAAGCCTTATACGCGGGAATCTTTAGGGGCAAAAATTCGGGAGTTATTATCCCATCGGCAAGAAAAGTCCTGACAGTGGCTGTTGGCCTTTGGCTATCAGCCTTTGTCACAAAGCTAACAGCCAACAGCAAAAAGCACAAACTCACCCCTCCCTCTCCGACAACCCATAAACCTTGATCTTCTTATGCAAGTTTGTCCGGTCCACGTCCATCTCCTTTGCCGCCTGGCTGATGTTCCATTTGTTCCTTTTCAGAGTCTGGACAATGAAAGTGCGCTCGACGTTTTCCCGCACTTCTTTCAGGGTCATGCCGGATTCCAGGTTGAAGGGCGTCCTGGAAGTGGGGGTTTGGATGTGCGCTGGCAGGTCGGTGAGGTTCACGACTTCGGAAGGGCACATGATCATGAACCGTTCCACGATGTTTCTGAGCTCGCGGATATTTCCCGGCCAGCCGTAAGCTTGCAAAGCTTGCATTGCCTCATGGCTGAGCTGCCTGGCCGGGTAGCCATTCTCTCTGCTGAACGTTGCGATGAAGTGCTGCACCAGGATCGGGATATCCTCTTTTCGTCGTCGCAGGGGAGGCGAAACAATGGGGATGACGTTCAGGCGAAAGTACAGGTCGTCGCGGAACCGGCCCTGTTTCGCCTCCTGTTCCAGGTCTTTGTTGGTTGCGGCCAGCACGCGCACATCGACTTGGATGGTCTTACTGCCGCCGACCTTTTCGAATTCCCCTTCCTGCAGGACGCGCAGGACTTTGGACTGCACTTTTAGACTCATGTCGCCGATCTCGTCCAGGAAGATGGTCCCGCCGTGGGCCAGGCTGAACTTGCCGTCGCGGTTTTCGGTGGCGCCGGTAAAGGCGCCCTTCACGCTGCCAAAGAGCTCACTTTCGATCAGCTCTTCCGGAATGGCTGCGCAGTTGACTTTGATAAACGGCCCCTTCTTGCGCGGACTGTTCTGGTGGATGGCGCGCGCAATCAGCTCCTTGCCCGTGCCGCTCTCGCCGGTAATGAGCACTCGACCCGGCGTGGGCGCGACTTTGGCAATCTGGTCCAGAATCTCTTTCATGGCGCGGCTCTCGCCCACCATCTCATAGCTGCCACGAATCTGCTGGCGCAGCGCCAGATTCTCGCGCTGCAGGGTGCGATTTTGTAGCGCATTCTTGATGGAAATGAGCAGCTTCTCTTTGCTGAGCGGCTTCTCGATAAAGTCGTAGGCACCCTCTTTGGTAGCGGTCACCGCATTTTGAACGGTGGCGTTGCCGGAGATCATCACCACTGCTGTTTCCGGTTTTTCCGCCTTTATTTTTTTCAACAAGGCCAGGCCATCAATGCCAGGCATGACCACATCGAGCAGAACCAGGTCAACCGGATGACGGTCCAGGATTTTCAGCGCTTCCTCGGCGTCCGCTGCCGTTTTGACTCCGTAGCCCTCCCCGGCGCAAATCATGTCCACGGAGCGGCGGATATTCTTTTCGTCGTCAACAACCAGGATACTTGCTTTAGACATAATCGAGGATTATTGCTTCTCGATTTTCAACAAGAATGCATCCATCATCTCATTGAACTCTTCCGGCCGGTCCATTTGCAGCCAGTGCCCGGTGCCGCTCATCATTTTATGGGGCAAATTGGGCACGACATGATGCAGAGAGTACGGCTGCTGGTTCAAATCGCTGATGATTGCCAGCATGGGACCGCTGTAATTGTTGAGAGCGGATACGATGTCAAACTTCTGCATGCTTTTGACCGCGCCGGTGATGGCCTCTTTCTGTGTCGCTTGCATGGCGGAAATGACTCTTTTCTTGACCTCCTCCTGGGAGTGGACCAGAAGCTGGTTCCAGTAAGTCAGCATGACGTCTGGGTACTTTTCCGACTCGACCTGTGCGATGAATTGCTGCACTTGCTCTTTCGGCGCCTGCCGCTGGTCTCCCGCTGTATCCACAAACAGCAGGCCGGCGACCTGATCCGGGTGGGCGCCGGCGTAGGCTGCACAGACACTGCCGCCAAAGCTGTGGCCGACGAGCACAAATCTCTTCAAACCAAAATGTTCGACCAAAGCTGCAAGGTCAGCGACCATGCCTTCGTGGTCGTAGGCCAGCTCTGTGCCGCGCACAGACCTGCCATGCCCGCGCATGTCGAAGGCAATCGTTTGTCTGTCCTCACCGAGATGGTAGAGCTGGTGAAGCCACTGCTGCCACTCGCCGGCAAGTGAATGGACGAAGACGATGGGCACGCTGCCCGAGCCAACGGTGTAGGTGCACAGCTTGCCGGCCGGTCCCTCCACCCAGGTGATGGCTTTGTCGTTCGGCGTATGGCCATTTGCAGATTCTTTGTCGCTGCCTGATCGGCAGGCGGCCAGAGCCAGGGTAAAACACAAAGCCTTGCACAGTAGCTTGTTTAGAGAACTCATGGTTAGCCCTCCTCTTACAAATGCGCTTTTAAAACCCCTTTCCCACCGAACATCTCTGAAGCCACCGAGACCCACCGAAATCATCCTGCAAACCAAAGCTTACGGGGAAACTCGGCTTCCAGACTGTCTTGAAAGAGTAAACTGCAACAAAGGTCCAGAAATGATCCAACACGGTCTGTGACCGTGTTTGGCTCTAAGGCTTATCCTTTGATTAACTCAGACTTACAAAGACACCGTTACGTCAGAACACGATGTTACCGGAAGAATTGCCCTATTAGTTTTGCACAGCCGCTTAACACGAATATAATGCACAGCCCGCCGCAAGTCAACCCTTTTATGCCTGAAAGTACAGACACCAAAAACCCTTTGACAATCGCGGACGATTTTCCGTATATTTTCGCTGTTGCCTTCACAGGACGAAAATCGCATAAGAGAGGAGTTCTCACATGTTCCTGCTGAAGTTTATCAGCAAATTCATCAAAGTCTTACACGCTGGCGAATCGCCCTCGCTCATTGCGGCCGGGTTTACCATGGGGTTTGTGGTCGGGCTCACACCGTTCTGGACCCTGCAAAATATGATTCTGCTGATCATCGCTGTGTTGACGAGAGTCAACCTGGCTTCGGTCTTTTTTGCCATTTTTCTATTCAGTTTCGTAACCACCGTTTTTGATCCGCTTTACCATGCGCTTGGCTATTACGTTCTCGCCCAGATCGAGAACATCAAACCGGTGTGGACGGCACTCTACAACTGGCCCATCGCACCATACACGCGCTTCAACAACACCGTGGTCATGGGCAGCCTGCTGGTGGCGCTGGCGCTCACCTTTCCCGTCTATGTCGGCTCCCGGAAGGGAATCATGCTCTATCGGCAAACCTGGGGCAAAAAGCTCGAAAACTCCAGAATTGTCAAAGCGATCAGAGGCAGCGCGCTCTACAGGTGGTATGTCAGAATTAAAGACCTGGAGTGGAAATGATGAGATCCAAAGGATTGGTTATCGTGTTGGTCATCGTGGCGCTTTTCTGGGCTGCAGCCTACCTTTTTGGTGACGCCTTTCTCGAGAATCAGCTCGAGGGGGTAGGGGAATCCATCGTCGGCGCGAAAGTAGAAATCGACAACTTCCGGTTTAGTTTGCTGGGTCTGTCCGTTTCTCTTGACCGGCTGCAGGTCACCAACCCGAACAAGACCTGGAACAACCTGTTTGAAATCGGACGGTTGTCTTTCGACATGGAACTCGCGCCGCTGACGCGCAAGAAAATCGTCATCAACGAAGTGGCCGTCGAAGATATCCGCATCGGCACCAGAAGGCAGAGCGATGGCAAGATCGAAATCCAGCAAGAAGAAGAGCCCGGCTGGGCGAGCGAAGCCGCCGATAACTTGAAAACGAAGGTCGCACAGACGCCGGTCCTCAACCTGGGCATTCTAAAAAAGAAAGCCAACGTGGATAGCTTGATGGCAGCCTTCGACCTCCAAACGGTGCACAAAATCGAAGTGGCCAGGGAGACGGCAGAGGTAACCTTCCAGAAATGGCACAAAACCGTGGCGGAATACCGGCCGCAGCATCGGTTTGACGAACTCGAGCAGCAGGTCAAGGAGATCAAACCAAGAGAAATTTCGAACCTGGAAGAGCTGGTGACAACTTTGGCCAGAGCCAAGAAAGTCATCGAGACCCTGAAAACGCTCGAGAAAGATATCGCCGCGAAGAAGCAGGCCGCCCGCACCGATTTGCAGCACGTGACCTCTTCGTTCGCGCAGATCGACAACTGGGTGCAGGAGGACTTCAACGCGGTGAAGGCGAAAGCGAACATCGGTGAGTTCAGCGCGCAGAGTGTCGGCAAGATGCTGTTTGGTGAAATGGTCGTCTTGCCGACCATCGAGCTGCTCGAAACCATCGAGCTCGGCAGAAAATACATGCCGGTGGCGCAGCAGTTTTTCAGCAGCACCAAAGTGGAAAAACCGCCGCGTTTCAAAGGCCAGGACATTCACTTTGCCATTCTGAACAGCCAGCCGGAGTTCCTGATGGAACGGCTTCTGTTGAGCGCCGCCACCAACCAGGAGGACACCAGCCAGGTTCTGCGCCTGAGCGGCGAGGTTACGGCAGTGACCTCCCAGCCACGCCTGTATGGCAAACCGCTCACCTTCTCGCTCGAGGCCCGTCTGCCGAATGCCAACGCATACGAGATTACCGGCGCCATCGACCACACGCGCGATGTGCCCGAGGAGCGCTTTCAAATTCAAGCCTCAGGGGTTCGCTTCGGGACGATCGATTTGCCGCGCAGACCGTTTTTGCCCTCAGCCATCGTCGCGGCAAGCGGCAACATCGCAGTGGCCTTCGAGCTCATCGGTCAGAACCTGGAATTCAAGACCACATTCACCGCCAGTCCGGTGACCTTCACATTTGACCCCGGCGCGGCCAACGACGATGCGATTTCAAGAGTGACCCGGGAAGTCTTCGCTGCAATCGACCGCCTGAGGTTGACGGCCGCCATCGTTGGCCCGACCGGTGACTTGCACCTGGAAATTCGCTCAAATGTCGATGATATTTTGGCGCACAGGATCAAGGCCCTCGTCGGTCGGTCCGTGGCTCAGACGCGTGCCGAGATTCGCAAGAGAATCGACCAGGTCGTGGCGCCCAGGAAGCAAGAAGCCCTGAAGTTCGTGTCTGCCAACAAGGCGACGATCACGGCTGAAATGGACAAGCTCGGCCAAGCCGTCGATGACCAGCTCGCGGCTTTGGAGGCGAAAAAGAAGGAAGTTGAAGCACGAATAAACCAGAAAAAGAAGAAAGGACTGGAGAAGGCAAAAGACAAGCTCGAGGGGTTTTTCAAGAAGAAAAGTAACTAGACAGGCCGATAGGCTGTAGGCTTTTAGGCTGTAGGACTTTTCCCTGTGGGCGTCATTGGGTCAGTGGTTGCTCAATGACGCCCACAGGGAAAATGACAGCGCGAAGCGCTAAATGACTTTCTTCGCAGCGAAGTCTGCGAAAAAAATTAGACGCTTTGATTAGAGCATTGCGCGATGTCATGGCTCTTCCTGGAGTGCAGACGGCGCGGCGTGACGGATGAGTGCCCTGGCCAGAACCCACGCAGGATCAACCACCGGGACTCCCTTCATTTCTCTGTCTGGAATTGCCAGGGGCAGCTCCGTGCAGCCAAGAATGATCGCTTCTGCCCCCTGTTGCACCAAATAATCCACAGCCTTTCTCAACTTCTCAGTCGCCCAAGTCGACACCGGGCTGGCGTTGACTTTGATGCCGTATTCAGAATCATAGATGGCTGGCTGAACGTTCCGGGCCTGCACCTCCTCCGGGACTTGTATGACCTCAATGCCTTGCTTTGACATCAATTCCGGATAGAGCTTCGTTTTGAACGTGCCGGTTGTGGAGATGACACCGACGCGCCTGGCGCCGGGATGGGCCTGCCCGAGGTATGACGCCACCTCCTCGATCATGTGCAGCAGAATCATGCCGGAGAGGGGTTCAACCCCCGCCCGGATGCAGTCAAAAATCGCGGGCACGTGGGCCGTATTGCAGGGAATCCCGATGACCTCAGCACCCAGGGTCGCCAACCGGGCCACGATTTCGGCGATCGCCAGGCCAGGGTTGGTTTCGGTCTCGCCAAGCACATAAGCGGTCCGGTCAGCGATGCGGTGCGGCACGGAGAGCATGGCGACCGGAAGGTGGTCCTGGTCAGACACGGCGCGCGTCTGGTCGAAAATCTTGCGCATGAGATCGAGTCCGGCGTACGGGCCGACGCCGCCGACGACGCCGATCATTTTTTTCTCCATTCTTGTCTATTTTCCCAAACGGACTGATTGCGATCTAATTTTTTGTATCTGACAAGTCAAATTCTGTCATTTTTGGGCAAGCCCAGACTGTTGGGATTTCCGGCGTGTCCGGTGCAGGTTCATTCTTTGCCCTTGAAGCTACGAACAAATCTTACCGCTGCTATTATTTCGTTCTTCGTTAGTTTATTCTTGAAACTCGGCATTTGAATGTCGACGCCGTCAGTAATGGATTGTATCAAGTCTTCATCGCTCTTATCCTCCTGCCATTCGGGATCCGTCCAATCCGGAGTCCCGGGTGAGTCGCCGTAACCCTCTTCTCCGTGACAAAAGACGCACCCTAATTTGTCAAACAAAGGTGCAAAATCAACTTCTCGCCGAATCGGCGGTATGACCAGTGCGGCCAGCCTGATTTGTGTCTGCTCTTTTATCCCGTAAACCTTTGAAAGATAATCACCGATGACCTTTGCTTCGGTGTCATTGATCCAACTGCGGTGACGATTGCTCATCCTGGTCACCAATCTCCGCCATTCCTCCCTGGTACGACGCTGTGCAAATACCCGCTCAACATTATGACATCTCGAGCATTTGGTATCCAAGAGCGTTTCGATTTGCACGGTTAATATCGCTTCGGTGTTGTTAATGTTCTGTCGCTCGCTCAAAAAGTAAACAATCTGGTCGACCTGATTGCCT
>JBHHXT010000110.1:0-15315 GCA_046757165.1 bacterium | reverse complement strand
TTTGCGAGTCAGAGCGTCGAGAAGTCCCTGGCACTTTGAAAGTGCCAGGGACTTTTTGCCCGCCCGCGTACGTTGCGTCCGCGCGTCGAGCAGCAAGAAAATAAATATTGGGGTCAGTCAACCGCGCCTTGAATCCTAATTCGAGGCCTGGACCGGGTCAGGAAATATGAATATTGTTTGACCAGTCGCTGCGCCTACAGGCAGCCCCAGGAAGAGCCCGGTTCCGAGGCCGGCGATTGCTCCCATTCTAATTCCCGCCTCGACGTGCTCACTCTTAGAGCCGGTGTCGGAGAAATCGAACAGCTGACTCAGAGAATGGCCGAAAGCATAACCAACTGGTGCTCCAACGAGCATGCAGACGAGGAATCCGGTTCTGGCCCCTTTCCCTGCCTCCATGACCGTGATTCTGGATATGTTACTCGTCAGGGCGCCCTGACGTTTTCCTGATTTCGACACCTGCCAATAGGTGGAATCCGTCGCGACATGTACGTTGTAACCCGTCGCCTTCGTTTTGTTGCGGAAATAGATGACAGCCTTATGTCCGGCGGCGACCTTGTTCAATTTCTGATAGGGCGACACAGAGGCATGGTGACGGATTCTGTGCACAGAGATGCACGCTGAAAACTGAATTGCGGCCAGGAGACAAAACAATGACAGGCTCAATTTCATTTTACCTTCGCACTCCCTTTGCGACTATTTCATCCTTTTCATACAATAGAGAGTGCGGGATCCGGGCTCAAATCTCAAGCTGCATTGACGCGGCCGAAAAAACGTGTTGCAGCAAACGGCACTTGCAGAATGGCTGAGTCAGGCCGAGAGAGCGTTACCGCGCGACGCTGCGATACATGAATACGCCAGCCACCATCCCAACCAGCAAGTAGATGATACCCGCGAGATAGAATCCGAGCAGGAGCTTGCCAAAGCTGAACAGAAAGGCATAGACTGCTACGATCCCGGCCAGCCAGGCCAGCAGGTCATACCAGCCCAGCCTGTCCACCCGCAGGTCAGCAGCTTTCGCCGCGATGGGTTTCCAAAACGGCGAGCCGGGTTTGACTTTCTTGTAAAAGGCGACCAGCTTTTCCTCTGACACGGGCGAGGTGAGCAGGGTCGCGGTCAACCAGCAAACCGTTGCAAAACCGGTGACGAGCATGAGGCGCCAGCCATAAACGGAGTAAAGTTCCGTCGGGCTGATCCTGTTGATAAAGTAGAGCGTGGAATAAACCAGGGCCGAAGATAACCAGGCCGCGATCTCGGACCAGGCGTTCACACGCCACCAAAACCAGCGGGCAATGTAAACCCCGCCAATGCCGGCCGACATGCCATAAAACAGCTCCCAGCCGCCCTTGATGGTCTCCATGAGCATGGCGGTGCCCGTACCGAGCAAAAGCAGCACAAGAGTTACCAGCCTGGAGACCAGGACATAGTGACGGTCATCGCGGGCAGGCTGCACGAAGGGCTTATAAAAATCATTGACGAGAATGGAGGTGCCCCAGTTCACCTGCGTATCGATAGTGGACATGAAGGCTGCCAGGAATGAGACCAGCATGAGCCCCAGCAGGCCGGGTGGGAGATAGTCGAGCACCATTTTGGGATAACCGACTTCCGGATCCTCCAGGTTCGGGTAGGCGACCACTGCCACCAGACCGACAATTATCCAGGGCCAGGGCCGCAGACAGTAGTGCGCAATGTTGAACCACAACATGGAAAGGACCGAGTGTCTTTCATCTTTGGCCGCGAACATTCGCTGGGCAAAATAACTGCCGGCATCCGCATTTTTCGAGGCCCACCACGTCACAGCGATGAAGGCGAAGAAGGTGGTCAGCGGTAGAAACTCCGAGCCCACCTCTGGCACAAAGCTCAGGATCTGGTCCGCCTTACCGGCGTACATGGTGTGGAGTTTTGACTTGATGTTGGCCATGCCACCGTTTGCCGAGACCGCGATCACCGCTAACATGACAGAGGAAAACATGGCGATGCCAAACTGGATGAAATCCGTCATCACCACGCCCCAGAATCCGGACAGGACGGAGTAAATGAAGGCGATCACCAGCAGCACCACCAGCACGTTCCACTTCGGCCAGTCCAGGAACACCCCGACGACTTTGTTCATGGCCAGCATCACCCAACCCATGACGATGCAGTTGAGCAGGATGCCCTCCCACAGCGAACGGAAGCCCCGCAGGATGCGAGCAGGTTTGCCGGAATAGCGAATGTCCAACAGCTCCAGGTCGGTCAGGATGCCGGCACGGTGCCAGAGACGGGCGAAAAACAGCATCGCCATCACGTGCGTGGCCGCGAAATTCCACCACAACCAGTTGCCGGCGATTCCCTCCTTGGCAATGACACCGGAGACAAACAGGGGCGTATCCACGGCAAAGGTGGTGGCCACCATCGAGGTGCCGGCGATCCACCAGGGGAGCTTTCGGCCGGAAAGGAAAAACTCACTCATGTTTTGACCGGCGCGACGGGAGTAGTAGATGCCGACACCAATCGCAAAGGCTAGGTAGACGGCAATGATTCCCCAATCCAGGGTAGTAATTCTTTCCATGCTCTGCCTCTCATCATTACCCGAGCACAATTGACATCATTGTAGATCAGAATCTGAGTAACAAAAAAGGCGCAACCTTCATTTGGCTACGCCTTTGCATTCTCTGTAAACAGATCAACGCCTAATCGTCGTCGCGACTCTTCCTCAACTCCTTGATTTCGTCCCGCAGGCGGGCTGCGTCTTCGTAGCGCTCGTCGTTGATCGCCTTTTGCATATCGAGCTCGAGCCGTTCCAATGCGTTGAGCGGCGCCGCGGCGGCGACATCTTCGCCTTCGTTGTCCCCCTCTTTATCGTTGACGGAAGCCCGTTCCATCACATCTTCGGCGACGAAAATGGGCGCATGCATGCGCAGCGCAAGCGCGATGGCATCGCTCGGCCGGGCATCGATCTCGGTTTTGCTACCGTTGAGTTTCAGGCTGATCAAGGCATAATAGGTGTTTTCACGCAGGTCGTTGACGACAACTCTTGCAATTTTTGCCTCAATGGATTCGAGCAAGTTCTTGATCAAATCGTGTGTGAGAGGGCGAGGAGGCGACACATTTTCGAGCTGCAGGGCAATGGCCTGAGCCTCGGTGTTTCCGACCACAATTGGAAGCCAGCGGTTATGCACATCATCTTTGAGAATCACAACAAATCGGTTCGTATGCGCATCCAGGGTCACTCGATCCACTCTGACAGCAATTAACATTATGCTTCTCCAACCTGTTTGGATATCCAATCGGCAGCCACCGACCATCCAATTGCATTATGACTAAAATATAAAAATTAACCCACACAGTCAAGTGAAATATTGGCAAAATCCCCCGCCAGCAGGCATTAATTTTTGGTTTTTTTGAAATTATACGGCCAAACGCGAAGAATGCCGAACGGATTTCCTTAATTATGTCGCATCAATCAGACAAATATTGAATGCCTATTTGTAGACTCGTTCCAGGCGCACACCTTTGTAGTAGTGCGTCAGGATCTGGTCGAATTTTTTGCCTTTGTTTGCCATCATAGCTGCACCCACCTGGCACATGCCGACGCCGTGTCCCCACCCGGCGCCAGCCAGGACGAATCTCGCAGGGAGGTTCCCGCTTCCCCCGCTTTTCTTGACGTAAAAACAAGCGCTGAACAACGTCTTCCGGGCCAGCGCTTGCCGGATGGCAAGCTCCTTGCTGATGGTGAATTTCTTGTCTGTGCCAACGACTTCGAGCTCGATCAGCCGGCCGGAAACGCCTCGTTTTACGGGGCGCAAGTCGACCAGACGGCCAAACTGCATGCCGGTCTTCTCGCGGATGATATTCTCGAACTCGGTGCGTGCATACGTCACCTGCCAACGGAAGTACTTCTTGCTATAGCTGAGCGAGGCCGGCACATCACCGCCCGTGGTGTTGCAGTAAACCCGGGGCTTGCTGTCGATCCACTTCTTGATGTTGCTCTCTTGCTGCAGATTGGTGCGCAGCCGCTTGCTGTCTTTGTCGAGCACACCACGTAGATAAGGCCTGGCGTTCATCAGCCAGACGTTGTCATTGTGTTCGGTGTGTCCCCCACACACGCCGGCATAAAACGCTTCGGACACCTGACCTTTGTGCAGCATCACCGTGCCGCGCGTGCTGGCCACTGCCCGGTCAGTTTTTTCGTTCTGCTTGGTGCTGCCACTGAACACCTGGCAATGCACATCATCGCACAAATCGAAGGGCTCCACCGGGTGGCGGACGCCGATTTTGGACAGCGCTTCAACGCGGGCGGTTACCGCTTGTGCTTTCAGTGCTTCAAATGGAAACCCAGCCGGCATCTCGGAAGGCACGACGCCCCGGATGTAGCTTTCGAGCGACAGCTCGTTGATCACCGTGATCTGACCGGTGTGGTCCAGCACAAACTCGACGCTGCCGGTGTATTTGCGGTGCTCGCTCCTCTGCCAGTGAAAGCCTTGACCAACATCGACGTCGGCGAGCTCGACCTCGGTCGCCTCCAGGCGCACAGGCTCCTGCGAGTCGAAGGTGTATTTCGTGTCCAGGTTGCTGAACCGCAGCGTCCCTTGCGCATTGCCCCTGGGGATTCGCACGAGGTCAGAATTGGTTTTGTCCTGCAGGGTCGCCTGGAATGCGCGCGCTGCACGTTCACTGCCAAACTTCTGTGTCAAAACGACCTGGTAGGCGGCTTTGTGAAGAAACCGCAGCCTGGATTTTCCCTCGATTTTGTACTTCTTAATCTCAACCTTCACCCCCTTTTTTTTCATAAATGCGACGATGCCCTCGCTCTCGCGGCGGTCCTTCGTCGTGCCCACCGCCAGCCGGTATTCGAATTGCGCTGGCTTGCCATCGATGGCCTCGACACGCCAATGTCCGCCCGGCACACCGCGCAAGGCAAACTTGCCGCGGCGATTCATCAGATTGAGCTTGCCTTCGACCTTGAACTCGACCGCGGCACGCCCCTCCACAATACCGACCCGTATCTTCGGAGGTGTACTTTCAGACAATCTCGCCGGCGGCGCCTTGCAACCGGCCAGTAGCGATGTGATGACGATGAGCGTGTGAATGATGTCCCTCCAGCAAGTCCGATGCGATTTCATGATCTTCTCTCCAGCTCCAAGAGTTTGGTGATCAGCAGAACGCCCCCATCCATCCGCATGTTATCTGGAGAACGACATAAGGTAGAGGTCCCGGTGAGTTTTCGGCAGCTAATTTAAAAAACGGATCTTAATTTTGCCAGTAATAAGATGAGAATTGGATAAATATTTTGGCTCTCTATCGATCTGTGTGGGCAAAATAGTATTTGTCGAGATTGTTTAGCCACGGAAGATAGATTTTGCTTTTTTTTTGCAAAAAAACTATCTTATATGAAACGGCTTTCGTTTCACTTTCATGCTTGGCGTTTGACGTTTCAATGGCACTCTCACAAAGCTCTGGCGGCTTCACCACCAGAGACTCAAAGACCCGGCGCTTCATTCAGGCGCTCCAGAAGACTGTTCTGACCGAAGCGCGCTACTTCCGCATCGAGACCGGCATCGAGCACAGGTTCGGGAAGCAGGCAGCGGCAGTGCACGGCATGCTGTACCGGTCACTCGGGCCAACGACCGATCTGCTGCGCTATTTTCCGGACAGCCTGTATTTCGACCGCACGAAACGACTGCCGACTTGGGACGTGAGCAGCCCACAAGGGGAACCGCTTGCGTACCCCGCCGCTTCCGACCTGACCGGTCTGTTTACCTTTTTCGTCGAATACAAGTATTCCGGCACCGAACGGCCGCGCCCGATCGGGGACGTTGCCACGAAATTCATCGGCCAAATCGAGCGCGAAGCGTGGCTCACCTACCGCCGGCTTACCAGTCCAAATCCGCAGTTGGGCACTTATCTGGACGGCAAACGAACCAGAATCGCGCTCTTCTATGCCGCCGCTTTTGCCCCGGAGAAATTGTACGGCGGCTGGGAAGAGCAAATCGAGCCGATTTTTGTACGCGGTGAGATCGCCAGACCCGGCAGCCGCTCGGTCGCCACGCGTGGCTCGGGCACGCCGTGGATCAATTTTGACGTGCGGCAGCTCGAGCCGCTGGCAGAGTTTCTGGTCGATGAGTTATTCTGGCAGCAGGGGAAAGCGAAGCAAGCGGTGGCAGAGTGCAAGGAAATGCTGTTCTAGAGCACGGCGACGGAGTCATTCCGTTGGTCGAAATGACCGCGACGGCGTTTTCGGTCAATCACCAAGTTGATTAGCACTGTCCTCCTCATCCTTCTGCATCGTCTCCCAACTCAAGAAGTGCGCGATATCGTGCTTGATCGATTTCAACACAAAGCCCACCACGGTCGCATCATCAAGATAGCCGGCGCCCGGTAGAAAATCGGGGACGATGTCGAACGGGTTGACGAAATAGATGATGCCTGCGATGGCAAAGATGATCGTCTGCCATGGCGTTTGCGCGTACGCACCCTTGCGCCACGCCCTGATCAGGCGGAACAACGCTTGTAGATCTTCCCAGATGTTGTCCAGAACGGTGCGGTTTCTTTCCGCTTTTGAGATGGCATCGTCGAGCAGGTGGCCGGTTTTGCTTTTATCGCGGGCGAATTCTTCGGCAAGGCTCCTGGCGCTGCTGAACCCCTCTGGCGGGTGGTTGTCTTTTCCCGGCCCGCTCTTCATTCTTTCCCTGCCCGCTGACCGCGCACGGTGGAGGCGTTGAGCGTATTGGAAAAGGCGTGCAAATCCAGACCGGTCGGCCGCTGGAATAGACGCAGATCAAACTCGGACACGACCGCCAGGAGATGGTCGAAAATATCGGACTGGATCGCCTCGTAGTTTACCCAGGCTTTGTCTTTGCTGAACAAGTAGATCTCAATCGGCAAGCCCTCACCCGTTGGCTGCAATTGTCTGACCAGCAAGGTCATCTTCTGGTTGACCATCGGGTGATTGCGCAGGTAGGCGTTGACATACGCGCGAAAGGTGCCGAGGTTCGTCATACGGCGGCCGTTGACAAGGCTGGAGTTGTCTACCTGCACCATTTGATTGAACTCAGCAAGCTCCTTTTTCTTCCTTTCGATATACTCGGTGATGTACTGGATTTTCGCGAAGCGTTGCAGCATCTCTTCGGTGCAAAACTTGACCGTATTCATGTCGATGTTGATGGACCGTTTGATACGACGGCCGTCAGACTGCTGCATCCCGCGCCAATTCTTGAATGACTCGCTGATCAGGGCGTAGGTCGGAATGGTCGTAATGGTCTTATCCCAATTCTGCACTTTTACCGTCGTCAGGCTGACTTCCAGAACGTCGCCGTCTGCACCATACCTCGGCATCTCGACCCAGTCGCCATGCGCCACCATTTTGTTAGCCGTTAACTGGATGCCGGCGACCAACCCGAGGATGGCGTCTTTGAAGATGAGCATGAGCACCGCCGTAAGCGCGCCAAGACCGCTCAGAAGGAAGAGTGGCGTCTTGTCGAGCAGAGTCGAAATGACGAAGATGCCAGCAAGAAAGAAGACGATGAGCTTCACAACTTGAATGAAGCCTTTGATCGGAATCTGCCTCGAAATATCATACGTCTGGTAGATGTCGACGACGCCGTTCATGAACGCATCGAACGCGAGCGTTGTCACCACAATCATGTAGATCACGAGAGCGCTGGTGACGCCGGAGATCACGTGCTCCAGGCCACTCAGGGCCGCGGGCGTGAGAACGTAGATGACCAGGGCAGGCGCCAGGTGCACGAGCCGGTTGAGCACTTTTCTCTTCAGGAGGGTGTCGTCCCAGGAGGTTCTTGTGCGTGCAATGATTGAGCTCAGCGCCGACAAAACGACCCGTTTCGCGACCGTGTTGGCAACCAAGCTCAACAGCAAGACAAAAACAAAGGATATCCCTCTTGCGAAATAATAGGCAAGCTCGCCATTTGCGCCCTGACTTTTGAGCCAGGTTTCGATCAATTCTAACATGAAACAAATAAACAAATTCGTACAGACACTTTCAATCATTTTTATGCATGTCAGTTCCTGGAAATCTTTTTGTCAAGATTCTTGTTTTCATGAGAGCAAAGCCTTTGATTTTGTTTCTTCTATTTATGACAGCGTTTCCTTATTATATTATTAGTCATGGAAGGATGCAAGAAATGGATGACAAGATGACCTACGAAGAGCTGTTGCAAGAGTACGAGGATCTGCAGCAGATTCACCACCAGGCCCTGCACGAAATGGCCGATGCCGCGCAAATCATAAAAAGCTATGAGTTTTTGCAGGAAGTCTATGATAGAGAAAACAAGATGTTACGAAGGATCGTGACCCTTGCCGAAGATATGTGCACCGCAGATGAGTTTGCTTCTTTTGTCAGAAAACGAGCACGCTTGCAGCAGGCCATCTATGAATTTCGTGCGCATGTTGAAAAACACTCTTGCTCGGACCGCTGTGAGCTGACAACAGTCAGCCCAAGTTGGGTGGTCAAACGCAACCCGATGTCGGTGAATTGATTATTACTGCAACAAATCAAAAACAATAACAGTGACCCGATGAACAGGACAGATGAGGGAGAACTCTCTTAGCCTGGATTATTCACAGGAGATTAGCAAGTATTCGTATAAGTATTTGATTATGCATATCATAACGAGATAAAGAGGAGTGCAACGCTCGCAACGCTTTAGCGTTGCATGAAATGCTAAAGCATTTCACTCCTTACGTGTTGGCCCTTGTTAGGCAAGATTCATGAATTATCGAGGTTAGTTGTTCTTCCATTCCAGCACCTCCACCGCAACCAGATCTTCCAGATAGCGCGCAACCCGTTCGGTCTCGACAGGTTCGAATTCAGCACTAACGGCGTTGCGGATTTCGGTGACGGTCCTTTTGCCATCAATAAAATTGACCAGCTCAAAGCGCTGCGAGCCGCTTAGTCTGAAGCTGCCGTCGGTGTGCCAGGTTCTTCGTTTTCCTGAGAGTTTGCTGGCGGGCAGCTCAAAGTTTAGCGGGCCTCGAGTAAGGCGCACCGGCACACGCGCGTCCTCCTCTTCCGACAGCATTGGGGGCTCTTTTCCTTCATAGCCTCGAGCCTGCACCCGCTCCCTGAGCATGCTGGCGTAGACGTGCTGCTGTCGCTGTAACTCGGTTTGCAACGTCTTGACCACTTTCTGTACCATGACCTCCGAACTAAAGTCAAGAATTGAAGCCACCGTGGCGACCTCCCGCGCAAGGGCATGGTCGAGGATGTTTTGTCCTTCGGCCCAGGCGATTTCGGTTTTGCCGTTGCTTGCGGATGGGATGAGCTTGACTGCTTTGCTGAGCGCCACGCCCAGCCGGCCGGCAGAATTAGCGGCCGCCAGATATGCCAGCTCCACCGCCTGTTCTGGTTCAAGGTTGGCCAGATAGAGCATGGTGGCTGCGGCGATGATCTCACAGCGCTCCAGCTCGACCGGGTCGACTTTGTCTGGCGTGTCCTCGGAGGTGTGGTGGGTGTAATCGGGGCTGTGCGAGAACATCACGCCAGGGATTCTGCGCTCGATGAACATCATGTGGTCGCTCCCTCCTTTGTAAGGCGTGATGCGGTAGTTGAAAGCAGACAAGCTGCCGCGCGGCGTTCGGATGTGCATCCGGTCCACCATCTGAGCCATGTTTTCGAGCACGTCGTTGACAACAGACGGCACAGAATCGGGCGTTCTGGTCAGCGTCAGTTTTGAATGTAACAGCTCGAGATGCTCGCCAACCATGTCGAGATTCATGTTTGCCAGAAAGTTGCCGCCCAACGCCGAGCCTGCCATCTCCGGGTGTTTGTCGATATAGGCCATGGTGCCGTACCACTCCGGCACCCAGAGAAAGCGTAGCGAGCGCCCGGGTCGCGGCAGCCTGCCCGAGTCGATGAGCTGGTTGATGGTACGCGCAATGTCCAAAATCGCAGCCGAGCCGCTGGCATTATCGTTGGCCGATTCTTTCGGGTGGTCGAGATGGGCGCTGAATACGAGCTCCTCCGCCGGCCGCCCGGAGCCACGAATGTGGGCCACCACAACATCCATGAAGTACGGTTCCAGTCCAATCCCCTTCACCTGCCCACGAAGCACCACCTTCTTGCCAGATTCCAGAAGCTTCCGGAGCCTTTCGCCCTGCCGGTTAGTCAGGTTGAAGCCAAATGTCACGTGCTCGAGCTCATGTGACTTCGGCCACATGCCGGTGTATTGTAACATATCCGGGTACTCTTTGGCGCGGGTGTCGTCCAGATAGCAGACCACGGCTTTGGCGCCATGCTCGAGGACTGCCAGTCGATGTACGGAGCCGCCATAACCTGTGGCCAGCACGAATTTCCCTTTGACCTCCCTGTCGACGTAGTCGGTATCTTTCGTGCCACTGCCAACCCAGACCAGCTCGGCGGTGACATCGCCCGGATTCGAGTAGGTGATCAGGCTCATGGCCATTTCCGGGTAACCGACGATGCGCTCGTTGTACGGCTCCAGCATGCGCAGCTCAGCCCAATCGATGTCCCAGCCCGATGGCGACTGCCACGTTTGATAGTGCACCTTGCCATCTGATTTGAAGGATTCGATATAGGCGTCGTGCTCGGAAAAGCCATAACTGCGAAGCTGCTCCAGGACGTAGTTTGCTGCCTGGCGGTATCCGCGGGAGCCCTGGATACGGTGGTGACGCGTAATCGCGATGACGTGTTCCTTGGCGAGCTCGCCGCTGAGCTGCTCGTGCAGGAGGTCGCGCAGGTTGGGAGAGAGCAGAGCTTCAAATTCTTGCGCAACCGCTTCGTGCTGATACACAGCAAGCATAAGAATGATCAAAATGGTCGTCAGGACACTCTTCATTTTGAGAATTGCCTGATCACCGGGTTTCCTGGATGACATGTCTTTTCTCCCAGTCCATGTTTTGTGAAAGTTTCATGGGTGCAGAAGGTAGTTAGAAAAACGTCTTGTGTCAACAGAATTGTTGACCGTTGAACAACAGCCTTTGCTTCTTTGACTGTGGTTTCTTCGTCGCCCCGGGCCAATCAGGCGCCAAACTGCGTTACCTAACCGGACCCATCATTCCCAGTCCCGGCAATGCCCCATTCCTTTTTCCAAAGAATAGGAAAAAGTGCATTTTTCGGTCGCTCCAGGGAAAGCACCCAATCATTTTATTAACAATAAGTTGCAAATATTTCATTTATTGGCATGGTTTTGGGAAAGGTGTTCCTGAAAGGACCACAAGGGTTGAGGTGTTGGCCGGGGGTCACGTTGTTGAGATTCATCTTGCAGTTACGGAGCTGGAAGCGGATGCTGATGAAATGGCGAAGTGACGGACGTGAACACGACAAGTCATCAAGAGGCGATTTTGACCACTGCATGAACGTCATCCTATGTGCCCCCCGAGATTCAGGCCATCTTGCCCTGATGCAAGTGGCTACCCTGCAAAGCGTGATTTCGGATTGCGGTTTAGGCCTACCGTTTGCTCCCTCCATAACACCGCAATCCGAAATCCAATTCCGAAGTCAAAAGAAAGGATTTAGAATAAAAAAATAAATTAATATTTGCATTTTACCCAGATATGTTGTATCTTACTCTTGTAATTAATTGTACACTGTTTTTTTCGCCTTTCTATTTTTTGGTGATCACGCTTTTTTTAAGACAACACTATTTTAAGACAACAAGACTTCGTGGAGAATGGTTCACGGCCGTTCGAAGCGATTTTTTTTGTCTGGAACAGGCTAAGAACAGAGATGTACGTAACACCTAGTTTTTAGATAAGGAATGATTCAATGGAAACAGGAACTGTCAAATGGTTCAACAGCTCAAAAGGCTATGGGTTCATCACTAGAGAAGAAGGCGAAGACGTCTTTGTCCATTACAAAGCGATTGAAGGCGATGGGTATAAGTCGCTGGAAGAGGGCGACCAGGTCCAGTTTGAAATCGGTGAAGGACCCAAAGGGTTGCAAGCGACCAACGTTACAAAGATCTAACTTTGGACTGACTTCAACAAAACCCCGGCCAATCTTGGCCGGGGTTTTTATGTTTTATCCCTTGCTTCTGCCATTCTTGATTTCTTGACCTCGCTGTAAATAGTCTAGCAAAGTGTCTTCCCAAAGTTCCCTTTGTTTAAAGGCTGCTTAAATTTGTGCCGTCAAGCATGATCTTCCTGCAATAAGTACCACACTTTTCAAAAAAGTCCTTGCAGAAAATATCAGTTGTGCTTAATGTCTGCCATGAAGCGTCAAATCGCCGAGTCACTGACGAAGTGGAAGGGTGCAAAGCCGCGACAACCCTTGATTCCTTCCCAAAGGCAAGAATCAGACGTGGACAATTTCCCGCAACTTGGGTGCCATTATTCCTACGTTATCATCTGTCAGGACTTTTGCCAATACTTAAGCCAAGAAAGGAGATCTTCGATGAAACTGACAACGTTGTTCTGGTTTTTCGTACTTGCAGGCTTTCTCGCGGCACAAACGCCGCAAGTCCCGATCAAATTCGATGGCCAAATTCGTTTGCGCAGCGAGGCGGATGGCCGCGACTTTGACAGCGATTCGGACCTCAATACCTACAGCCTGCTGCGCACGCGCCTGGGCGCATCGGTGAGCCCGGTGGAGGACATTCGGGTCTATGTTCAGATCCAGGATTCCAGAGCATTGGGGACCGAAGCTAACACCCTGGCAAACAGCGCTAACCTGGATATCCACCAGGCTTTCTTCTCTGTGAGCAACCTGTGGCAAAAGCCCATCCAGCTCAAAATCGGTCGCCAGGAAATGGTGTATGGCAGTCAAAGACTCATCGGCGCAGTGGGGTGGAGCAATGTCGGCCGCTCATTCGACGGCATTAAGGTTACATTTGGCACCACGAGTACATTCGACCTCCTTAGCATGATTATCAACGAAAGCAACACCCAGTTTGGCGGTCCTTCCATGGGCCAGGACAATAGTGATTTTCGATTCTTAGGCGCTTATTATAAGCATCGTAAGAAAAGGGACTATACGCTTGACGTTTACGGTTTTTTCGAGTCCAATGTGCGGGAAACCGTACCAGGCAAGAACGACCTCGGGCGAGTCACCCTGGGCTCTTACAACAAGGGCTCGCTTTCAAGCGACCTCGATTTTGAATCGGAAGTCGCCCTGCAATTTGGCAAACGGCGTGGACAGGATGTCTCGGCGTTCATGCTGACGGGTTCGGTCGGCTATACGTTTCAAACCGGCAGGAAGCCTCATGTCCGGCTCGGCTTTGATTATTTGTCGGGCATGGAGCAGGGGGATGACAACTACAAAGTCTTCGACACGCTCTTTGCCACGAACCATAAGTTCTATGGCTTTATGGATTATTTTCTCAACCTCCCGGTACATACGGCAGGATTGGGTTTGTTGGATTTGATGGCGAAAGCAAAACTCCCCTTGCGTCCCAACCTGGCTCTCAACGCGCATTTTCACAACTTTCGCGCCGCCAAAGGAGATGAAAAGAATTTTGGCAACGAGCTCGACCTGGTGCTCAATTACAAATACAACACGGCCGCCTCATTTGTTCTTGGGCTTTCCTTCTTTTTGCCGGGAGATCTGACGGAGCTGAGGTTCGGCAACGATGATGTCGGTGTTTGGTCGTATACAAGCTTCCTGGTCAAATTCTAGGAGCCCTTGCAAGCAAAGGACTACGCATTTCCAGGGCTCTGCCTGCGCGACAAGCCGAAGAAATTGTGTATTCTTAGCACACTTTTTCGGTGACGCTCGGTGCCTTCAGTGATTTTCGGTCGTCTTAAAAGTTTTTCCACCGAAGGCAGCGAAGTCACCGAAATGTCTTACGGAGAGGAGAAAATGGAATCTAAACGCAGCAGTTCCCGGGCGTTGACCATCATGGGGTGGATCGCCATCTGTCTATTTGTCGCTATTTACGCCGTGGAGCTCCTCCCGCACCACGGCCGGCCTGTGACGGTGAGCTGGCTTGAACAAACGTTTGGCACCGCTGGCCTCATCATTGTGAACATTGTCGTGGTGCTCGCCTTTTTGGCACTCCTGCCGTATCGACGTCCGACGAAGAATGTCTGGAAGTCGCGCGGAGCCTTCTTCGCCTTTGTCATTGCGCTGATGACAGAGATGTTCGGATGGCCGCTGTTTTTATTTGTCTTATCGCCACTCCTGAATATCCCCAAGATCGCGCCGGACTACTTCCAGCTCATCGGGCATTGGCCTGCCACAGTTGGCACCGGATTGAGCCTGCTGGGCGTTGCGCTGATCGCTGTTGGCTGGAAGCAGATTCACAATGCTCCGGGCCTGGTCACGACTGGCATCTATCGCTTCGTTCGGCATCCGCAGTACAGCGGCATTTTTCTGTTCACTCTGGGGTGGATCTTGCACTGGCCATCCGTTGTCACGCTCATCCTGTGGCCCGTCCTGACTGCAGCCTATGTCTGGCTCTCCAGGTTCGAGGAGCGGCAGGCGATTGAGGAATTCGGCGAGGCTTACAAGGAGTATGCTGCCAGGACCAGGCGGTTTATTCCCGGCGTGGTTTGAAACGTCCCCATCAGCGCAGAAAAAATGTTTCGCCACGGATTCCCCCTGACGGAACACGGATTGTATGATGAATTGAAGCGCCACTTTAGTGGTTACAAGTGCCGGAAGTGTGCGTAAGACACGGTTGTCCCGCAATGGCGGGATATGGGATCGGGCTTGAATCCATCGGGGCTGTCCCAAAAGCCGCGAAATGTCATTCCGACCGAAGGGAGGAATCTGACTGTGCACTAATCGTAGGGTTTTGGAAAACAATTGTTTACACTGCAGTCCCTTACCCCAGGAGATTTCTCGCATTCGCTCGAAATGACAGGCACAGGGGCCTTTTAGACAGCTCCCATTCAGTTCGTTACAACTGTTCCTTGACAATCAGAGCGCCGACCATTCCTTTTTTTGCATGTCCATCTTTCCCGCAAAAGAAGCGGTATTCTCCAACTTTGGTCGGCGTCAGCGTGATTGTAACCCCGCCTCCGCCAGGAACGTCCTGGTCGACGATATCAAGGTCTGCCTCAGGAGCGATCAAGTTGAAGTCATGTGGGATAAGACCCAGGAAGCCGGAGCGTTTCTTGAGCGTCAGTCTTAGCGGTTTACCCACCTCGGTGATAATTCGGCTGGGTTCAAAATAGAAGTTTCTCAAGGTCACTTCAGCGTGCAGGGTGTCGTCCGCCAGCAAGCTGGCAGGTTCTGTCGTAGGTGCCAGGTTCTTGCCGGGGGTGCCACATCCGGTTATTGCAGAAACAAGCAAGAACAACAAGAGCTTTGTGCTCTTCATTTTCATGTCATCTAGCCTCATTTCTGTGTACGCAGTTAGTATTCCCGCGAAAGCGGGAATCCATTTAACAACAGTATCTTAACTTGGCCTATGGATG
>JBHHXT010000109.1:0-15316 GCA_046757165.1 bacterium | reverse complement strand
GCGCGAAGCGCTAAATGACTTTTTTCGCAGCGAAGTCTGCGAAAAAAATTAGTCCTAGCTTATGAGGTGTCGTGATGAAAATCGTTTCAAAAGATGTGCTCAGGCTAAGATGCTCGAGTACTTTCGCCACGTTGAGCAGACGGGAGAAGAGCTCAATGTGACGAACAACAATGGCCCGACATTGAAAGTCGTGCCAATCATGCAGAAAAAACCGTCTGAGCGCGTGCCAGGTCGTGGCCCACCTCCAGCCGTTGAAAGATTTCACAAGCCCGGTCGAGATGACCATCTCGTGCCACATCTCCTGCATCCAGATGCCGCCCGATTTCAAAGTGCGCCAGGCCCTGCTCGTACGGCATGCCGAGCCGTTCCGCGGCGGACAGGCTCTTTTGCCAGGATTTGCGCGCCTTCTTTGCCTTTCCGGCCTGCCAGTCATAAACGCCCTGCCAGAGCCAGGCGCGCGGCTTGCCGATGGGAAAGATGTTTGCGTACTTGGCCAGCGCTTTGCAGGCCCGGCAGGCGAGTTTTTGCAACTGCTTGTGCTCCACCTGGCGTCGATTCTGAGCCGCTGCCCACAAACTCAGATACACTTCCGCCAGCCCGGCAAACGCGATCAGAAGATAATGTGCGGTGGGCGCTTCGTGAAGGAGATGTTGCCCGGCCCGGTCGGCGGCTTCGCGCGCAAGCGTGTTATCGCCTTGCCGGAGATACGCCGTGGCCAGCACGGCGTATGCCTGCGCGATGTCCTGCTGAGCAGGGCTTTTGGCCAGCAGGTCGGCGCCAGCCTTTGCTTTCGAGATGGCTTCCTGCGCATGACCCGGGCCACCGTGGCGTAGCCGGATCTCACCATGCCAGGTCAAGGCCCACGACTGGGCAAGGGGATCGCCGCGGCGGCGGGCAGAGGCCAGGACAGAGCTCCAAAGCTGCAACGTTTGTGCAAAGTCGCCCCGGTAGTAGGTGAGGTTGGCCAGGCACCCGCTCGACTGTTCCCACATTCGCTTATCGCCCATGGTTCTGTTCAACTCAGTGGCCTGGCGGAGTTGTTTTTCCGAAACCGCCCAGAGACCGATGCCAGTCTGATAGACGGCCTCGAGTAACAAGTTGAGCGCGGGCATTCCCTGCCGTCCCAGAGCGCTCATCGTTTTGTCGGCCAGGCCAAAATAGGTGTCCGCCAGGCCGTGCAATTTTGCGAAGCCAAATATGTAGCCGGCTACAATTCTGAAATATGCTAAATCTGTCAAACACGGAATCGTCTCCAGCAGATTTAGAGGTCGAAATGCCGAGTACGCGAGGCGCAGCGGGTCGCCTCCAAAACCATAACTCCAGCCCAAATAGACATAGGCGGTGGCGGCCTCGCGAAGAGGCTCACTTGCGGCAGACCTGCGTATCAACATTCTTTCCGGACAAAACCGGTGCATCACCTGTCGTATGATTTGACCAGCGAGGCTTGCGAGCACGCCCGCACGGCTGGCGGGCATTTTTCGGTCCAGCAGTGCCAGCGCCCGGTGACCGTGCATTTGGCATTTCGTATGCTCCCCCACGCGATAATGCGCCTCGCACAATTGCCTGTGCCACCGACCCCGTCGCAATCCGTATTCCTTCCGGTCCCGGCGCGCATTCAATCGCAAAGCTTCGTTGATAAACGTGATCGCTTCTCTGTTGGCAAAGTTGTGCAGCGCTTGTTCGCCCGCTTTCTCCAGAAACTCGATGGCCTTGTGCACGATTTCGGGCGCGGCATCTTCCGCTTCGGCGGCCTCTTTCCAGTGGTGCGCCAGCAGAGGATAGTAAGGCGCCAGGTCGGCGGCATGAGCGCGTTCGTACCATTCGGCGATGGCCTGGTGGAGCTGCT
Organism: bacterium; assembly: GCA_046757165.1. Taxonomy (GTDB): domain Bacteria; phylum Zhuqueibacterota; class Zhuqueibacteria; order Oceanimicrobiales; family Oceanimicrobiaceae; genus JBHHXT01. The sequence continues at coordinate 13,470 of JBHHXT010000109.1, read as the reverse complement.
GCCGCTGCGAGTAAAGCAGCAGGTTGTAGGCAACTTGCTGCGTGATGATGTGTTTGAATATGTAAGCGAGGTTGGGCTCCGGCGATTCGAGCGTCGTCAGGGCCAACCGGTCAAACGTTCGCAGGTAATTCTGAAGGCTGGTTTTGTCTTTTTCGACAGGATGGTTGTCGTACAAAACACGGTATGGGAAGACGCGCCCGATGACACTGGCGACTTTGATGGTCAACTGCTGTGCCGGCGTGAGCTGGTCGATGCGGTTGGTGATGACTCCCTGGATGGTGTCCGGGAAATGGAGAACGCTGAGGTCTTCCGTGCCGGGAGCAGGGGTGCACTCGCCATTTGCGACAACGATCAGGTCCGCGTCGAGAAGCGCGGAGGTGAGCTCTTCGATAAAAAAGGGATTGCCCTCGGCCCGGCGGTAAATGAACTCACAAATGGTTGACGCCACGCGATTGAGGCCGAGACGACTGCGCACCAGCCGCCGGGACTCATCCGGCATCAACGTCTCCAGGTTCAACCTTTCCACGCCGGAGGCAGTGGTGAGCTCGACATAAGCAGCAGGAATGGGGTCAGGCAGCGGCCGGGTCACGATGACCAGCGCAATCGGGTGCACTTGCCGAAAGATTCGCAGCGCTAATTCCCAGGAAGCCGTATCCATCCAGTGGGCATCTTCAAGAATGAGCAGCAGCGGTGACGCCGATGCTTGCTTCTGCACCAGCGTCAACAGCAGGTCGAAGGTATTCTCCGCCCGCACTTCACCGGTCATTTGCGCGGTGCGGTCATTCTCGGGTAGGTCCAGCCCAAGCACCGGATTGACAAGGGGCGCGAGATCCACGGAGTGCTGCTCTTGCAGGTGTTGCAGCACACGATCACGGCGGGATTCAGGAGCAGTCGATCCGTTCAGCCCAAACATCTTACAGAATACCGCCCGCCAGGTGTACCAGGGCGTGGCGCTTTCGATGGCGCTGGCCGCCCCAACGAGCGTGGTGATTTCCATGCGCTGCGCCAGCCGTCTCAACTCTTCAACCAGTTTCGACTTGCCGATTCCGGGCTCGCCTTCCAGCAGGAGCGTCTGCCCGTTCCCTTTGCGCAGCGCCTGCAGGCAGCGAGTCAGTCTCTCGATCTCGTGTTTGCGTCCGATAGTGATGGAGCCGTTACCATTCAGCTTTTGCAGCTCAAAAGGGCGGTAAACAGCGACCGGATGCTCTTTGCCTTTCAAAACGAATGGCGGCAACCGGTCAAACGGCACATGCGAACCGACCGCCTCGCAGGTGACAGCATCACAGTAAACGGGGTTCGCATGAGCAGCGCTCAAATCTGCACCCGCTTGCATCAAACGGGCCGCCAGGTTGACGACGTCTCCATGCAGGGCGTATTCGCGACGTCGGGCATTGCCGATGGGCCCGCAGAACGCTCTGCCGGTTGTCACGCCCACCGCGCAGCTCGAGTCCGATTTTTGTAGTTTCTCCGTGATTTGCAACGCTGCCTCAACCCCCCGAACAGCAACCCGGTCGTGGGGAAACGGCGGAAGTCCAAACGCTGCGATAAATGTGGTGCCGCCGGCTTCCATTCTGCTCTGCAACAGGGTGCCCTTGTAGCGACGCAATTCCGTCCGAATCGTGCAGACCATCTTCTGCACCTGGTCCAGGTCCGGGGAGGATGAGCAGTCCCCCGGGCCCATCACACGAACAAAGAGCACGGTCACCTGGCGAAGCTCGCTCAACCATTCTGCTTGCCCTGCCTCGAGTCGGGCGATGACCACTTCCGGGACATACGCCCGTAACGCCGTCTCCGCCCGCGGGTTGACAGCAAGCGGGGGCAAGGCCAGAATCATGCCCGGTGCGCCCGGCGTTTGCAAGCGCATGTATCCGTCCGGCAACGGTTCCCCTTCAGCGTGTTCTTTCACCAGGGACCACGTCTGCGGGGAAAGAATGATCTCGCCCGGCTGAGCTCTCGACTCGGCAGCGCTCACCTGCATGAGCGGCCCGCCCGAGAGCAAGAAATGCCATCTTCCATCCATGCCGCCGACGTGGCTGGCCAGCACCTCGCCAGCACCTGCGCCGATTTTGAGACAGAGGCGGCAGTCATCCGAAACCTGTTGATCGTTGAATCTCTCCAGCAACTCGAAGGCGCATCGAAGGGCGCGCCGGCTGACATCATCGAGGTCTTTGTCTTGTACCGGCCACAGGACCAGCGGGGCATCGCCGAAAAAATGGACAACCTCCCCGCCATGATGTGCGATCATGGCGATGAGATCGCCAAAATAAGTATTGAGCACACGCGAGAGCTCTTCGACGCCGGCAGGACCTCGTTGGGCCAACCGTTCAGTGAGCGGCGTAAATCCCGAGATGTCAGCGAGTAAGACCGCAGCCGAAAACTTGTGAGCATAAGGGGCGGTAATGACAGACGGGTTCTCGAGGTAATGACGAACCACTACGGAGGGGACATAAGTGGCAAGTAAGTCGACAAGAGGGGACATCGGATCAATTGTGCAGGCCTACTTTTCGTATCAGCGTATCGAATCTCGGGTCTGACCGGAGACCTGCGAATCTTGGTTCGATATTCAGAAAGCAGAGCCAACCCGTGCGTTCCTCACCTGCCTTCTCGAGCCACTTGAACGCCAGGTCCTGGTCGTTTAGACCCGTGTAAATAAGGGCGATGTCATAAGCAGAAATGTACTTTTGCCGCGAGAGCTTCTCGAGTTTATGGAGCACCTTGATGGCGTCATTCTTATTTCCAGCAATGGCGTAGGCATGTCCCAGGGTGCCCAGGCTGAGCGGGCGACTGCTGGACAAGGCCACGGCCTTCTGAACCGCTGCAAGGGCCTGTTTGACCAGGCCTTTTTGCAGGTAGCACTGCCCGAGCAGGTCGTGTGCCACCACGAACCCATCATCCATCTCAATCGTCTTTTTCAGCTCCGCGATCGCCGGGTCAAAATGTTGTGTGAAGTACAATCGCCAGCCTAACCCGGTGTTCAGGATGAGTGAAAGCGGATCGAGCTCCTGGGCCTTTCTCAATTCAGCCAAACACTTACGAAATTCTGCCCTGGGCAACAGATACCAGATAGCATACCAGTGGTGTGCGGTTGCAGAGTTTGGCTTGAGCTCGAGGGCGCGTCTGAACTCTTTTTCCGAGCCGGTCCAATCCCAGTCGTAGGCTGCCTTGACGCAAGCGAGTGAGGTATGGGCTTCGGCCAGCGAGTCGTCGATATCTACGGCCCTTTTTGCGGCTGCCCGGGCTTTGGGCATCGCTTGCTGTGGGGAGAGGAACCCCTGAAATCCGAGCAAGATCAGGCAGTCAGCCAGTCCGGCAAAAGCCAGAGCGTAATCCGGATCTTTGGCAATCGCCTGCTCGCAATACTTCTTGCCCTGTCTCAGCCCCTCCTCCGACCGCCGGTTCATATGATAGCGACATTTCAAGTACAGATGGTAAGCTTCGAGATTCTTCGTGTACCGCTTGACCAGGGGCGTGCCCCGGGGTTTCGCGAGCTCGACTTTCAGCTTATCAACAATGGTTTGAGCAATGTCTTCCTGAATCGAGAATACGTCTCCCAGTTCGCGATCGTATTTTTCCGACCAGAGCTGAAATCCATCCCTCACCGTGCTCAGTTGCACGGTGATGCGCAATCGCTTGCCGGCCTTGCGCACGCTTCCTTCCAGGATGTGGCTCACGCTAAGTTTTCTGCCGACCTCTCTGATGTCCACCTTTTTGCCTTTGAAGGCAAACGCCGAGGTCCTCGAAAGGACCCGCCATCCTTTGACCTTTGCCAGAGCATCCATGACTTCATCGGTCATACCATCGCAAAAATACTCCTGTTTCCGTTGCGGGCTGAGGTTGACAAAGGGCAGGATGGCAATGGCAAGGGGTGCGCGGGGTTTGGTCGCAGCCGTCTTTGGCGCGGACGAATTGGTGAGCAGACTCAAATCGGCCAGGAGCTCGTGCATCTGCTCATAGCGGCGGCTCGCTTCTTTTGTAAGACACCGGTTGACAATCTGCTGCAATTCCGCCGGAGCCTCGGGCCGCAGTGTTGCCAGCGGCTCGGGCTGCTCATTCAAAATCGAATAGAGAACGACCTGTTCGTGCTCTCCCTTGAAAGGCAGTTGTCCGGTCACCATTTCGTACAGGACCACGCCTAGCGACCAGATATCCGAATGCGGCCCGGCCGCCTTACCTTGGGCTTGTTCAAAGCACAAATAGGCCGTGGTCCCCATGGTCGCGCCAGGTTTGGTGAGCTGCTGCCCCATGAGTTTTGCCAGGCCAAAATCAACAATCTTGACCGCGCCTGTATTGGCGACGATGATATTGGCCGGTTTGATATCACGATGCACAATGCCCTGGTCGTGCGTCGTTCCCAAACCCTGCGCGATCTGGATGGCAATGTCGACGGCCTCCGCGACCGGCAGCGGGCCGTTCTTTATTCTTTCTTTCAGGGTGAGCCCCTCACAATGAGCCATGCAGATGAAGGTCTCGCCGGTCTCGGTTTCTTCAATTGAGTGAATGTTGCAGATAACAGGATGTTCGAGTGCAGAGGCCGCCCGCGCTTCACTGATGAACCGCCTCCTGGCACCCTCATCCCGAGTCAGGCGGGCCGGCAGGAACTTCAGGGCAACTGTGCGCTCGAGCCGGGTGTCCTCGGCTTTGTAAACGATGCCCATGCCGCCTTCCCCGAGCTTTTCAAGGATCTTGTAGTGGGCGATGGTTTCGCCGATCATGGGTACCTCGTAGATATTCAAAGTCCTGTCACTCCTTCCAGACACCAAACCCCATTTTTCTACAGTCTTGAGCCGAAAAGGGTCAACCCGGGACGCTGACCTGCAAGAGTCGAAGAAGATTGTTTGAAATGGGGATGAATATTCAAAATTATTCAAATCGGCTGATGAAGTCAAGAAAAATCTCTCGCGCAGTGGAAGAAAAGAAATAATTGTAACATCTGGGGTTCTGTCATCATTCCTGTTGCCTTTAGCCAAAAGTTTTCTATTATTCGTGCAGGTAAATGCACCTGAGATAGTCTCCAACCAAAATCGGTCGACATCGAGCACCTCTTCGCGAAGCAGCACACAGCCCCAACTAACGTCACGCAAGTTCAAGGAGGTGAGAATTTACTTGCGAGAGCGCTACTCAACCTATTCATCAAACAACCATTAACCTTTCACCTTTCACTATTCTCGTAAGAGAAGGAGGCAAGTGTCATGAAGAGGACTTTCTTTTTCATCGTTCCACTGCTGGTCATCTGCGGGTTGTTTTCTTGTGGCAAGGAAGAGCCAACAGCGCCACAACCGGGCCCGGCACCAGAGGTCGTCACCACGTTTGGCCAGGGCTCAGGTGATCCAGCCGTTTTGGCGATGATGGACCAAATCAATGAGCAACTTGCAGCGCAAGGTCTGAACATGGCTGTGGAGTCCATTGAGTTTTTCAGTATTGGCAACGGGAGGCCGAGCAATAGAATTCATCAGCAGCCCTTCCGCTGGGTGCCGAATGATCCCCGCAGGTTTGCACAGGGCATCGATATCACCTACATTGTCGACCAAAGTGCCGGCGCTACGGCAAGCGGCCTGTCCAATGCGCAAACCGAGGCCGCACTTGATCGAGCGATGACGACATGGAATGACGAAAAGGCGTTGCGCAAAGTCGAGATTGTCAAGCGAACCGATCCCTTAACCGATGTTACCATCTTTGATGCCTTCTTTGGATTTGGAGGATCTGGAAATCCCTTTGCCGCGGATATTGTCAATGCCGGCTGGCTACCGCGTGCCTTTTTTGAGGCCGTTGGCGGCCCGGGTGGCGGGCGCGGCATCTTGGCCTTTTCAGTGACCTTCATCTTCGTCAATCCTGACGGTTCGCCTACCGATATTAACGGGGACAATTATATCGACACCGCCCTCAACGAAGTCTATTACAACGACACCTTCGGCGATCCCGGCGATGATCGTGCGGGCAATCCCTGGGGCATCGATATTCAGTTACCCGGTATTGACGTCGAAACCGTCGGGTTGCATGAAAACGGGCACTCCCTGGAAATCGGTCACTTTGGGCCTCCGCCTGACGCGGTGATGAATCCGGTTTATGCGGGACCGCGTCAGTCTCCAATGCCCATTGACAAGGCGGGGATGCATGCAGTCTGGAGTAGTTGGCCCAATCCGTAAGTCAGGACGTAGTATTTCTTGAACTACCAGGCCGTGATATTTGACGGTCCGCCAGATATCGCGGCCTGATTTGTCTGATGCCTGCGGGCACTCGAGCATCTCCAGCCTGTCCACTTGTGAGCATTTGTAGAAACCATTTTCTTTAGATCAGGTTAAAATAAGTAAGGATGTTTGACGCCTATGTTATTGTTTTTGATCTATTGCAATATGATGCAAGAACAATTCCCTGAGCGACTTTGTCGCGCCACGAAACGGGCATCATCACACCAGAGGAAGCAAAGAATGCAGAACCGTTCGCAAGAAAGTGAAGCCGAAGAGAGTTCGACTGCGGCAGAGGATTTCGAAGCGCTGGCCTATCCATTACTGGACACGCTATACAACACCGCCGTGAAATTGACAAGAAAGCCCCTGGATGCGGAAGACCTGGTTCAGAACACCTACCTGAAGGCCTTCCGGCACTTTCACGGGTTTACGCCCGGCACCAACTTCAAGGCATGGATCTTTCGCATCCTGATCGCCAATTTCAGCCATGAGTCACGGCGCAAACAAGGAGCACCCGCCCAAACCCGGTCGGATGTGTTGCGGACAACCGTGCGCGGGGCCACGGAAGCCCCAGACCTGGCTGCGACCGCCGGCCAGGGTTCCGTCGAAGAATACCAGAAATTGCCGGAGGATCAGATTCACGCGGCATTGGAGCGCTTGCCAGACCCATACCGGACGGTGGTCCTGCTATCTGATGTCAACGACTTCAGGTACAAAGAGATTGCTGATTTGCTCCAGTGTCCAATTGACACCGTCATGTCCCGGCTGAGTCGAGCCCGCCGTTTGATGGCCAGGTTATTAAGAGAATTGGCGCCTTCCCCTAAAACAGACTGATACCTACCTACCTGGCTCCCATGCTCTCTGCGTGGGAACCAATATTGACGCTCAGCGTCGAGTAACTAGACACGAAGCGTCAAACGCCCAGCGGTTCCAGACACAGACAATGACCCTGGGGATTTGGGCATGCCTTGAATCTCGTTTTCCGGCCTCAGAGGTCGGCGCTCGGGACGCGGAGCGTCAAATACTGGGTTCAAACTGGAGCCTGGGAACCAGCTATCCAGCCAAACCAGCCAACGCTGCTTGCAAGCACTCTCCAACCCATTCGTTCCTCAGCCCCTATCCCGTCTCATCACCAACGCACTGTAATCGTTCAACACGGTCTGCAGGAAGGCGGGAGCAGACATCTCTGATTCGATCCCCATCTTTGTTTCCAGTGCCTGTTTGGTTTTGTAAAGCAGATGATTTGCCATCTTGGGGTCGTTGACCTGAAAGCGCAGGACTCTCTTGATTGTGGCAATGTCTTGACTATGGAGCTGCAGGGCTTGTGGGAATACGGGCTCATAGTCCTCATCCAGTTCCGTCAAGATGGTGTCTTCGAGTCTGACTGCGGACTCGAGCTTGATGACGGTGGTGCCGGCGGCCAGATCCCCCAGGCGCTGGCCCTTGCCGTTCACCAGAATGGTGACGATGGCGACCGCGCCGGACATCATGGTGATATCGATGAACCGCAACAGCCAGCGCAGGAGATACTCCCCGATGCCGGGCTGCGAGCCATCCAACCTGGCGACTTTGATTTTCAAAAGCTTCTTCCCGAAGCTCTGGCCGTTCATCAAAACTTCACACAACAGATCGTACAGCAGGTAGGGCAGAAGAATAATCGTGGTCACTGCAAGCGTCCCCTCAGAGCTGGCGTTGTCAAATCCGCCGAATGAGGAGATAAGCAGGCTCACACCAATGATATACCCGGCAAGGATGAAGTAATCGAACAGGGCCGCCAGGATGCGGTCCCCAAGGCCCGCCACCTGGTAATCGATTTGGACGTTTTGCGTGGTGTCGATTTGTACAGTTTCCATTTCACCTCTTACGTTTCACGTCTCACCTCATCAAATAAGTCCTCGTGCTTTCAGCTCGAGATATTTGTTAATGGTATTTGCCGTCAAATTTTGTGGCGCCGTGAGAATGGCATGAATGCCATAGCGCGACAGCTCTTTGACGATCTGTCTTTTTTCAAACGCGAATTTTTCTGCAATGGTCTTGATGTAGATTTCTTCGGTATTTTTTGCGCGTTTTTGGTGCAGGGCATTCAGCTCGGTGTTTTCAAAAAAGATCGTCACCACCAGGTGGCTCCGCGCCAGGCGTCGGAGGCAGGGAAGCTGCCGTTTCAGCGAAGAGAGCGTCTCGAAGTTGGTGAAAATCAGAAGCAGACTGCGATGCCGAATCTTTTGCCCGATGACCGCAGCCAGGGCCTCGAAATTTGATTCCAAAAAACCGGTCTTCTGGTTGTAGAGCAGCTCGAGAATTTTGGAGAGTTGCGACCCTTTGCGGTCGGCAGGCAGCACCGCATTCACCTTTTCTGAGAACGTGATGATGCCGGCTTTGTCATGCTTGCGCAGAGCGATGTTGGCGATCACCAGGCTGGCGTTGATGGCATAGTCGAGCAAACTCATGCGCGCAAACGGCATTTTCATCACCCGTCCCATATCGATGACGCTGTACAATTGCTGCGATTTTTCATCCTGGTACTGGTTCACCATAATGTCGCCTTTGCGTGCGGTGGCGCGCCAGTTGATGGTGCGGTAGTCGTCGCCTTCGACATAGCCGCGGATGTGCTCGAACTCCAGGGTGTGGCCGAGGCGGCGAATCTTCTTGATGCCCAGTTCCGTGAGGTGGTTGGAGATGGCGAGCAGCTCGTAGGTACGCATTTGAATAAACGACGGGTAGACCGGCACCACCGTGTCCTGCGCAAAGCAGTAGCGTTTGCGGGCCAGGCCAAATGGGCTGGCCGCATAGACGTTGAGCGCGCCGAAGTGGTGCTCGCCACGCTGCACGGGTCTCAGGAAGTAGCTGAACGCCTTTTGAGCGCCGGCCGCAAGCCTGAACCGAAAGGTCTGGTCGCGGATCTGAAATTGTAGCGGTAGCTCATCGATGACCTCCACCTCGATCCGAAAGGAATACGCATTTTCCACCACCACCTGAATCTCGTTGTCATCGCCATTGGAGAGCTTGTCGCCCGTCTGACGTGCTGCCACGACGCCGTTGGGGGTGCGGAACAAAAGGAACACGTCCAGAAGCAAAAGCAGCAGGCAGCTAAAGAGCGCCGGCCTGGCCAGTTGCAGCAAGACCGGCCACGCAAAGCCGGCCGCAAACAGGAGGACGACACCGACGAGACAGAAATAGAAGCGCGTCTCGAAATAGATACTTTTCAGGAGCTGGATTATCGCGGCACCTCGATTTTTTCGACGATCTGTTTGATGATATCTTCCGGCTGCACCCCTTCCATTTCTTTCTCGGGCGTGAGCAAAAGTCTGTGGCGCAAACTGGGATAGGTGACCTGCTGGATGTCTTCGGGAGTCACAAAGTCCCGGCCACGCATGGCTGCCATTGCTTTGGCGCCCATCATGATGGCCAGCGAGGCGCGCGGCGAGGCGCCCAGATAAACGCCGGCATGGTTGCGCGTCTGGTGCACAATCCGCACGATGTATTGAATCAGGTGCTCTTCGATGAGGAGCGCCCGCACTTTTTGCTGATAGTCGAACAACTCTTCAGCGGTCAAGACCGGCCTGATTTGACTCGAGCTGTGTTGGTTGTTGTTGGCGTGAAAATCAGTGAGGAATTTTGCCTCGTCTTCGAAGGAAGGATAATCTACTTCGATCTTGAACAGGAACCGGTCGATTTGAGCCTCTGGCAAACGATAGGTTCCTTCCTGTTCGATGGGATTCTGGGTTGCAATGACGAGAAACGGTTTCTCCATCGTGTGCGTGACGCCGTCCACGGTCACTTGCCGCTCTTCCATGACCTCGAACAACGCTGCCTGAGTTTTGGCCGGCGCGCGGTTGATTTCGTCGATCAAGATCAAATTGGAAAAAATCGGCCCTTTGTTGAACTCGAAGTCGGATTTTTTCATGTTGAACACGGACGTGCCCAGCACATCTGACGGCATCAAGTCGGGCGTGAACTGGATGCGCGAAAAGCCAACGGAGACCGTTCTGGCGAGCAGTTTAGCCGTCAATGTTTTGGCGATGCCGGGAACGCCCTCCAGCAAGACGTGACCATCGGCCAGCAGCGCAGCGATGAGGGCATCGATCATCTGCTGCTGGCCGACGATGATTTTGTGGATCTCCTGGCTCATCCTTGCCACGGTTTGCTGCAGACCGGTGAGGTCGATGCGGCTGGTGAAATCGGTCGTAACGGTTTCTGCCATTGGGGTTTCTCCTTCTCAATGATCCGATGGGCTGGAATCACCGGATGAATCGTTCCATAGAGTCATTCAAATGCCTCAGTTCTGCGGCGGTGATTTGTTCGCGCTGCTGCAGTTTTTGAATTTCTCCGATCAATTTTTTGACCTGCTCTGCTGCCACGCCTGACCTCTCGGCGACCGCTTCGCAAAACCCCTCGCTAAGCTCACTCGTCTTGACATGAAAACGGGTGCGAATAGAATCCAGGAAGTAAGCGATCTTTTTTTCCGCCATTCTTTTGTGGTCGCGCTCCTGGTAAGCAAGCCGGCCCACGGTTTCGACAAATTCCAGCGTCGTGTTCGCCAGCGGCTTGACGACCGGGATGATGCGCTGGCGCCGCTTGCCTTCGAAAATGACGAATACGATCAGCGTGCTGATCGCCACAAAATACGCCCACTTCAGCGGTCGCTTGCTCAGGACAAAGCGCAAAGGCGTACGGGTCAACCCTTTGCCGGCTTTGTAGTACTCATCCCAGATCGTCGCTTGTACGGGCAAATAGGACAGCGCCTTGAAGACGACCTCGGCGTTGTTGCGAAACAAGAGGTTGTAGTTGGTGAACGCCAGAGGAACGGTGTGCAGATAAACCTCCCCCTCTTTCAAAGCGCAGCGGATGAAATTGGCCTTCAGCTCACTGTTCATGCCCAGCACGACGGCGCTGGCGGTGTCAAACCTGTCGAAATAAAAGTCGGCCGTGCCCTTTCTATAAACATAATCATCTGCAGCGTGCAGCGCCGGGTTGACGAAATTCAGACTCACAGAGTCCTGGACGACGAATTCGGCGTCCGTCTCGATGCCCATGCTGTCGGCAAACGCACCCGAAAACTCATGCGCTGCAATGAAAACGGAGTTGCCGCGCGCAACGAAATGAAGCAGCTCCCGCACATCCAGGTCGTCGGGATTGAAGGCGCTGTTGATGATGATGTAGTTGGTATCCTGCCGGCTGGAATGCGGCGCCAGGCCAGCAGGCCGTTCAGGCCTCTCGAGGGACCGGGTTGCAGGAGGCTCTGGCGTCGCCGCCTGCAGCCGTTCTCTGATAAGGTGGCGTTGGCTTTCCACATCTGTGCCGGTCAAGGTGTTGTAAAGCGGCCGCTCGCTCACGCGTATCTCCTGCCCTGGAAAAAGCTCCGCCAGCAGCTCGTTGAGAATACGATTGCCATACGGAATCGTATCGTCCCGAGAAAAGCTGAATGACCAGTCAACAGGCTCCGGGGTGCTCAAGATCATCACCGTGGCTATGACCAGGAGGACCCCCAGGACTGCCATGAACTTGATGTCTGATTTCTTGATCGTCAAGGTTGACCTTCCCGCGCGGTAAACAGCGTATCAAATTCCCTGAATCTCTGCAGGGCGATCAGAAATTCGTTTTCGCCCAATTGGAATTCTCCATACCAGATATATTCGAACAACCGGGTCAAGTCGGCAAAGGGTTGCGCCATGCTGCCCGCACCCAGCTCGATGAGATAATCGTGATTGGTCTTGTCGAGTTTCCAGTCGATGTGCCCCGTTTGCGAGAGCTTTTTCAGCGTGCTGAGATAGAGCAGCCGGATAGCCCGACGGAAGTGTTTCTCCCGAATGGCTACTTCGATCAACTGCTGGAAATCCATGGTTCGGATGTTTTCATCGGCAGCCTCGTGCGTGCCGGTCGCACGGCCAGAGCTCTGATAGAACAATCCGCCCAGATTGCTTTTCAGCAGCCGCGACACCACCAGCAAGAACGCCCCGGTGACGATGGCATACGGCAATATCCTCCAGAAAGGACGCAGTGGCCTGGAGGCCAGAATCCGGTAGATGAGCGACATCCACCAGAGGTGGAGCTTTTGCCAGAAGGTTTTGGCTTGTGGCCTTTTGCGCCGGTAATCGAAATCAGGATGGTTGCGGTAGACCGCCAGCCTGGCGGGCGCAACAGCGCGCATGCGGACCCCGGATGAATCGTAGCTCACGCCGTTTGTTTGTTCCTGAGCCGGCACGGAGGCCAGGCGGAAGGGGGGTTCGGCCAGACTTTCACTGCCGGCGGCAGGGGTTGCCATTGCAAGCCCATGACTTTCGCCTCGCAACAAGCAAAGCAAACAAAGCCAAACAATGGCACGGCCCGTGCGCGTGACTTCGGCCAGCATCACGCAGGTTCTCCTCCAATTTGCTCAATCTCCTGCAGCAGACCCGTGCCTTCTTTCCTTTCGACCAGGTTGAAATATTGGAAGGCAATGGCCACGACCTGCAGAGTGTGCAAGAGATAAGCGCCGACCATGATCGCCATAGTCAGAAAGAGCAGATAAGAGTGCAAGCTGGATTGCATCATTTCCGGGTCAGCGCTATTGAGACCGATGATGACGAGAATCACATAGAATGGCACGTAGAAAACCATCGACAAAGCCATCTGGATCACCGCGATGACCAGGATCAGGCCAAACGTCTGCCACCAATTCCCTGTGATCAGGTCCTTGGATCTCGACAGGGCTGCAAACCCATCCTTTTGTTCCAGGGCCACAATGACCAGGGCCAATGAAAACGCAATCCCCAGGTAAATGCCGGGCAGGACGCACAAGAAGTAGCCGGCGATCACAGCCAAACCTCCCAGGATCACGGCCACGACAAATTTCCCAAGATCGCGTAATACGGCGCGCAAGACCTCTCCGACCTCGAATGTCTCCCTTCCTTTCTCCATGTAAAGCGCAATATACTCGTAGATAACCGCAGCCAGAATCGTGAACGTCACTGCGCCGAACAGCAAGTTAAAAAAATAACCGGTGTAGAACGAACTCAGGTCCGGATTGCTTTCAAACGTGAGCGCTTGCTGGTACCAGCGCGCAAAAAGGATGCTGTCTAAAAGGATGAGCGGACCCACGATAAACAGGATACACTTGCCAAGGTGCAAGAAGTTTTGCCGGATGAATGAAAACGTGATGTTGACAATTTCGCTGAACTCCCTGGCCTGACGAAAAGTGATTGGTTTTGCAACCTCCATAACCTTCCTCCATGTTGATGTTTTATGTGTCGCAATGCTGAAGCATTGCACGCCGTTTTCAAGCCGGAGTGAAAAGCTTCAGCTTTTC
>JBHHXT010000108.1:0-15612 GCA_046757165.1 bacterium | reverse complement strand
CTAGTATCAAAATATTAGGCGAGTCGAATTAAATAAAACAAATGCCTCAACTTACTTTCTTTTCAAGTTGAATTCAAGAGGGAGGTGAAAAGTGAGTGAGACCTACAAAATTGTAGAAAAAAACGGGAAAAAGCATCTAATACAAACTGGTTTGTTATTGGGTGACACCGACCACGGTGAGTTACATGAATCACTCTTAGGGGGCAAACTTTACACAACAAGTTTTTGGGGAACCAGTTTTGAGCTCATAGATGATTCTTTTTTTTCTTCTGGCTCCCAGTATGAAGCAAAGAAGTCGAATGGTGAAAAAGGAATCATGAGAAAATCATGGTCTGGCGACACATATGTTTACTACAAAGAAAGAAAACCGATCCGAAAAATAAATAATTAACTCATTCATCTTCTCAAAATTCGATTCGTACATTCATTCTTGACGTCGGACATGTGCTCGCACGTTCGCAAGGAAGGGCATAAATGATGACAGACACATCCAAAGTGACGATACACATGGTTTCAAGTCTGGACTTCTTTGTCGCCAAGAGGGACCTGATGCAAAGTCTGCTCCTGGCCGAAAGGAGACACTTGGCAGGGCTGAAGTTGACAAGCAGGACATAAGAGAAGATGCCTGAAAATTCGACTAGAATTAGAACTTGGAGTGAAAGCCGACAATTAGCTGAGAGCCCGTACTTATTGTTTTCATAGAAAATCAATCTGTTCTGGGAAAAAACAAAACAACCTCTGCTGCTACCTTTGGGAGCAGGGACGTGCTTTCTTTGCAACGAAGCGTTCACTTAATAGAAGCACAAATCATTGCGAATATCGCTTGACATTTGTTTGCATTATTCTTAATTACACGTCATCAAAATACGTTCCCCAAATACCAACCTGAGAGGATTTTAGTTATGAGTGTCTTGGATAAACTCAAAGAACTGCAAAACGACCTGGATACCGAAATAACAGGCATTGACACACAGATCAAGGAATTGAAAGGAAAGCGAAAACAACTCGTGTCACTGAGGAGAACCATTGTGCCGCAAAAGCGAAGAGGACGAAAACCCAAAAGCGCCACGCAATAAGTAGAAAGTTGGGGGGCAAAACAAAGCCCCCCTTTTTCTCCAAGATCTGCCCTGACTTAACCTGGACAATTCATGAACCACGATGTGCACGAAGAAAAAAAGGACAAAGAATTTGTCGGGATATTGAAAGTGCTTTGTGCAGTTCCTTCGCGATCTTCGTGCTGTGGTGCCGCAGGGCGCTGATTGCCAGTTCTGGCATCCTATTTTCGGCAAGATGCGTTTGATGACCGAGCAGCAAGATGGAACACTCATCCCCAATCCAACTTTCCATTATTATCAACAAATGACGGACCATTTGGGTGGTTCTCTTAAAGCCATCAAAAGATTGCAGACGAGCAACGACAGCATCTTTTTTCTGTTTGAAATCACCCGCGAGGATGATTCAATCGTTTTTGTGGTTTGGGAGAGGCGGGATCAATTTTATGGGGAGGAGGAGCCACCTGCTTCGTTGACGTTTGGGGTGCCCTGGTCGGCTGCAAGAATCTCCGAATTGTTTAAGGACGAGTCTCTTGAAATTCATTCCATTCCAGATGGCCTTATCCTTGAAATAAGAAGGGAGACGAACGTGAAAGCCTTTCTCGATGGCGATGTCGCGCGTGATAGCACACATCCATCGATCAAAGGCAGAATCAAGGTAGCGAATCTGCTCATGGATTTTGTCAAATCCGACACCATGAAAAACCAAATGATCTGTTTTCTGCTACAGAACAGTAACTGGCTGGAAACGGGATATCTTTATGCATAGACTCGGATGGCTCAAAACACTCTTTTGCTGTTTGGCAGGATTTCTACCCTTGCAAATTCAAGCCCAGCACCTTGTGGTCGGTTTCTCCGATCCAAATGAAGTGGTAACTATCACGAATACTACGGTTCAACATGATACCGTACTGGTCATGAACAACGGACGCTTAATCATCGACAACGCCGATTTCACGGCCAACCAGGCGCTGATCGTCAGGCACTCGGGTTCGCTGACTGTTGAGAACAGCAATTTTGTCGTCAACGGCAACAGCATTTTTTTTGAAAACGCTTTTGCCACGCTCAAAGACAATCTGACCTTTCACGGCGATATCTTTGATTTGGGGAACGCCTCCTTGAAGATCGACAGCGCTGCGGTCAGTATCCCTATGACGTTTGTCGGGCAGTATCGCTTTATCGGCGCGGATTCTGCGGAGTTTCGAATCAGCAACGCCACCTTCGATTTGCAGAGGGGCAAGCTCGGCGGCAATTTCGCCGGGCAATCGCGTTTCACCCAGTTGAGCACAACCTACCGCACCCAGCCTGGCATCGCCATGACGCTTGGCATCGCTGGCCATGCAGCGATTTTCGTAGACAACTGCACTGGCGGCATGGAGTTTGTCATCAGCGATTCCGTTGACGTCGACATCAGCAATTCTACGGGCTTCATTCTCTGGCATACGCTGGCTGCAAACTCACAGGCGAACTTGACTTTCCCGCCGCCCAACTCTGTGGTTCCGAACGCCAGCGATGTTTCGAGTTACAGCTTTTCCGATGCCCTGCCCGGCGTTTCCGGCATCCACTACGCAATCGATGTTCAAAATACAAATGTCGTGTTTTGGGCATTGCTGCCGGATGCAACCTCGGATGTCACGGTAAACAATTCAACAATGATCGCCTGTGGCTTTCGGTATCGCGGCGTCTCGCAAGACACGGTTTCAGGATTTGTCAATGATTCATCTTATGTCTCCTTCACCGCGCCACTCTCGGACCGTTCATTCAACCTGAATAATTCGGTGGTCAAGGCCTGGAATTTTTATCCGCAAGATAACGCACAATTCGTTATCAGGAATTCCGTTTTTGGAGAGGCTTTGACATTTGACCAAGCCACGCTGACGGTCGAAAACAGCGTGTGCGACGGCACCGGTGGTTTTTTCGGCGCGGCTCAAAACAGCGAAATCCGTGTAAAGAGGTCCATCATCAAAAGGATCGGCGCCGGCCCGGACATCATGGTAACCCGCGGTGCCAGCAAAGTCGTTTTAGAAGAGTCGATGGTCAGCGGGACGGTGGTGGCCAACCATACCTCCAGATTGGTCTATGCCAATGTCGACTTCGACCACGAACCTGTGCTCCATGATGCGGCTCTGTTTGTGGAAAGTTCACTCGATTCCGCGCTGACACGGGACGACAGCGCGATCGCGGCGATCACCGGCACATTGCGCAGCGCACATGGACCGCTGAACCTCGACACCATTTCCAGCTTCAAGATAGCCTCCTCCAATCCCGACAGCTCCAACCGGACGTTGATCGCTGAGGTCAATTACACCGGGGCCATTGTTGGCGGCGTTCTTCATGAGTGGGATACGCAGAACTTACCGGCTGGAGATTACTTGCTCTGGCTGACCCCTTTTGTCAACGGCGATTCCCTGGCGACGACAACTCACAAGGTCTCACTGAGTACGGTGACTGCCATCGTAGATCGACAAGGCGCCCCTGCCACATTTATTCTGCATCAAAACTATCCCAACCCGTTCAACCCCGGGACCACCATTCGTTTTTCCTTGCCGCAACGCGAGCATGTGACGCTAAAGGTGTTTGACGTACTCGGCAGGGAGGTGGCAAGGTTGCTGGATGAAGCCCTGCCGGCGGGCGAACATTCAGTGGTTTTTACAGCAAAGGCTCTGACCAGCGGTGTTTATTTTTTCCGGATCAGGGCTGGGCAATTCACGCAAATGCGCAAGGCGATTTTGATGAGGTGAGCGCGTTTTCCTTTGCATCGGTTATCTCAATGTGCGAAAAAGGGCTCTTTTTTGCAAGGGAGGAGTACAGCCAAAATCGTCTCAAAAGGCGCGGTTTGTCCCGGAAACTGGTGCAACATGGCCCAAGCATCGTCAACCATCGTCAAGGCAAACACAGCGCCTGGGCACCCCCCGCAAAACAGCTCAGATTCAACATTAATAAGTAAAGACAAGGAAGTCCAACAATACACAAAACACGGGCTGAACATTCTCTGGTAGCGGTTTCGTGAGAATCTCATGCAATGGAAGCATTGCCGGAGGTATAACAATACGTCCACCTGACGCGAAAGATGGTGCGTGATTTCAGAGTTGTGGGTATCTTGCAAGTTCAGTGCTTTTTCGTTTCGCGCAGGTGACGTTCGCGACGGCCGGTTTCGTGCTTCGGTCGGGAACAATCAGCTCATTCTAAGGAGCGCCGCGTGGTAGGCATGAGTTTTCCCGAGCAACCTCCAATTCCTGGCTACGAGCCAGTTCGTCCTGTCGGCATCAACCTAGGTGCCGTCTACCTTGCCCGCCACTTGAGCAGCGGGGAGCTAGTTGCCCTCAAGGTGTGGCGCCTCGAGCTCGCAGGGCACGTGCGAGACTTATACGCGCCGTCAGCCCGGCTCCATCACCCCAACATCATTCGCGTCCTCGGCATCGGGGAGTTCGATGGGAACTTCTTCTGCGCCCTGGAGTACGTCGAGGGGACCCTGGCTGATAGGTTACGAATAGAGCCCCTTCCGGAGGTCGAAGTGGCGCGAATTGCACGCGCTGTTGGTTCGGCGCTCCAGCACGCCCGGGATCAGGGGATGACTCCTTGTAGTCTGTCGCCGACCTCAATCCTCCTGACAGACGAAAAGTTACCGAAACTCTCGAGTTTCTGTACAAGTGAATCTTTCGGAAAGCCCCCGAATCTGCCACCCCCCGCCCTGATGGCGCCAGAATGGGTGTCGGGAGCTGACACCGGCAGCGAGGCTAGCGTTGACCCACCCCTGGTTCAGACTCTGAACGAGTCTGAACCTGCCTCCCTGATTTGTGCGTAAAACACGGTTGTCCCGCAAAGGCGGGATGTTGGATCGAATTGTCTCCCCAAGAATGGGGGACATTCAGTTAAAGTAAGATAACTGTTGCATTTACCGTGCGATTGTTTAAGTTGTCTTAACTTGAGGAGAACGCATGAGCGTGTCCCAGTCGAGCGACCACTCAAAGCTTTTTTGCATTCGCAGCTCAGGTGCCCTGTCGGTCTTCGCCACTGAGCATTTTGTAATACGAGAGGAAGACGAATTTGTGTTCGATGGAACCCATGACAGCGATTGTATACACAAAATACGGTCCACCTGATGTTCTTGAATTGAAAGAGGTAGAAGAACCGACTCCCAAAGACGATGAAGTCCTGGTAGAAGTTCATGCGGCATCAATAAATGATTGGGATTGGGGCCTCCTCCAGGGTACGCCGTTTCTAGGCCGCCTTGTAGCGGGGGGCGGGCTTCTAAAACCAAAACACAGGATACTCGGATCTGACATAGCGGGGCGGATTGAAGCCGTTGGCCAAAACGTAGAGAAGTTTCGGCCAGGTGATGAAGTGTACGGGGACCTTAGCGGCGACTGGGGCGGTTTCGCAGAGTATGTCTGTGCGCGTGAAAATGCATTAGCACTGAAACCAACCAGCATGACATTCGCTGAAGCAGCGGCGATACCTCAAGCAGGAATGCTGGCTCTGCAGGGCCTTCGCGATACAGGACAAATTCAACCAGGACAAAAGCTTTTGATCAATGGTGCGGGCGGGGGGGTCGGTACTTTTGCCCTGCAGATTGCGAAATTATACGGGGTTGAGGTGACCGGGGTTGACAGCTCTGAGAAGTTGGACATGCTGCGCACAATGGGTGCCGACCAGGTCATCGATTACACCCGAGAAGATTTCACCAAAACCGGGCAGTGTTATGACCTGATTCTCGATGTTAAGACGAATCGTTCGATATTCGATTACGCGCGCGCATTAAGTCCCAATGGAACTTATGTCACAGTCGGGGGTTCCCTGGCTCGAATTTTCCAGGCTTTAATCCTGGGGCCGTGGATTTCGATGGTCAGCAAAAAGAACATCCGTATCGTTGCCCTGAAACCAAACATAGATTTAGCCTATATGAACGAACTCTTCGAAGCCGGCAAAGTCGTACCCGTGATAGATGGACCCTACAAGTTAGGTGAGGTTCCTAAAGCATTCCGGCGTTTTGGTGAGGGAGACCACAAAGGAAAAGTCGTAATAACTATGGATTGAATGTCTACTCCTTCTGACAATGACAAATCGCCTTGGACATGTTTCAGAATAGCGATCATACTGTCGACGGTGAGCGCATTGCTTTCGTCTACCCTCATAATTGCCCTATTTGTCTCGAAGCTGTGGCAAATTGAAGTAGCATGGCTCATCGCTTTATTGTTCATCATCTCTATCGGTTGCTTGATGGGATCGCTCATTATGTTTATCTATGACGTAAATCAGTCGTTGACGGCGCTTAGACTCGGTATTCTCAATCTACGACGTGAGCTGGCTGGCAGGTTGACAAACCGAGGGCCACGATGTTCGTCTGGGCGAGAATTCCCGAGCCCTATTGTGGAGCGGGTTCTCTCGAGTTTGCGGTTCAATGTCTTGAGAAAGCCGAAGTGGCTGTTGCGCCGGGTCGTGGCTTTGGGGAGGATGGGGAGGGTCATTTGCGAATCGCATTGGTCGAGAATGAAGAACGGCTCAGGCAGGCAGTACGGCAGATTCGACGGGCATTCCCGGTTTCAACCACTGATGCCCCGTGTTAAGCCAGACCCGCCGGTGCGGGTGGGCAAGCAGCGTGTGAAAAGGCGCGCCCGCTCAAATCCCGCCCGCGCAAAGCATCGGTGATTCATGGTAGGTACCGGACGGCATGAGGTGTCCTCATTGTGATGCTCCGGTCCAGTTTCTCTATTTCAACGATGGCAAGCTCAGAACTCAACTTCGCTGCAAAGTCTGCGCTCGCCTCTCACAGGCGCCGGACCGCTTGGGGCGCAGAAAGCCTAAAACCAAATACTGGTGCCCCCAGCGCACACACGCCCTGTATCGCTGGAAACAGCAAGCACTCTGCACCATTTACAAGTGCGACAATGACTGAAAGCGCTGGCCAAACTCAATGCGAAAGAAAATTACATTTGAGCTAACCTGGAAAAGTCATGAACCACGAATATTCCAGGCGGATAAAAAACCCACACGGATTTTTTGACCAAAATTTTCCGTGTGGTTTTTTGATCCGTGTGGACCCAATATCGATAAAATTGTTGGAGAGTGTCGGAGTCAAGCGAAGCGGTTTCCGACACTGCTTGGGTTGTCATGTTCAATTTTGCTTTTTGATTTTTGCATTTGCGGCTTGTCCGGCTTAAGAATATGCAAATTAGACTTGACCAAATCAAGCCCCAATTGGGGGGCGTCCTTCGCTGCATGAATTGACCAAAACCAGGAGCCAGGATTCCAGCAGTCCTTTGTCATGAGGTCATGATGAGTGAAACGAGCGTCATTATCCCAACGTTCAACCGCCTGCCGTTTTTGAAAGAAGCGGTGGCCTCTGTATTGGCGCAAACGTACCAGGACTTTGAGCTGATTCTGGTTGACGATGGCTCAGATGATGGCACACGCGAGTACGCGGCCGGGTTAGGGGACCGGGTGCGCTACCTTTACCAAAGACAGAGTGGTCCTGCCGCTGCCCGCAATCGCGGCATTGCGGTGGCCCGGGGTGAATTCATCACATTTCTGGATTCAGACGACTTGTGGCAGACGAACAAGCTGCAAACACAGATCGCGTTCATGAGGGCGCACCCGGAGGCGGTCGTCTGCTACACCGATGAAATCTGGATCCGCTCTGGTGCGCGGGTCAATCCTAAAAAGAAGCACGAGAAGGCCAGTGGCTGGATTTTCGAGAAATGCCTGCCCTTGTGCATCGTCAGCCCGTCTTCGGTTTTGATGCGGCGGGATTTTTTTGAGAAGGTGGGTCTGTTCGATGAACAGTTGCCGGCCTGCGAGGATTACGACTTGTGGCTGCGGGCAGCTTTGCACTACGAGTTTCATTTCCTTCCACTAAAGCTGATCATCAAACAAGGAGGCCGCCCCGACCAACTGTCGGCAAACTGGGGGCTCGACCGCTACCGGGTGCAGGCATTACTCGAGCTCTTGGACAATCCGCGTCTCACTTACAAAACAAAACGATTGGTCCTGGAAGAGCTCAACAAGAAGTGTCGTATCCTGCAGCAAGGATTTCGGAAACGGGGCAAGGAGAAGGAAGCTGACCAGTACATGAATTTGATGCGCCAGTACGTGGTCTTGGAGGATAGATAGTGGCCGACTTCCGGTTCCCTTCTTTAGTCCTCCATCCTCTGCAATAATCGGTGATCTCGGTCTCTTCGGCGTCTTTCGGTGGGTTCGACTTCGTACCGGCGCTGCTTTGTGACTATTCAGGTATAATTGGAGTACAAAAATCAGTGAACGCAGTGAACGTATTTTTGCACTATCACTGACCGGATATGTTGCAAAAATACGTTCCTGGCGGAACTGATTTTTGCACTCCGGCTTTTGGGCTGAATGGTTAGGCTGCTTTTCACTTGAGCCGTTGAAAAATATGAAACCCCAGCTCTGTCTTGACCACACGGCTCACTTTGCCCACTTGCGTGCTCAAGATCGCCTGCTCGAACTCGGGCATCATGTCGCCTTTTTTGAAGTACCCCAGGTCACCACCCTTGGATGCAGTATTCTCGTCGATTGACTTCTCGAGTGCAAGTTTGGCGAAACTGGCCCCTTGATTGAACTCGGCGATGATGGCGTCTGCCGCTGCCTGCGTCTTGATCAGAATGTGGCGCGCGCGCAGATATTCTGGCTCCAGCGCTTTCTCCAGGTCGGACATATATTGCGCCGTCATTTTGAGTCCGTGGCGTTCTGCCGTTTTCGCGTGCTGCATCGCCAGGCTGTAGTTGAGCGTCTCATAATAGACATACGACAGGTTGTTGTGGGCGATGGCATAGGTGGGTGCAATCGCCAGGGCTTTCTTGAACCACTTGATGGCGTTCTCCAGGTCCCCCTTGTTCATGTAGGCCAGACCCAGGCTGTTGTACGACTCAATGTTCAGTGTGTCGAGCGCAACGGCCTTTTGATGTTGCGCAATGCTTTCGTCAAACTTACCCTGAAATCGGTAGGTAATGCCGAGATTGTTGATGGCAATGATGAGATCATCGTCCAGCTCAATCGCCTTTTTGAAGTGCTGTTCCGCCTGTTCATGTTGCCCTTTGGCGTTGTAGGCCATGCCGAGGTTGTTATATGCTCTTGCGTAATCCGGTTTGAGTTCGATCGCTTTTTCGGCCGACTTGATCGCCAGGTCGTTTGCCCCGACCGAGTACAGGGCGTAAGCCATGTTGTTGTGGGCCTCGGGATAGTCAGGCTTGTACTTCAGGGCCAGTTGGTATTCCTGCACGGCACGCTTGACGTCGCCGGCGGCCAGGAGAGCGGCGCCGATGTTGTTGTGTGCCATGGCGTTCTCCGGCTCGAAGTGCAAAGCTCTGGCATAGAGCGCGGCCGCCTGCTCCAGCAGGCCATTGGAATAGTAGATGAAGCCCAGATTGATATAGGATTCGACGTGGGTCGAATCGGTTGCCATGGCCTTGCGCAACGCTTCTACGGCTTCGCTCATCTTCCGATTGGCTATGTGATCCATTGCCTGCGTGTTGAGCTCCTCTGCAGACTGAGCGTTGAGTTTTGCGCTCGAACCTGCCGATAAAAGGAAAAAAAGTAGAATCAACCGTTGGAGTTTCATTGTTTCTCCTGTTTGTGGTCCACGAAGTATTGATTTGCAATATTGGGTCAGGTCGGGAACGTGCAATGACTGAATTACACGTTCTTGCTGTCGCGCCGTTCCTTGATCAACCTCGTATTCCAGGACGCCCGGCACTGTGCAAAAGGATACAAACTTAATACCTTTCTCTCAAATAATCAAGCAAAATCATCCCGGACCGGACCAGGACATTTTTCTTGATTTTTGTTCATAATGCGCTTAAATTAAGAAAAGGAAAAAGCAACTGCGCCGCGCAAGAGGATCTATGAAAATCGCGTATATGGATGGCATCGGGCTGAAGCAGGCTGTGATTGCTGCAGCGAGACGGGTTATCCTGATGCAAGAGAAGCTGAACCGAATTAACGTGTTCCCGGTGCCTGACAACGATACGGGCACCAATATGGCTCTGACCATGCAGCGTATCGCAGAGGGCGCTATCAACTGCCCTCACAGCAGCGTCTCGGAGATGAGCCAATGTTTGGCTGATTCAGCCATCATGGGGGCACGGGGCAATTCGGGTGCGATTCTGGCCCAATTCTTTCAGGGCTTTGCAGACAGGTTTGAGGGTCAACGCAGGGTGAGCCTGACTCAGTTTGGCGAGGCCGTCATCCGGGCCCGCGATTCCTCGTATGAGGCGATAACCGAGCCGAAAGAAGGCACGATTCTGACCGTCATTCACGATTGGGCGGAGAAGATCAAAACCCATTGTTGTCATGCGAATGATTTCCTGGATTTGTTGAAGGAAGGCCTGCATGAAGCGGAACGTTCTTTGAAAGAAACACCGAAGAAGCTCAAGCTGCTCGCCAGGGCGGGCGTGGTTGATGCCGGAGCACAGGGGTTTGTGCATATGCTGGAGGGCGTCCATCATTTCATGCAGTCCGGCAAGATTGAGAAGGTCGTCGGCATCGGGGGGGCGGAAACCGCCTCAGCACGAGTCGCAAACGCACCAGAGCAGATTCTGTTTCAATACTGCACGGAATGTTTGATTGCAGATGGTAACATCGATCGGCGGCAGCTGCGGGAGGAATTGAGCAAGCTGGGTAATTCTCTCATCGTCGCAGGATCGAAAAAAAAAGTCCGCGTCCACATCCACACCAATGAGCCGAAAACCGTGTTTGAAACGGCCAGCACGTACGGCACCGTCAGCAAACAAAAATTCGACGACATGCGCAAGCAGCATGTACACGCGCACAGCCCGTACGCAGCCGCAAAGATCGCCCTGGTAACCGACTCCTCTTGCGACTTGTCACCAGAGTTTATTATTCGGCATAATGTTCAAATGGTGCCGGTGCAGATTCTATTTGGCAAAGAGAACTATATCGACAAGATTACCATCACGCCGGAGGAGTTTTACCGCATGCTGGAGACGAACGAGCAGTATCCCAAAACTTCGCAGCCGACTCCGGGCGATTTTCGCAACACCTACCGGGACGTCCTCGGACATTACGAACAGGTCGTGTCAGTGAGTCTGTCCGGAGCGCTCAGCGGCACTCTGCAGGCGTCGCAAACCGCCGCGAAATCTGTTTCTGCTGACAAAATCCACGTCCTGAACAGCCGGAATACGAGTGTGGCTTTGGGCCTGGTTGTCGCGGAGGCCGCAAGCGCGATTCAAGACGGGTGTGAGCTGGCAGACGTGATTGCACGTACGGAGTGGGCGATTGCCAACGTGCGGTTTTTTATCGCGTTCCGATCCGTGGAATATCTGGTCAAAGGGGGGCGGTTGAGCATCTCCAGAGGGCTCCTGGCCCGGGCGTTCCACCTGAACCCGGTCTTGACGGTGAACAGAAGCGGAGCGGTCGAAATGGCCGCGAAGACATTTGATGCCGAAACGGCTCTGGCAAAGGTCATGGAGTTTGTCAGCAAGGCCTCTGCCGGGAAGAAGAATCTCCGCTTCGGTGTGGCGCATGCCAACGCTCCGGAGAAAGCTGCCTGGCTCGAGGGGCAACTAAAACAAAGGTTTGACACCAAAGACATGATAGTCACCAACGTTTCCCCTGCTTTGGGGGCACACACAGGTCCCGGAGCAGCGGGAGTCGCATTTCTTGGAGAATAGAAATGATCTCACTTATCTTGATTGCTCTGCTTTCATACCTGGTCGGATCGTTCCCCACCAGCGTGGTCTGGGGCAGAATCACGCGAAAGATCGATATCCGAGAGTATGGCAGCAAGAACGCCGGCGGCACAAATGCATTCCGCGTGCTGGGGTGGCAGGCGGGTCTTCTGGTCGCCATGGTCGATGTCGGCAAGGGGATGCTCGCGGCCGCTTTGATCTCGAAAATCCGCATCGATCCGTTGAGCCTTGACCATGAGCTGGTGCAAATCATTGCCGGAACATGCGCAGTCATCGGCCATATTTGGACCGTGTTAGCCATGTTCAAGGGCGGCAAAGGAGTCGCCACGGCCGCTGGCGTGCTGATCTCGATCTATCCCTGGGCGGCGCTCATTTGCCTGGCGATTTTTGTGACCGTCGTCGTCATCACGCGCTATGTTTCGGTGGCATCGATAGCGGCAACCTCTTCCCTGCCAATCGTCCTGCTGTTTCTGGACCGAATGGCTGGCGCGACGGTCTCAAAGTCCTTTCTGTTGTTTAGTGTCGTGATCGGCGGCTTGATATGCTTCACGCATCGCGCCAATATCCGTCGATTGATTGAGGGGACAGAAAACCGCTTCGGCAAGAACCCATTTAAGAAAAATGCTTAGACGGGTGGGCTTACGATGAGCCGCACCCCGGCAGAGATCCGCGCGCTCATCACGCTCCTGGGCGACGACGACAGGAACATCCGGGACATTGCCCGGGATGAATTGCTGCGGACAGGCGAGGCGGCGGACACCCTGCTCGAGCAGGTCGCCTTTA
Source organism: bacterium (assembly GCA_046757165.1). GTDB lineage: Bacteria > Zhuqueibacterota > Zhuqueibacteria > Oceanimicrobiales > Oceanimicrobiaceae > JBHHXT01. Next base: position 3,113 of record JBHHXT010000108.1, on the reverse strand, counting down.
GCGATGCAGAGGGACGGATTCGCATCGAGGCGCAGGCCATCCTGGAAGAGAATCGGCTACAGCATCTAAATCGCGCTTTTGGCAGACTCAACCAGACTCGAGACTTTGATTTAGAAGAGGCGTCCTTTTTGCTGGCCCAGGTCGAATATCCGAATCTCGACGTTTCTGCTTATACCGGGAGAATAGATGAATTGGCGTTCGGCGTGGAGAAGAAAATTCAAGCGGTGCGCGACGAGAAAAGGCGGGTGGAGACGATCAACCAGTTCTTGTTTGTGGAACAGGGATTTCATGGCAATAGAAAGGCGTACTATGATGCCCAGAACAGCTTCATCAACCAGGTCTTGGACCGCCGGCGTGGCATCCCGATCAGCCTGTCCGCGATCTACCTTTTCATCGCCAGGAGGTTGCGGCTTCCGGTTTGCGGCATCGGTTTTCCCTGCCATTTTTTGTTGAAGTATCGCCGTGGCTCCCCCTCGTTTTTTATCGACCCCTTCAATCGCGGCCAGATTTTGTCGCGTCAAGATTGCGAGCAATTCTTGAACAAGATGGGGTGTGCTGCCAGGAATCTCTATTTCGCTCAAAGCGAGCCGAAGGAGATCTTTGCCCGCATGATCAGAAATCTCGTGCTCATCTATCAACAGGAAAACAAGCTCAAAAAAATAGCAAATCTGGAACGGGTTTTCCATCAACTTGTGGTCAAATAGGAGGAATAAACGTGTTTTGTTCGCAATGCGGAGAAGGAATAAAGAAAGGAGCGAAGTTCTGCCACGCGTGTGGTGCACCTACGCACAAGGCCCCTCAGATGAACTCACCTGCGCCTGAGCATGCCGGTCGTACGCCCGGGAGCTGGCTACATTCGTTTGGCGCCTTTTTGTTTGTGCCATTGTTTGCGCTTATCGTTGTGTTGCTCTTCTGGCAAAATAATGACGCGCCAATGGTCAACGGAGCAGATGCGCCCCAGGCCCGGGGGAGCAACATGGCCGCTATGGAGCAGGTACATAAAACGCTGAACCGTCTCAAAAGCAGACTCGAGGCGCATGCGGAGGATGTGGTGGCGATGGACAGTCTGGCGATTATGTATACCATCGCTGGCAATTACGAGAAGGCAAAGGCTTTTTATGAAATGCACATGGATGTCGAGCCGGAAAACAAAGACGTCAAGATCGCCCTCGCTTTAACTCATAATAATCTGAGCAATCATGAGAAAGCCATCGCCCTGATCCAGGAGGTCCTGGACCGGGAACCGACGTACGCTTTTGGTTTACACTACATGGCCGAAATTCTGGCGTCGATACACAACCATGAGGAAGCGGAAAAGTACTGGCGCCAGATCATCGAGCATTATCCGGGTACGGAGATGGCTAAGGTAGCTGAACAGCGGATTGATGCGGGTCATTAGAGGCAGGTGAATCCATCATAGGTCTTTGGGTTCACCTTCAGCGAAATAAGCATTGGGATGTCAACAAAAGGAGGAGCTAATGCCGTCAATTGAATTTGAAGAAGCGAATGTGACTGTCACTGCCGAAGAAGGGGCAGACATTCGGAAAATCGCACACAAGAACAAAGTTTCGGTCTACGGCGGCCCAAACTGGCTGCTGAATTGTCGCGGTTTCGGCTTGTGCGGCACAGACCGCATCAAAGTCGATCCCAAAGATTGTGTGACACCGATGACGTGGAAAGAGAAGCTCCATTGTGAGCCAAAGAGCGGCGTTCGGCTGGCGTGTCAGGCGAAGTTGCTGGCAGACGCGAAAGTGAGCATCGCACCGGCGTTAGAGTATGGAGAGGAAATGAAAGAGAATCTGAAAGTTTTTGCGGCAGTTCTCATCTTTGGCGGCGGAACAGCCTTTTTTATGGTCTTTATGCTTTTCGAGCTGATCGGCAAGCCCCTGTTCTAGGCGAAGCAACAAAATCGCGTTGTTTCACGTCATTTGCTCCGCGTCATTGGCATTAGGCTAACTTGGCGCAGAGCGTCAAAAATGCGCTCCCACCCGGAGCATGGGAGCGAGAAAAAGAAAACGAGTCACAGGTATATCGCTTTCTTTCTCTTCGCGTTCTTCGCGCCTTTGCGGTGAGTGAATTATTCACGCTAGAACTTTCTTCACTCTTTTGAGGATTTCCCCTCCATCTCCCGAATTCCATCCAAATCGATCTCGATGCCATGGGCGATCACCTCGGCGGCCAGCGGGTTGCCTTCGTCGAAGTCTTCAGGGAGGAAGGGCATGGGTTCGAGGCGGTCGTCGATGTCACGGCTGAGCGGGATGATTCTTTGACGGTCGTCAAACCTGTCGCCCGTAAAATCGTCCGAGATGAGTGCGAAGTCGATATCACTAAACTCCGTCGCACTGCCTCTTGCGTAAGAACCAAAAAGAATCGCAGGTGCCCGATGAACAGCGCATAGTGGTAGTCACCGCTTTCAAACAGGTGCTGCATCACCGGCAGGTCCATTTCGGCTGCTGCCACCCAATACTCGATCTGTCGCTTTTGTTTGTCGGGCGCGAGCTTCAACGTTCCTTGCCTGCAATTATTCTGCTCGAGGGGTCCCCTCGTGCGGTGGGCTGAAGCCGATGGTCTGCTGCAGATTCGTCTGGCCGTGAACTTTGATGTCGCCAAACTGTTTCTCGTATTTGCCGACATTTTCTTCCAGGGCTCTGAGAAACGATTTGGCGTGCTGCGGGGTCATCACGATCCTGGCGTAGACTTTGGTTTTTGGCACGCCGGGGAGCATGCGGGTGAAATCGATGACGAATTCCGCTGGCGAGTGTGAGATGAGGGCCAGGTTGGAGTAGATGCCCTCGGCTTCCTTCTCGCCGAGCTCGACGTTGATTTGCTGTTGTTTGGGGCTTTCTTGCTGCATTTGGTTGGTCCCTTTTTTCGTGAATGCCAGATCCTGGCAAATTATACGAAAAATTTCGCTGAGAATCAAACCAAAAGTGTGCTGAAGAATCAGGTGTTTAGACTGGAGGCGCTTACGAAAAATCATCTACCAAAGTGGTGTCGATAAGTTGGAGTAATGGAGTGATGGAGTAATGGCTGGCCGAAAATCCACGACTCCATTTCTTGCAAACGCAGTCTTGCACGAAATCTAGGCGCTTGGCGCCAGACATCGACAAAGT
>JBHHXT010000107.1:0-15629 GCA_046757165.1 bacterium | reverse complement strand
ATTGAGCCTGGATTATTCACCAGAGATTGGCAAATATTCCTATAATCGCTTGATTGTGCAATACCTTAACGGAATAAATAAGAGTGCAACGCTTTAGCGTTGCATGAAATGCTAAAGCATTTCACTCCTTACAGGTTGGCCCTTGCCGGGAGGAATTCATGAATTATCCAGGTGAGAAAAGGGCCACAGTCTGTTCGACAAAATAATTAACACGGATCAAAAAACCACACGGATTTCTCAATCGGGCATTTTCCGCGTGGTTTTTTGATCTGTGTGGACCGTACGAGCGGGAATTTCAGATTCGGGTCTTGAATTTCATCTGAGACCTGCCGGGCTACCTTGCCTACGACACTAGACACATCTTCGTTCGGTACGGTGATGATCTGCAGCAAGTTGAGCGGAAACTTCTCGAGATGCTCCGGGGCGAGCTTGCTCAAATAGACTCTCCGCAAACGGCTTGTCTCAAAAAATTCGCGATAATGGGGATGAACCCCCGGATCGACCGTCTCCTCCGGAAAGATGACGACCGCACGCCAATTGTACTCCGGTTGATACCCTGTGTCAATCGATTGCGCCAGGGTCCAGACATTTCACTTGCTTTTGCGCTGCATTCTTTTTATTTTAGATTTTGTTTTTGCCAAGACGCGGCGACTATTCAGCGAGAACACCTCAAAGCTTAAGACGGAGACCTGAAATCTATGTCCGAGAATGCGCGGCAGGCCAATAATGTTGTTAAGTTGGACTTAGAATCCTCTGTGCACACCATAGAGGGCAGAAACTTCTTGAACCAGCTCAACCGTGTGAGTCACATCCTTTCACTGAAAGGCTCGGAAGTTGTGTTCAAAGGTGGACAATTGTTCAAGACCGGGTATGTCGGAGATTGCAAAAGCGTGCAGCTTTTCAAATGCCCCGGCGGCTATTTTCTTTTTTGTAACAGAGCGTTTACGATGAACAATTGGTCGGCCGCGGGCGAAACGATAGACGAGGTCGTCAGCCGGGTCGATGACGCTCAAATCAAACAAAAAATCTCAGCGGAGCTATCGGCTGCGGTTGCGGCTTTGTAGGTTCGCTCCCGCGTTGAATCGTAAAGGAGCCCTCAACATGACCGAAATCACACGTTCCATCGAAATTCAGGCTTCCAGAAATCGAGTCTGGGCGCATATTCAGCCGCGCAACTGGACGAAGATTTTTGACTTTGTCAGGGAAGTGAACGGTTGCACAGAAGACGGAGAAGCTGGTGTCGGGACAGAAGCACGCATCGAGACCGGCGAGGATGACACGGCGGTCAAGTATAAGGTGGCCATAACCGAGTTCGTCGAACATTCAAGAATCGCCTATCGTCGGTACGGCGGGCCACTGACTGGAAAGGGCGAAATTCAAATCAAATCGCTCGGCAGCGGCACTCTGCTGCGACGGACGAGCTACTATGACGATGACCTGTCAAAAGAGACCATCAGAATGCTGAGTGAGGGATTGGAAAAAGACAATCAGCGGCTAAAATCGACGATAGAAAAAACGGGCTCAAACCCAGGAGTTAGCCAGCCGGTGGTGTAGGAATCCCCTGGTGGTTTCATTTGGACTGAGCCTGCGTCCTGTGTCCTCCTGCCATCTTTTTTCCGTCTCATATCAACCAACATTTGGAACCCACGAAGAGCGCCATGCACAGACAGGACGCTCGAGTCAATTGGAGAAGGCTGACCATTCGAGAACGAGAGACTATGAAGCAGAGGCTTTTTTTCGTGAAGCGTGACGAAGCAGACTCTGCATCGTCTGTGGAGCTTGAATTTCATGTTTCACGCGCAGCGAGGGAGAAATATGAATTCGACCGCCATCTGTTTTCTACCCGGGGCAACGTCATCTTTACGAGCTTTCATGCGGCGCGGCTTTTCGCGCAAAAAATGAACCGCAAACGCGACCTACTCAACCGCCCCCAGATGATGGTACGAGCGGGCGAAATCAACGCCATGGGATTGCTGCATGAGGTGTTCCACTGGGTTGTCCATCTCTACCGTCAGCAAGTGAACCCAAAAGTATTTGATCACGCTGTTGAATGGCTGCACAACAAAGTCGGAGCGGAGTCTGTTGAGCCTACGCTCATCACGTTCGCACATCTCTTTCCGACCTCGCGGGTCTATGAACAAGGGATCGATGCTGCAACCTATTTGAGGGACGACACCGGTGGCGTAACCAACCGGCTCATCGTTCTGGAAGAGCTCATGCTGCTGTCGGTATCCAACGCCAATTCCGCACTGGCGCCGTTCAGGGAACTCTTTGACGACAAAATGTTGCGGAATCAGACAGGATACACGCAGATGCTTCAAGGCATGAGCGAGTTCTTCAAAACGCAGCCCACCTTTGGACCAGATGACCTGGACCTGTTGAGTTTGCTGCGCCAACCTGCAGCTGCCAGACCACACTCATTGTCAGAGCAGCTCAGATTCATTTTCACCCACTGGGGGCCTCTGGTCGAGAAGTTCAGGGGCCGCTTGCTCGCAAGTCTGGATCTCATCAAAGAAGAGAGCAAAACGGTTTTCCCGGGCCAACCGCCGACAGAAGTCGCGCGCTACGAGGTAGAGGATGAAGCCGAGCGGTTCAGCGAAGACCTGGACTGGATGCCGAAGCTGGTCCTGATAGCGAAAAGCACGCTCGTGTGGCTCGACCAGTTGTCGAAGAAATACCACCGACCGATCACGCGGCTTGACCAGATACCGGATGCAGAGCTGGATACTCTGGCCGGTTGGGGATTTACAGGCCTGTGGCTCATCGGAATTTGGCAGCGCTGCGAAGCGTCGAAGACCATCAAGCGCATCTCGGGCAATCCTGAAGCAGAAGCGTCCGCGTATTCATTATACGATTATGAGATTTCGCACGAGCTGGGCGGCACCGACGCACTGCAGAATCTCAAAGCCCGTTGCTGGCGTCGCGGCATCCGCCTGGCTTGCGACATGGTGCCGAACCACACGGGCATCGACTCCCGCTGGCTTCGGGAGCATCCGGACTGGTATATCTCCTTGCCTTACAGCCCCTTCCCTGCCTACACCTTTAACGGGGTGAATCTCTCAGCAGACCCGAGGTATGTTGTTCAGATAGAGGACAGGTACCATGACCAGAGTGATGCGGCGGTCGTGTTCAAACGGCAAGACACCTGGAGCGGTGATGTGCGGTACATTTACCACGGCAACGATGGCACAAACATGCCCTGGAACGACACCGCACAGTTGAATTACTTGCATCCACAGGTGCGCGAGGCGATGCTGCAAAAGATCGTCGAAGTCGCACGCTTATTTCCCATCATCCGGTTTGATGCCGCCATGACGTTGACCAAGAAACACTATCAGCGGCTGTGGTTTCCTGAGCCCGGCAGTGGCGGAGATATTCCCTCACGCGCCGAATGCGGGATGACGAAGCAGGAGTTCAACGGGGCTATGCCACAGGAATTCTGGCGGCAAGTGGTAGACCGCGTGGCGCAGGAGGTGCCAGATTGCCTTCTGCTCGCCGAGGCCTTCTGGCTCATGGAGGGCTACTTCGTGCGTACGCTTGGGATGCACCGCGTCTACAACAGCGCCTTCATGAATATGCTCAAGAACGAAGAAAACCAGAAGTATCGCAAAACGGTCATCAACACGCTGCAGTTCAATCCCGAGATTCTCAAACGCTTTGTCAATTTCATGAACAATCCCGATGAGGAGACAGCTATCGCCCAGTTTGGCGATGGCGACAAATACTTTGGCGTTTGCCTGATGATGGTCACCATGCCCGGTCTCCCCATGTTTGGTCACGGCCAGACCGAGGGGCTGCACGAGAAATACGGTATGGAATACCGGCGCGCCTATTGGGATGAGCCCGGCAACCACGACCTGGTCGAGCGGCACCAGCGTGAGATTTTCCCTTTGATGAAAAAGCGTTACCTGTTTGCCGGAGTAGAGAACTTCCTGTTTTATGACTTTGTCACCCCGAACGGCTTTGTCAATGAGAATATGTTCGTCTACTCCAACCGCAGGGATGGAGAGCGTGTCGTGGTCATCTACAACAACAAGTACGAACACGCCTCTGGCTGGATCCGGGCATCGGTGCCGTACGCAGAAAAGAGCGAAAATGGCATCGACAATCGGCTGGTGCAAAAATCCCTGCGCCAGGGATTGCAATTGCCATACGACGACAACACTTACCTGATCTTCACCGACGCCATCTCGGGTCTGCAATATATCAGAAACTGCAAACAGATTTGCGACCAGGGACTTTACTTCGAGCTCGGCGCCTTCAAATATCAGCTTCTGACTGACATGGTCGAGATTCGGGATAATCAATGGCGGCATTATGCCCAGTTGACCCACCACTTGAATGGGCGAGGGGTTGCCAGTATTTCGGAGGCGTTGCAAGAACTCGCCCTGAACCCGTTGCTCGAGCGCGTCGATGCCGTCCTGAATCATGACATGCTGCAGGCATTCATGAGCTCCCGTCTGTCAGGCGAGAAGGCCAAGATAGATTCGACCTTCATCGACAAGTTTGTCAGTGCGTATCGCCAGTTGCTCCCCGTGGTAAAAAAGTTCGTCGCGGAAGCGTGTACGGGGAACCTGGATGCTCTGGCAAAGGAGCTGGGCGCAGAGACCGAGGCCGCGTTGTGTCTTCTCTCGAGCAGCCAACGGTTGCCGAGAATGAAACCGGAAAAACGCAGCGAGATAGTTAACTTTGTACAAAGTTCCCTGACCGACGATATTTGGCGTTTTTTCTTTGGCTGGCTCACCGTGCACGGGTTAGGACAGGTACGGTCGGCTGGAAACTATGAAGCGCAGAGCGCCGCCTGGCTGGAGGAATGGCTGCTTGGCAAGCGCGTCGTCGGGCTGCTAAGAGCGCATGGAATGGCCGACGAGCGCGCGGCTAGGGAGTCGCTCCTGTTGTCTATTCTGACCGAGCAGCAGAACTGGTCCTTGCCTAAAGGCAGGAACAAACCGACGGCGTACAGCGTGATGCGGGATTTGCTGAGCCGTGGCAGTGTGCAGCAGTTCCTCAGAATGAACCGTTTTGATGATATTCTGTGGTTTAATAAGGAACGTTTCGAGGAGTTGGTGAGGAGATTATTCCTGGTTGCTGCGGTCAAGATCGGTGCCCGGAGCCTACTTGAAGGCCGAAGTGCGACGCAAAGAGTGGCCAACGCTTACGGCATAGCTCGAAAATGGCTGGAGGCGATGGAAGCCTCAGGGTATCAGGTGGAAAGGCTCCTTCTGTTTCTGGAGAAGGAATAGCACAAGCTTATCAAAACTCTTGCTTTTGAGCTATCAAATAGTCATATTGTAAACTTGTAATCTGGCTTGATTCTTCACAAACCGCAGGGATTGGATGGTGTCGGAGTCAAGCGAAGCGGTCTCCGCACTACCTGGGTTTCGGAACCTTTTCGCTGATTTCCGCAATCATCTGTTGGCACACCGCTGGCCAGGGTTCTTGCCCAAAATGCAGATTTGTGGTCCTGCTTCATTGTTCAAGCTGGTATAATCGTAACAAAAGCGAGCTGGTAGTATGAAGCTGCGATACTCAGAATGGCGCGAGAGCAACGAAAAAAGCAAGCTCACCTTCGACGCCCTGATGACATTGCTCAGTCAGTTGCTGCTGAACGCCAGCGGCGATGTGAACCAGGCTCTGCAATGGATGACAGAGCTGGACAACGAGTACCACCTTTTCGATGAGAACGAAGGGATTGGGTTCGACGATTTTCTCGAGTGGCTGAAGAAGGAAGGGTTCATCGAGGAGTTCAATGATATTCTGGCGCTGACCCACAAGGGCTCACGTCGCATCCGCCGGGATGCGCTGAAGGAGATATTTACCTCACTCCAGAAGCGGTCCATGGGGGACCACGAATCCCCTTACTCCGGGCAGGGGGTGGAACGGCTGAGCGAAACCAAACCCTACCAGGTTGGCGACCAGGCGTCCAACATCGATTTTGCAGCCACCATCAGCAACGCTATCAAGCGCGAGGGGTTGGAAGACTTCAGGCTGAAAGAGGAGGATTTCGAGGTCTATGAGACGGAGCATCTGACCGCATGTGCCACCGTTCTGCTGCTCGATATCAGCCACAGCATGATTCTTTATGGCGAAGACCGCATTACGCCTGCCAAGAAGGTGGCGCTCGCGTTGTCAGAGATGATTCTGACACGCTTTCCCAGGGACAGCCTGCATGTGGTCGTCTTTGGTGATCGCGCCATCGAGGTCGATCTCGAAGACATTCCGACCATCGCTGTCGGACCTTATCACACCAACACCAAGGACGCTCTCGAGCTTGCGCAGCGCATCCTCAAACGCAAACACAACGTCAACAAGCAGATCTTCATGGTGACCGATGGCAAACCTTCTGCGATATTTACGGGCGGTAAGCTGTTCAAGAATCCGTACGGCCTCGACCGGCGCATTGTGAACCAGACGCTCAACCAAGCGCGCCTGTGCCGCCGCAATAGCATCACCATCACGACCTTCATGGTGGCGAGAGATCCGTGGCTGGTGGATTTCGTGAAGCACTTGACAGAGGTGAACAACGGCAGAGCCTACTATTCGTCCTTGAACCAATTAGGCGAGTATATTTTTGTGGATTACATTCGGAACAGAAAACAGAGATTTCGGTGACGGAACCTATGAACAAACCCAAAACGATCGGCGAGCTGCGCGCGTCTGGCTACGAAGTCAAGCCGGTAAAACAGGAGATGCGCAACAACCTGATACAACAGTTAAAGAACGGGCAGACGCTTTTTCCCGGCATCATCGGCTATGATGACACCGTGATTCCTGCGTTGTGTAACGCCATTCTTTCTTATCACGACTTCATTCTTCTCGGGCTGCGCGGTCAGGCAAAGACGCGCATTATCCGCTCCTTGCCCAATTTGTTAGATGAGTATATCCCCATTATCAAAGGGAGCGAAATCAATGACAATCCATTCAAGCCGATGAGCAAGCTGTGTGTTGACCTGGTGCGGGAACATGGCGACGAGGTCGAGATCGACTGGCTTCACCGGCAAGAGCGATTTGGCGAAAAACTGGCCACGCCCGATGTCACCATCTCTGACCTGGTCGGCGATATCGATCCGATCAAGGCGGCCTCACAACGTCTCCATTATGCTCATGAAGGGGTGATTCATTTCGGCATCATTCCGCGATGCAATCGTGGCATCTTTGCCATCAATGAGCTGCCTGACCTGCAGCCACGAATCCAGGTCGGTCTGTTCAATATCATGCAAGAAAAGGACATTCAGATTCGTGGCTTTCCCATCCGCATTCCATTGGACGTCGTGATCGTGTACACGGCGAATCCCGAGGACTACACCAACCGGGGGAGCATTATCACGCCGCTGAAAGACCGCATTGGCTCCCAGATCGTCACACACTATCCCAGAACCCTGGAAGAGGGCATTCAAATCACGCAGCAGGAGGCGTGGGAAGAGCGCGACACCGGCCGCGAGATCCACATTCCCTACTTCTTCAGAGAGATTATCGAGCAAGTCGCCGTTGAGGCGCGCAACAGCGAGTTTGTCGATCAAAATTCCGGCGTCAGCGTGCGGATGACCGTGACCAGCATCGAGAACCTGATCAGCAACGCGGAGCGGCGCGCAATCCTCAGCGGAGAGCAGGTCATCGTTCCCAGAATCTGCGATTTGTACGCGACCTTGCCCTCCATCACGGGCAAAATCGAGCTCGTCTACGAAGGCGAGCAGGAGGGAGAGCTCAATGTCACCCGCGCCTTGATCGGCAAGGCAGTGAAAAAGCTTTTCCTCGAGTATTTCTCGGATCCCTTGCTCTCCATGAAGAAAGGAGAAAAAAAATACGCGGAAATCGTAAACTGGTTCAAGAATAACCAGGCTATCGAACTTTCTGACGACATGCCGACAAAGACGTATCTGCAGGAGCTGAAAAAGGTGAAGGGCCTGCGAGAACTGGTGACGAATCAGCGGCAGGTGGTGAACGGCGAGATAGAGGCAGTCGTCGGGGCGGCAATGGAATTTGTGCTCGATGGTCTGCATCAGAATTCCATGCTCAGCAAAGATATTGTGGCGAGCAAAACATCCTACCGGGATATGCTGGATACGATGTTTAGCTCCCTGCGGGACGATGACGAGGTTTACTTCGATGAGTAATCTATTTGCCACATGCAACTCTGGTTAGACCAGGTAAGAGGGCCCCATCATGGACCGTGCTCACACGCCCCCGGAAAGGAATTCGCAGCTCGAGGAGCAAATCCGTAAACTCAACGCGATTGGCATCGCCCTCTCCAGCGAACAGAATCTGAACAGGCTGCTCGAAGTCATCGTCAAAGAAGCCCGGAGTTTCACCAATGCCGACGGCGGCAGTCTCTACATAAAGGAAAAAGACCGGCTCAACTTCACGGTGGCGCAGACGGAGTCGCTAAGAAAACGCGACAGCAGAAAGGAGCCGTTCAAAGAGGTTTGTCTGCCCATGAGCAAGGAAAGCATCGCAGGCTACGTTGCCATTACCGGCAACATCCTCAACATCAACGATGTCTACAAGATCCCGCCCACGGTTGAATACCGGGTCAACAAACAATTCGATATTCGCAATAACTATCGCTCAAAATCGATGCTCGTCGTCCCCATGCGGGACCATGCCGGCAGCATTATCGGTGTCTTGCAGTTGATCAATTCACTTGATGAAGCCGGCAATGTGGTTCCGTTCAAGTTGGAATATGAGAGCCTGGTGCATTCGCTCGCTTCCCAGGCCGCGGTCGCCATCCGGAACGTCAAGCTCATCGAAGAAATCAAACGTCTGTTTCGCTCATTGGTACGCTATTCGGCCAGAGCGATCGATGCCCGGAGTCCGCACACAGCCGGTCACTCCGGTCGGGTCGCGAAGTACTCCGTACGTCTGGCCTGTGCCATCAATGAGGAAAGGGAAGGCCGTCTTGGGAAGCTCGGGTTTTCCCCTGACGAAATCGAGGAGCTGCGAATGGCCGCCTGGCTGCATGACATCGGCAAGATCGGCGTGAGTGAAGCCGTGCTTGAAAAAACAAACAAGCTGACGGATGACCAAATCAAGGTCATTGGGCAGCGATTCGAGAGTATCAGGCAAGCCATCAGAATTCGCTATTTTAAGAAGCGGCTACGGTACATGAGAGAGAACCGCAATGGCGGCCGTGAGCGGGTAGAGCTGCACGATGCGTGTGAGCAGGAAATGAAGGAAATCGATGATGCCTTTGAGTTCATCAACCACGTCAATATCCCGGGCTTTCTGGAAGCAGCCGATCACGCCCGATTGCGACTGATCGCTGAGCGAACCTTCGTCGATAGCCGCGGCAAGAGATGCCATTTCTTGACCCCGCAGGAATACGAAACCCTCTCGATTATCAAGGGCAATCTGACCGACAGCGAATACAAAGAGATTCAGTCCCACGTCCACCACACGCTGGATATCCTGAACAAGATTCCCTTTACCCGGGACCTCGAGAATATTCCGAAACATGCAGCGGCACACCACGAGTATCTCGACGGAAGTGGCTACCCAAACGGTCTCAAGGGAGACGCCATCTCTATCCAGGCACGCATCATGTGCATTGCAGATATTTTCGATGCCCTGAGCTCACCCGATCGGCCGTACAAGAAGGCGATTTCTATCGAAGAATCCATCGAGATCCTGCGCCAGGAGGTGAAGGCCGGGAAGCTGGATGGGGACATCGTCGAGTTGTTTATTGACAAGAAACTGTATTATCGGCCAGCGCTTGAGGAGGAAGAAGAAGAGTGAGGGATGCAGCAGGCAAGTCAACTGGCATCATCCCGCAACGCAAGATCGATGAAGTACGCGAAGCAACCGATATCCTCGAATTGGTCTCCGGCTATGTGACCCTCAAAAAGAAAGGCCAGAACCATTTCGGCCTGTGTCCTTTTCACAATGAAAAGACGCCCTCCTTCAGTGTTAACACCGACAAGCAGATCTTTCACTGTTTTGGCTGCGGTGCCGGCGGCAACGCGTTCACCTTCCTGATGCGCTACGAGGGAACCAGTTTTCCTGACGTGGTCAAGTTTCTCGCGCAGCGAGCCGGAATCGAGCTGGAGTTCGAGCTGCGGCAAACAGATGAAGGGACGAGCAAGCAAAATGAAGCGCTCTACCACATCAATGAGTTCGCCGCAAAGTGGTTTCAGCACGCCCTGTTTGGCCCGGCCGGAGAAGCTGCCCTGACCTATTTGCGGGGTCGAGGTCTCACCGACGACAACATCAAGACCCTGGGGCTGGGGTATGCCTTGCCCGGCTGGGACAATTTGATCCGGGAGGCACACAAGACCTCGAACGACGTCGAAACATTGCTGAAAGCCGGGCTGGTGTTGGAAAATGAAGCCGGCAGACGTTACGACCGCTTTCGTGACCGCGTCATGTTCCCCATCTGGAATCTATCTGGCCGTGTGGTCGCCTTCGGGGGCAGGGTCTTGCGGCAGGCCGATGATTCCCCCAAATACATCAACTCCCCGGAAACTTCAGTTTACGAAAAGGGAAAGATTCTTTATGGCCTGTACCAAAGTCGCGATGAGATTCGCCAGCAGCGCAAAGCCATTTTCGTGGAAGGCTACATGGATCTACTGAGCCTGGCGGCGAACGGGGTGAGAAACGTCGTGGCCACCTCTGGCACAGCGCTGACTCAGGATCAGGCCCGGCTCATTCGGCGGTACACGCGAACCATCGTTCTGATGTATGACAGTGATTCAGCCGGCTCGGCGGCTGCGTTGAGAGGGGCGGATGTCTTGATAGAAAACGGCCTCGAGGTCCATGTAGTCTCCTTGCCGGCCGGGCACGACCCCGACAGCTTTGTTCGCGACAATGGCACGCAGGCGCTGGTGGAACAAGTCGAGCAGGCGGCGCCGTTGTTTGACCACAAACTCGAGCTGGTTGTCGCGCAAGCCCCGGAAAAGCGCACGGAGAGCATTCGGTCATGGCTGGAATCGCTTGCCAGGATCAAGGACATGATACAGCGCAGCGTTCTGCTGACGAAAGCAGCACAGCGACTGCAAATGAGCGAAAAAATCCTCTGGGCCGAGCTTGAAACCCTGAGCCGACGACGCGTCCAGAGCGCCGCCAGACGTTCTGAAATTGGAGAACGGGTGCAGGATCTCTCGCACGCAAGCAAAACAAAAAAGTCAGAAAAAGCGATAGAAGACCTGATTCGAATCCTGGTTCATGACTGGAGCCTGGCGGAGTTCATCTTTGACCATCTGGATTTGGACCAGGTTGCGGAGTCAAGCAAGCTCGCCATCTTGACCTATTTCAAGAATCAGTTCAAAGGCGGGCGCCAACCTACTGAAGCGGACTTGCTACACCAATTCCACGATGTCGACCTATCGCAATTTGTCGTCTCCGTGCTGAACGCAGGCCTGGCAGACAGGGACGCTCGCCGTTTAGCTGAAGATTGTGTCAATGCCCTCCAGCGTGAAAGGCTACAACACGAGATCGACACCGTGCGTCAGCAGCTCAAGGCCGCAGATGGGGACGCAGAGCGAATCGAAGACCTCCTGCAGCAGTGCATGGCATTGGAGAGAAAAAAAGCCTCCCTGGATAGAAAACGTTAAGTTTTCTTAAAAAAGTTCTTGACAAAGATAGTTTTATTTTCTATACTTGGAAGCACTTCCATGAAAGACTTCTCATCTGTGGGGATAACGCGAAGTTTTTTTTATGCTTAGCTGGAAGCACTTCCATGATGGCTTCACCTTTCTTCGGCGATTTCTTTTCTTTTTGCCTGGAAGCACTTGCACACCTGATTTGTGACGCTTCGGCCCGAGCCATTTTTTTGCTGGACCCTGGAAGCACTTCCAGTTCTGAGGCTTTGTTGCTCATCGTTTCTTGAGTCCAGAGGAGATCAGTGCCGTCACTATGTCAGCTACGATCTATGATGTCGCCAGGAAAGCGGGAGTTGGCATTGGCACCGTTTCCCGAGCGATCAATAACAGTCCGCAGATCACGGAGGCGACAAAGGAGAAGGTCTTGCAGGCGATAAAGGAGTTGAACTATCAGCCACATCCCGTGGCGCAAAGTCTGGCTCGGAGAAAGACCAACACGATCGGCTGCATCATCCCATTCTTTACCGGTTACTTCTTTGTTGAATTGCTTCGTGGCATTCAACGCAAAATCACTCACTTTCAGAATGACTTGATTCTCTATAGCGTCGACACCGCGAACAAGAAGGAGACGTTTCTTGGCCGCGCGTTGAAAGAGAGAAGAGTCGATGGGATTCTTCTGGTTTCGCTCGAAATAACAGACGAATATGCAAAGAAGTTTATGGCCAAGCGATTTCCGATTGTGCTCGTGGACAGCTACCATCCCGATCTGGATTCGATCAAGGTGGACAACATAGAGGGGGCCTATCAAGCGACAACGCATCTGATCAAACTGGGCTACAAGCGTATTGCGATGATAGACGGGCAGCTCAAGAGCGTTCCAGCGAGATTGCGGCTCGAGGGGTACAAAAAGGCGTTGCGTGAAAACGGCTTGTCGTTCGATGACCGCTATTTTGTCGCGTGTGATTTTCTGGATGAGGCGGACGGGTTCAACAAGGAGGCCGGTTTTGCTGCCATGCAGCGCCTCCTGGAGCTCGGGGCGAAGAAGCCCCGTGCGGTGTTTGTGTCGAGCGATATCCAGGCGATTGGTGCCATCCAGGCTATCAAAGAGGGCGGCTACTGTGTGCCAGATGATATCGCTGTCGTCGGCTTTGACGACATCGAGCTGGCGTGTCACGTCGGGCTGACAACCATCAAACAACCCACAGTAGGCATGGGCGAGCTTGCCGTCGACAGATTGATGGCCCAGATAGCTGGAGAAGCCAAACCCGAATTCAAACGCCGCCTCACCACCCGGCTGGTCATTCGTGAAAGCTGCGGCTATCATTCGACTCAGAAGGGCTAGTTTGTTAACCTAAGCTTAGGCGAATTTCCTATGGACAAGAAAATCATTGTTTGCATGCTGTGCCTGCCATTGGGTTTTCTTCTCTTCATAGACCAGCTACCTGCCGGTACGACTGGCAAGCTGGCAGGCAAAGTCACGGATGCCCAAACGGGCGAAGCGTTGCCTGGCGCGAACATTGTCCTGGAGGGGACGATGATGGGAGCTGCCGCCGACGCCGACGGGAAGTATGTCGTCCTGAATTTGAGCCCGGGGGTCTATTCCGTCCGGGCCACCATGATGGGCTACAGCGCAGCTTCCTACAAAAACGTGCGCGTCTCCATCGACTTGACCACAACTTTGAATTTTCAGCTCAACTCCGAGATCCTCGAGCTTGGAGAAGGTGTGACGGTCATCGCCAAACGGGAGCTGGTGCAGAAAGACTTGACCGCCTCAACGGCGGTGGTCGGGACGGAAGAGATCTCCACCCTGCCCATTGCAGAACTGCAGGATGCCATCGAGCTGCAGGCGGGCATTATTAGTAGAGAGGGCAATCTCCACATCAGGGGAGGGCGCGCTGGTGAAGTGGGTTTTTGGATAGACGGCATTCCGGTCACGGACGTCTACGATGGCAAGAATGTCATCGAGTTCAACAAAGATGCCGTGCAGGAGCTTCAGGTCATCACCGGAGCGTTCAATGCCGAATATGGCCAGGCACAGTCAGGAATTATCAACATCGCGACCAAGGAGGGAAACAACGATTTCGGCGGCTCCCTGACCCTCTACTCGGGTGACCACTTTGGATCGAATGACGACATCTTTTTCGGTATCGACAATGTCGCTCCGGTGAACACACGCAATTTCGAATTCGCCCTGCATGGCCCAATCCTCAAAGACAAGTTGTTTTACTATGTCAATGCCCGCTACATCAACCGGGGAGGCTGGGTAAGCGGTCGACGCAAATTTCGCCCAGACTTTATCTTACGGGATGTTGAAACCGACGAGCGTGGCCGTCCTCTTTTGAGCGCTGACAGCACGTTTCGGCTCATCCCCGCGGATTCTTCAACTTTCGGAGACAACGCGCTTGTCGACATGAATGGGAGCAAAGAATTGTTTACGCAGGCCAAGCTTGTCTACAGGCTGACACCTGCCATGAAACTGGCCTACACCTACCTCAGAAGCGAGAAGGATTTTCGCGAGTTTAGCCCTTTCAACAATGAAAGAAGCTATATTTTGAACCCGGATGGGGCCATCAAGAAATTCCGCGATGGCAATACGCACATCGCCAAGCTGACACATGTCCTCAGCTCCAGGACATTCTATGATATTGGCTTTTCCTTCTTTAGCAAGAAATTCGAGGCAAAACTGTTCGACGATTTGAAGATCAAAACCGATGCCAGTGGCAATCCCATCACGTTGGGAGAGGGTGGCATCCTGGTCGAAAATCCGAACAGATATGTGGACCCCAACTTGCAGCTCGAATTGCCGTTTAGTTTCAAAATGGGGGGAACCGACAACCGACGGTTTCAGAGGAAAACCGAGACATTGCTCGGCAAGATCGATCTCACGAGTCAGGTCACCAACAATCATCAAGTCAAATCAGGCATCGAGTTTCGACGCCACCAGGTGTTTTTCGATGACTTCGAGCTGCAGCCGGTCGGCGGCTTCGATCCCAGTCTGGAAGATGACCCGTATGTGGATTTTCAAATTCCGCCCATGGCCTCGAGATTCCATGACAGGTACGAACACAAGCCGATTGAATTCTCGGCTTATTTGCAGGACAAAATGGAATTTGAAAGCATGACCGTCAATATCGGCGTGCGCTTTGATTATTTTGACCCTGATGGCGTCATTTTGGCTGACCCGAGCGACCCCAACGTCGACCGCCCCATCAAACCGTCACACAAGTTCGACGACCTCAACGGTGACGGCATTCAGGATCCCGGAGAAAGAACCTTTACACTGGACGAACGCCGGCAATTCTGGTTCAAGAGAGCCGGCTCCAAGACCAGAATCAGTCCAAGAATCGGCATTGCTTTTCCGGTGACCGACCGCGGGGTGTTTCATTTTTCTTATGGCCATTTCATCCAGATTCCGAACTTCGAGCGGTTGTATCAGAATCCAGAATTCGAGCTCGAGCCTGGCGAAGGAACGCAGACCACGATTGGCAATGCGGATTTGTCCCCCGAGTTTACCATCAGCGGCGAAATCGGCTTGCAACAGCAAATTGGTGAAGATATCGGCTCGGACGTCACGATATTCTTTCGAGACATCCGGGATCTCGCGGGCACCAGCTCTGAAGAAATCTCGGTGTTCGGCGCGGGTCGATACAGCCGAATCGTCAACAGCGATTTTGGCTTTGTTCGCGGAATCGTGTTGTCGGCCAGCAAACGATTCGTCCACGGGTTTTCGGCAAACGTGGATTATACCTTTCAAATCGCCAAAGCGACCAACTCGGATCCGGAAAAAGCCAGGCGGGACCGGGCACAAGGCCGCGAAGCGGAGCTCCAATTGACCAACACGGATTGGGATCAGTTGCACACCTTCAACGCCACGCTCTCCTACAGCAAGCCGCACTGGGGCGGCAGCCTTATTTTTCAATATGGCTCCGGACAGCCGTTTACGCCACGCGAAGTCAAGGATGTCTCCACCTTGTTGACAAACAGTGAACGAAAGCCGGAGTTCAAGAATGTCGATGCACGCTTCTATTACAACGTGCCTTTTGGCGGCGACAGGACCGCCAGGGTGTTTCTCAGAATTTTCAACCTGTTCGATAC
>JBHHXT010000106.1:0-15813 GCA_046757165.1 bacterium | reverse complement strand
TCAGTTTACCCACTTATTCTTTATTATGAGTGCTTTACTTTATTACTGCTAACTATTGTATCACTCCTTCCCCGGCGGCCACAAGCTTTGCCCGATATCTGTGCGGTAGTAGCTACTCGTACAGCGAACTCTGCTGACATTGTCGTAGACTCTCTGCACCGCCTGCTCGAGGGTAGCTTCGATCGCCACCAGATCCGCAATTCTCTGACCGTTGGTAAACAGCTTGCCCTCCTTGTCCGAGAACACCTCGTTCCACCACACATGGCAATCAAGCGGACCGCTCACGCGCACCGGGAAGCTTGGGCCGGCGATCTGACTGTACGGGTAGCCATAGCCTGCCAGCGTCAGGGAACACCCAAACATGAGATTTTCTTTAAACCGGATTGTCGTCTTCCGGTTGTGCACCGTGTCCCACAGGATTTGCAGCGGATCTTGCAGCATTTGCAGAATAATCGGCCCGCACGTCACCCCGATGCGGACGTTGTACTCCAGAACGACCCACCGGTCGTCTTTGCGAATGCCCGTCACCTGCACGGGTCCGTGGTACCCGACCTCCCGAAACCAGGGCAGAAGGGGGTGAAGCAGCTCCTGCGCCACACCGTACTTGTCCTGCGGGTCTTTCTCAACAATCCCGCCAAGCGGCGCGCCCGCAATGATGCCCATGTTGCCATCGAAAGCGCGCTTGTACTCCTGGTTGCTGATGAGCGAGTAAATTTCGCCTCCGGTGATGAACGCGATGTGGCCTGCCTCACGGCGCCCCATGTACTCCTGCATGAAAATGCCTTCCTCGTAGTTGACGAGCTTGAGCCAACTGCGTGTATCCTCCACCGTTTCACTCATGATGGTGTGCACCGGACTGGAGGGGGAGCAAAGCGGATTCTTGATGACATAGGCGCCCGGATGGTTCTCCAGAATCGCCTCGGCCTGCAACCGGTTTTGGGCCACGAAAGATTTCGGAAACGGAATGTGGTGTTTTTCACACAATTCGCGGGCGAAGTCGCGGTCGCGCTCCAAGCGCACGCCTGCACCCGTGGGAGATAAGATGGGAATCTCGAGCGCGAGAAATTCTTCGGTCCAGTCCGCCAGAATCCAATCGATCGACATGGGGATGACCAGATCGACTTTCGTCTTCTCGAGAATCTCGCAGGGATTCGGGTACTCCCTGGCGCTGAAGGTTTGGCCTTCCAGCGCCGGGCTGTAACCGCAGGACTCACGCGTAAGATAGGTGCTGACGTTGGCAGCGTGAGCTTTCAGGGCGTGCAAGACCCCCTGCGTACTCGAGCCCGCACCGAAGACCATGATATTCATTTTGTTTTTCGACAAAGTCATTCTCCTGTGATTGTGTGAGGTCAGATAACAATACTGAATCATTTTGTTGGCGTGAAATGAAAAGACACTCCCGCCAGATAGGTGTCCCGGTTGTCGCCTTTTAGATGAGCAAATGCCTGGATGCGCTGATAGCGCAGGTCAAGCGTGACATTCAGGTCGCGGCGCACCTGCCTGGTCAACCGTACCCCGAAAATGAGGCGGTTTTCATCGACGAAGGCTCCCGCCTCTCTTGCACCGCGCTCTGCTCCTCGCTTCTGAAAGTCAACCGACAGCGACCACTCTGTCTGAAGATTTGGCCGGAACCCCGTTTCAACAAAAACCTCGTTTGCACGCGGCCCCAGCTCGCTTCCCAAAATTCGCCGGTTGTAGGTAAACCCCGCAATCAGGGGGGCGCTCCCCGTGTAGAAAATGGTCGAGGTGTGGCTGAATTCCATGCGCACGGAGACCTGTCCAGTCGAAGTGAGCCGCGGGATATAAATTCCACCGTAATAGCCCAGATTACGGTCGAAGGTTTTTTGCAAATTGAACGTGATGTCATCGAAATAAACTTCGCTGAACACCTCTGTATTTCGTAGACGCGGCAAGCGAATCAAGAAATCAACCCCCATGAAATGGTTGGCGATATTGTTTTCGGCCTGCAATTCGTCGAACCCAATGTTGAAAATGAATTTCTGCTTCACGCGACTGAAGAAGAATTCCGCCAGCGCATCCCAGAAAGTGAAAGAGACGGGAAAGTTCTTTCCGCCCAAAATGAACGCATGGCTGAGTCCGAATTCAGTGGTTCTGCCGGGTTTGAAATTCAAACGCTTGCCGATGAAGTAAGGTCTGGCGAAATCGTCCCGGTCACGCCCCAGCCTGGCGACAAAAAGCTCATAGCGCATGCGCCCCAACGATTTAAATAACCATGGCAGCCTCACCGGCAAACGATTCGACAGTTTGATGAGCGGCAGGGTGTTGAACGAGCCGACCGGCCGGGCATTTCTGCTCAAGATGAGGTTGCCCTTTGAACCGGTGCCCCAGATGATGCTATCTTTGCCGATGAGCAGATTGATGTTCCATTTGCTGAATTGCACGTACATGCGGAGTGTTTCGAAGTCCACCCTGTCTTTCAAGCCCAATGCGTTGGCAGGATGAGTCAACAGTACTCGACCCTGGTAGTAGAAGCTTGCGGCGTGGCCGATCTCCAGGGCATGGCCGGTTTCTATGGCGACATTTTGGCCCTGGAAGTAGGTGCGGCCATCGCGGTAAGCCGTCAGGGGTTGGATTTCTGCCGCAATGGTGGTATCCGAAAGCCGGCGCGCCGGCGCGTTATAGTTTAGAAGCTCGATTCCCACCCAATCGAATAGCTTTCTCCGGAACTGCACACGCCGGCCATCGTCTGCGGTGCAGGATACCGGGGCATTCGCGAACCGGCTTGACAGATAGGCCAGGGAGGCCTGTGCTTGTGCACAGACCGCGTTCTGGTTTTGTTCCGCAAGGGTCCTGTTTGCCTCATGAATCAATCTGGCGAATTCGGCACGCGTAAAAGGGCGCGTACCGGCAATGGCCGATGAAACCAGGCCAGAGGTAATCAGGTTTCTGAGATGAAAATAGGCCGGATCTTCAACCGGCACGGTGAGGCTGGATTGTGCCGAGAGCAAGCCTGACCAGAAAACCGCAAGCACCAACAAGCAGCCTGCAAGAGTTTTCCTACAGGAACGTGCCCGAGACGAATTCAGTGTGTGCTCATCCTTAACCACAAGGTTGCTTCCGAAAATGGGAGTCAAAAACCAAGAAGGCGGATCTTGGTCGATTAGCTGAATGTCAGCCTTCTGGAGAACAACTTTCGTTACTTCGTTGGCCTGTGCCAGCCTCGCCATCCTCGAGCAGGTGGCGAATAGCTCTTGTAAGATTTAACACTTTTCGTGTATTGATGCAAGCTATTTCTCTGTCGTTTCCTGCAAATCGTTGACATTTTGGTCGCACTTTCTTATCCTATAGCTATTCAATTTTACAGACAAACCTCACGAAACGGTGGAGGGAGAGTTATGGCGATCCGGTACCGAAATATCCTGATCCTGCTGGTTTCATGCTGTGTAAATATCGGCAGCAGGACCTCTGCGCAGAACGGCGACCATTCTGCGCCGGTGAACCGAATCCTGCAGGGAGTCGAGCAAGACTATTCCTATCTGGCCAGTTTGTACGAACACCTGCATCTCAATCCCGAGCTTTCCCGCAACGAGGCAAAGACGGCTGACCGGCTGAGCGCAGAGCTGAAAGACCTGGGATTTGAGATCACGCGAAAGGTGGGCGGACATGGCCTGGTGGGGGTGCTCAACAACGGCGATGGCCCCACGGTGCTGGTCCGCACCGACCTGGACGCGCTGCCGATCGAGGAAAAAACGGGGCTGGCATATGCCAGCCGGGTACGCACCCTCGACCCGCAGGGCACTGAGGTCGGGGTCATGCACGCGTGTGGCCACGACGTGCACATGACGGTCTTCGTTGGCACAGCGAGGATGCTGAGCAAGCTGAGAGACAGATGGCGCGGAACGCTGGTCATGATTGGGCAGCCAGCGGAGGAAATCGGCCTGGGCGCCCGGGCCATGCTGGAGGACGGGCTGTTCACCCGCTTCCCGAGGCCGGATTACTGCCTGGCCCTGCACGCAAACGCCAGCATGGCAGCCGGGACGATTGGGATTTGTGAGGGGTATGCTCTTGCCAACGTTGATTTCGTCGACCTGAAAATCCGCGGCCTCGGCGGGCATGGCGCCTACCCCCATACGACCAAAGACCCGGTTGTGATCGCGGCGCAGATCGTGCTGGCACTGCAAACGATTGTCAGCAGGGAAATCAAACCGGTGGAGCCGGCAGTCGTCACCGTGGGCGCGATTCATGGCGGCACCAAACACAATATCATCCCAGACGAAGTCGAGCTGCAGCTCACTCTGCGTTCCTATTCAGACGAAGTACGCAATCAAACCCTGGCCGCGATCGAGCGAATCTCCACAGGCATTGCGCTCGCTGCTGGCGTGCCCGAAGACAGACTACCGACGATGAAGGTGCGCGAGGGGTTCACGCCTGCCACCTACAACGATCCTGAGCTGGCACGCCGGGTGGCCCGAGCGACACGGACGATTTTGGGACAGGAGAACGTTCTCAGCGCTGAGCCCGTGATGGGCGGCGAAGATTTTGGCCGCTATGGCCGCGTGAGCCCGGAGATTCCGATTCATATATTCTGGCTTGGCGCTGTAAAGCCCGAAGTCATCGCCGAAAGCAAGAAGCGTAGCCAGCCGCTGCCTTCGTTGCACTCGAACTTGTTTGCACCAGACGCGGAGCCGACGATCAAAACGGGCGTCAAGGCCATGTCCGCGGCTGCCCTGGATTTGTTGGCTGGCAAATGATGGGAATGCGAGGCTAGCGCAGAAGCGTGAGTTTCTTGGTCTGCACGAACTCTTGCACCTCCAGGCGGTAGAGATAGGTGCCGCTCGCCACCTTGCTGCCGAATTCGTCCGTGCCATCCCAGGTTAACGAATAGAAGCCGGGCCCCTGCTGCTGTTCGACCAGGATCTTGATGAGCTGCCCTTTGATATCGTAGACCGCTATCCTGATCAGGGCGTCCATGTTGACCTGATAATTGATGATGGTTTCCGGGTTGAAGGGATTGGGGTAGTTCTGGTAGAGTTCAAAAGAAGAGGGCAACAGTTGCCCCACCTCTGCTTCATGCTCTGCTGCCGTGACGCTCGAGATCCACTCCGCTGAGCTGAACCGGTTGTTGGCGCTCTCTCCCGTGCTGAGCACCACGGTTCCCAGGTCAGCGATACGGTTGACACTCCCGCTGCCCATCAGGTCCAGGTAGCCGCCTTCGCCACCCTGTCCGGCAAAAATCCGTATCTTGTATCCCACCGGGATGGCATAGAGCACGGAGGAAGCGAGATTATCAAACTCCTCTATGTTGCTAAAACTCGCGTAGTCGCGCAGATGGCGGTCCGCATAGTCGAGGATAATCGAGCGACCATCGAAATCTTTGCGATCGTACAGCTCGACCCAGGCGTCCTCGATAAACCGAACCTCCGACATGGCCTCGGCCGGCGCGAACTCGATCATCTTCACAAAGCCACCATCTCCGCTCTGGCCATGCTCGGTCGCGTAATAATAGAGCTTGTTGTCCGGACTCACATATGACCCGCCAGCAGCCTGCAAGTCCCCTTGCCGGGACTGAGCGTTGCCACTGGGAAACATATGCCGTTTCGCCACCTTGGTGATGACGACTCCATGTCCTGGCAAATCCGGGTCTGGTGGGTCGACAGGCACGTCCAGGCGATAAGCATCGACGAAATCATCCCCGCCGAACCCTTGTGGTCTTCGGCCGTGAGAGCAAACCAGATACAGCGTTCCGGTGACACATTCAGTCACCAGATTGGTGCTCTGATAACCAACATCGCCAAAAATACTGCCAAGGTCGGCCCAATTGAGATCGAGCGTACTATCGGGATTGAACAGCTCGGACTCAAGCTCTTGATAATGCCATCTATCATATACCACCCCATTGTGGTACGCTGCCGGGTTGTCTTCGAGACTGTCGCTCAAGAGGTAGAATTCCAGCTCTTTAGCATCTGTCAGCGCGCGCACGATAAGATATCTGCCATCCTCGAGGCGTGTGATACCGACGGAATTCGCGTTGCGGAAAGGCAGCTCCCAATTGGGTTCAGTCCAGACAGCGCGGGGAGAAGAGGGGTCCGCCATATCCCACAGACTGATTTCCGCGACGTCACGGTTATGCTCGATGTTGCCGTCTGTGCCGACCAGCAGGTACTTGCCGATGGCCTGCATGCCGCCAGGGTGGTCAAAATCAGGCGTGATGGCGTGGGCTTTGACGATGCGATCCAGCGCATCGGGCGGCACAAAACGAGTCACGACGCCGACCGCCAACCGGTTGGAGCGTAACCTGCGGCCAACGTTGTTGCGGCGCGAAGCCATCTCGACGACGGCAAAGTGTGCTGGCCCTGAAACAGTTTGCGTCTGTCCGTTCGGTCTGAAAATCTGGTCGCGGTGCGAAGAGCAGACCACGATGAAAGGAAATTCAAGGCCCATCATCGGCATGCGCTGCACCCCTTGCCAGTGGCTCTTGGTGCCGGCTCCTTTGACTTCGGGATAATTGTCCCCCCAATTGAACCCGAGCGTCGTGCCGTGATTCCGCAGGGTATTGATGGACTGAAGGACGCTTTCAACACATGGATTGCACTCGGCGCTGCCGTTCGGCGCCTGAAGGTTTCCACGAAAAAATTCCGTTTCCTGTGCCATCAAAGTCAGGTGAGCGCACAGGTTCGCCATCAAAAACATCCACCCAAACCCGTGTCGTATCGTTCTGTTCATCCGTCCATTAGCAAGAAATTGTGGTCCTGTGTGACCGGTTTAGATGTCCATTTTTTAACATAAAAGATCGGCACAACTTTGACCGGCCTTAGTATATTTCTTAAGATGGCATAGGATCTACGTTTCGTACTTGTAGAGTAAGAGACAAGTTCCGTTCTCTCAAAACACTGAAGGAGTGGGGAGCGGCCATTTCCCTTCCGGAGTCTGTCGCAACCGGCTGGAATATTATTGTTGCCATGCTGTATTATCATTCATACTGCTTCCCAACTTCATCACCAGTTGCTACAAAAAGGGCGCCGTGCAATCCATGGGGACATTGATCATTCTTGGAGGATTTCTCCTTCAAATCTTGAGTTTTGGCGCTGTCGGTCAGACAGCACTCGCCAAGGACCGTATCGAGAAAACCTCGCATAAGTGGCCGCAGTGGCGCGGGCCTAATCGCGATGGCTGCTCAAAAGAGACCGACCTGATCGAGACCTTTCCGAAGTCAGGGCCGGAAGTGCTGTGGCGCGTTGAAATTGGAAGTGGCTACTCCGGCATTGCCGTGGTCGACGAGTACCTCTATACCATGTACTCGGAGGGCGACCATGAATTTGCGCTCTGCCTGGATGTTGAGGCCGGCCTGGAGGTGTGGCGTTTTACAACAGACAAGATCTATCTGAACCAGCACGGCAGCGGCCCCCGGTCGACGCCGACTGTTGACGACGATCGGGTTTATCTCCTGAGCGCCAAAGGTAAACTGTACGCCCTGCGCGCTTCCGACAAGAAGCGTATCTGGCAGATTGATCTAAGAGAAAGTTTCCGAACCGGCATCCCGAAATATGGATTTGCGACTTCACCTATGATAGAAAAGGACCTGCTGATCATGGAAATCGGCGACGTCTCTGGCAACTCCGTCGTCGCATTCAACAAGTACGACGGCACCGTGGTATGGCGAACCGGCACCCATGTGCTCAACCACAACCACGGCTTAGAATACCTGAAAGACCAGCCGGGGTATTCATCGCCTATCGCGGTCACCTCACACGGGTACAGGCAGATCATCATCTTTACCGCCAGCCAGCTCATTGCCGTCTCTCCGACTGGCGATCTGGTCTGGGGCGTTCCCTGGGTAACTCGCAACGGTGCCAATGTCATGGCGCCCATTTTCCTTGCAAACAACAGGATTTTCATTTCATCCGGTTACAATAAGGGCGCTTCCCTCTGGCAAATAAACACCTCTGGTGGCAAATTGCACGTGGATGAGGTCTGGCGCAACAAGGTGATGCGCAATGAATTCTCCTCTGCTGTTTATCACGACGGGTATATCTACGGCTTCGACAAAGGGAGCCTCAAATGTGTTGACGCCGCCGATGGCAAACAGAAATGGAAAAAAACAGGCATCGGCCGAGGCAATCTCATCTATGCGGACGGGCAATTGATTGTCCTGGGCGAACGCGGCAAATTGTTGCTGGTGCAGGCTTCTGAAAAAGGCTACCGGGAAAAAGCGAAGGCCAAAATCGTCAAAAAGGGCAAATGTTGGACGCCCCCCTCTCTGGCAAACGGCCGGCTATTTATCCGGAATCAGTTTGAGATTATTTGTGTGAACTTGAAAAAATGCCGTGAAAACTTATAAAAGAAAATAGAATGTCGATAGTAGGGGATAAAGCAACCTGTACCTAACGCGCCTACGCAAAATAATAAGATGGTATTTCACCGTAGCCATACCCCCTTGTGGGGTATCATCGGAGAAGCGACCCACAAGGGGTCGGGGCTACGATTCAATGTTACTATGCATTTTCAAAATGCCAAATTAATAATGCACAGGCCCTAAGCTCAGATATGCAAACATACACGCCCCCAAACAATCAGCGGCTGAAGGTGCTCGTGGTCGAAGACAGTGCCTGCAGTCAGAGCCTGGCCAAACGCTTTCTTGAAAAATCAGGATATGATGTCGGCACCGCATCCGACGGCTTTGAAGCGATAAAATTGGTCAAGGAGCGTGACTATGATCTCATTCTGATGGACATGCAGATGCCTGAGCTGGATGGCGTGGAGGCCACGTCCATCATTCGTCGACGAGAGACACACACAAGGCGTCACATCCCGATCATCGCCCTGACCGCAACCGAGCCCAAAGATATTGTCAAAGAGTGCATCGAAGCGGGAATGGACGGGTATATTGTCAAGCCGATCAACAGAAAAGCGTTCCAGAGAATTGTCGAAACGCTTTCTGAGAAGCATTTCTTTGAGAGATGAAGCTCCACCCCCTCCCCCTGTTCAAGTCCATTGATTCCTACCTGCTGCACCCGGCTCAGCTCCCCACGACTCGGAATCGTTGATTAGTTTTTCCATGGAATAAGCTGACCCGAGACAAGATGCGGCAAGCGGTTGGTACAAGCCGTGCACGCAACATT
The DNA here is from genome assembly GCA_046757165.1 of bacterium. Taxonomy (GTDB): domain Bacteria; phylum Zhuqueibacterota; class Zhuqueibacteria; order Oceanimicrobiales; family Oceanimicrobiaceae; genus JBHHXT01. Next base: position 6,733 of record JBHHXT010000106.1, on the reverse strand, counting down.
CTGTGCCATCGTTCTTTTGGTTGATTGTTTCGTTGTCGTTGTGTAGTTTCAGGCAGCGGCAGGCCGTGGCGGTTGCCGGTTTTGCCGCATTCTTTCTGACGGCCATCGGGTAAAAGCAGGATGAGCACATGAAGATTATTCAGTTCGCGTTGGACCTCAACTATGTCAATGTTTATCTGACCTTTGACGAAGCCACAAAAGACGCCTTCCTGGTCGACTGTGGCGCCTTCACAGACGACATCCATGGCGCCATCAAGAGCCATGGTCTCCAGCTCAGATTTCTGCTCCTGACCCACACACACTACGACCACATCAACGGCATTTCCGAGCTAAAAAAGAGCTACCCGGTCCCGATCTACGCGGCTGAGAGCGGCTATGACCACCAGGTTGCTGAGGGAGACACGATCCCATTCTGCGACGAAACCATGCGAGTTTTTGAAACACCCGGTCATACGCCAGATGGGGTCTGTTACATCATCCGGGATCGTGTTTTTGTCGGCGACGCCATTTTCTCAGGAGCCGTGGGTGGCACCGCCTCGCGCGAAAATTTCTGGCAGCAAAACCGCGCCGTCTGGGACAAAGTTTTGCACCTGCCTGGAAACACCACCATTTATCCGGGACATGGCGCGCCGTCGACCGTGGAGGTCGAGCGTTTGTACAATCCGTTTTTTGCTTGACTTAACTAATAGTTGACTTTCTGGGTACTCAATCGATTCTCACCCACAATTTCAGCGAGCTGTTCGAAGCATTTCAGGAGAGAGACTTTGAGAATATCCTGTATGCTTTGAAGTGCACGGCTGCGTGAATATGAATACCAACGAATTAGGATTTCAAAATATCCCCCTGAACTGTCGAAGAATCTCTACACTGTTGTCCGCTTGCACACGCAAGTTCTGGTTGTATTCGCTGCGGTGAGTCATCTTTCAAGCCATATAAAACATACGGTTACTTCAGGTTCAGTCACTCGCTTGAAATCCTGGCCCGATAATTGATTCCTCCCCGCATGACCATTTGATCAAATCATGCATGACCGGTCTTACTTTAACCCAAATAATTGAAAGGAGTCTATCATGAAACACCTACAATCAACCCTCTCGAGGATCCTTGTTATGCTCTGCCTCTCCTACTTCGTGCACCTGGGATGCTCTTCCACAGACAACCCGGCAGCGCCTGACAACAAGCCGGCGGAAAACGTGAAAGTCCAAACTGCGAGCAAGACTGGCGTCGACATCTATCAGAACGTTGCCTCTTTCGAGCAGATCACCAGCCTGATCGTCGACTCGAATCAGATCACCAAGCTGGATATTCCGCAGTTCGAAACGCCGGGTGCGGCGCTCGCCTATTCCCGCACGGTCAAGAACAAAGCGCTGGTGGCGCTCAGAAAACGTCCGGATGCGCTCAATCGCCTGCAGAGCGCCACCTCCGACTCAGTGATCTTTGATGTCACTGAACGCGACACGGTGGCAGGGGTGACGTACCGGGTGAGCTTGATCTACAATGCCGAATCCGGCACAGCTCGTTTCTTTGTCGTCGGTTTTGATTATCGTGAAACTCATCCCCTGGAGTATGATTCAACCGAAGTCAAAGCGGATCTGAACGGGACGCTGTTGAACGAGTCGGATGACGTCTTGCTCTCGCTGATGAATCTGAAGCGGTACAAACCGGGGCAACTGATCCGGGAAGAGATGGGCCGTTTTGTCCCGGACGAGCACGCGCCGGGCACAGAGCCTGACGGCGGGGTGCTCACCAGCGACATCACCTATTCCAGCTCGAGCTTCATCAGCAGCACCAGTGCGCGCTTTGAGTACCACGCAGACAGCGGCGGCAGTTTCTCCAAAACCTCGGTCTTTTCCGACAACACCACGCATTCCGAGTCCGTCACGTTCAACCTGGATGGCACCGGCACCTTTGAAGAAAGCCGGCGCGACGGCACGCAGATCAGCGGCACCTTTGACAGCGCTGAAGAAGACGGCGAGGGCGGATACACCCTGACTATCACCTTCCCTGAGGGCCACGACCCGGCATCGATTTCGGAATCCGGCCAGTTCGTGTTGAACCAGGCCGATGGCACGCTGAGTGGCTCCTTTGAGCGCGAAGTGACCCCGCTCGAAGGGGACGTGCAGCGGGAAAGCGTCGAGGTCAGCCAGACTCGTGAAGGCGATATCCTGATCACCACGCTCAACGTCGAAAACAGCGATGGCAGCCACGGCTTTATCACGATCACCGAGACCCCGGAGGTTGACCAGATTGGTGGCGAGTGGACCAACGCAGACGAGACCTTCGTGGTCTTTACCGCCCAGGGCTACCCGGATGACAGCGCTCACCTGGAATTCCAGGTCTATGCCTCCGAAGTTGCTTTCGAAAACGGCGACGATCCCATTATCACGGCCGTCTTCGATTTTTACCCGGATGGCTCGGGCCAGGGTGTTGTGACCGAAGGGGAGGACGTCTATGACGTGGTCATTCATCCTGATGGGTCGGTTACGGTCACCAAGCGCAGCTAACCGCGGTTTCTGATTCCAGAGACGAGACTGTCCAAAAGCAGGCCTGGTATCGATGCCTGCAAACGCAGGCGGCTTTTGGCACAGTCTCGTCTTAATTCTTATCTCCTGATCGTTCACATATTCCTTGCACTTATCTGACATTTCCTTTAAATTTGCCCGTCTATGACCCCTATCCTGTTCAAAAAGGCAAAGAAGCGTCAAAGCAGCCCGGATTCCTGCAAAGCAGGAACCAGGCTGCTGACCTTCCCCACTCTTACGCTGCTGCTGGCAGTGTTCACTCTTCTGGTGCTCCTGCCGCAGCCTTCACACGGCCAGATACGGGACCATCGGCTATTCCTGGAAGGGTTTGAATTCGAGGGCCTGACCAAGACGAAACCGAATGTCATTATCAGCCGTATGACCATTCGCCCCGGCGACGTGCTCACGCCCGGCATTCTGGAGCTGAACCAGCAGCGTCTATCGCAGACCAACTTCTTCAAGGAAGTCAACTTGTACACGCGACCGGGTTCTGAGAAAGGTCAAGTTGTGGTCATCGTCGAGGTCAAAGAGCGCAAACTGCCTTACTTTCAGTTTGAAGGCGGGCACAACGACCTGGATGGGTTCTATTTCGTGCCGGCCGGGCTGCGCTATGACAACGCCTTTGGCCGCGGCAGCCTGCTCGCGCTGCGATGGACGATCGGCGATAACATCGGCAAGCTTTCGCTCTCCTACCACAACACGATTTTCAGCGGCGCGGCTTTCATCGACGCCGAGCTCGCAGGCGGTGAGAAGATCTTTATCCACTACTTTGGCAGCGACAGAACAGAGCAGAAGGTCGGATTTGGCGGCCTCAGGCTAAAACTTGGCGGCACCCGCGGCGTCTTCAAGCATCTTTTTCTCGCCTACCGCAAACAAACGTATGATGCCGACGACTTCGCGACGAGTGAGAGCGGCGATAAAATTACAGACCTGCCGACTGGCATCCTCGACGATCTGGAGGAAACCGAGATCGAAGCCCTGGCGCTGGGGCTGTACGCAGATTCTCGCGACAATCCGGTCTTTCCACTCAGAGGATGGTGGGGTGCCCTCACCGGTGAGACTGCCAATGAAGCGCTTGCGGGCAAGGCGAACTTTCCAAAGGTTACCCTCGATGCCCGCTTTTATCACAGCGTGTTTGACACGCGCGTGCTCGCGTTTCATCTCAAAGCGGCCTATACCACGCGGGACTCCCCTTTTTATGAGCGGTTTTACCTCGGAGGCGCGAACTCACTGCGTGGCTACCCAAACCGGCGCTTGACCCCGGAAGGGTGGGGAACCAAACTCATCTTGACCAATACGGAATTCAGATTCCCGCTGACAAAGTCAAAATTCCCATACCATAAGACCTCTGGCGTCCTGTTTTTTGATGCCGGCGGGATCTGGCTGCCCGGCGAAGACCCCGATATCGGTGATTTTTTCACCTCGCTCGGCTTCGGAATCAGAACCCGGTTGCCAATCATCGGGATGACGCGCTTTGATTTCGCGTTTCCGCTCGAGAAAATTGACGCAAAGGATTTTCATTTTCATATATCTTTGGGGCACACTTTTTGAGCACAGTTGTTAAAAAGCTCCTCTCTGTCTATTTGGTCCTGACGGCTTTGAACCCTGCACCTTTCCTCCTGGCTCAGAATGACAGCGAGATCCGCGTCGAGCAAATTATCCCTTCCATACGCGACCGCACGCTGGCCGTTTCAGCCGAGTTCAGGAATCTCTTTTCAAAGAAGATCACCGGCACCATCCAAAGTGGCTTGCCGTCCATCATTCAGATCGAAATCAGGCTACAAGACGGGAAGGGGAAGAGCGTGCTCCGCAAGCGCCTTACCAGAACGGTTTCATATGATATCTGGGAGGAGAGATACACAGTGCTGGCCGAAGATTCTGCTTATGTTTTCACTGATTTTGAAGCAGCAAAAGAGGCCAGCCAGCGGCTCGACAACGAGGCCTTGCCGCCACTGCGTGGGGTGAACGACAATCAGCGCTACGTCGTACAAATTCGTGTCGGCATTGTCCCTATCTCGACACGCCAGGCGGAAAAAGTGACCGATTGGCTCCTGGACCCGAACCAGACCGAAGAGGCGATCGCTTCGGAAAATCGCGCCAGCGGCTTCCAGTTAAACCTCAACAAACTGGTCTCGTTTTTCGTCAGCAGCAAGAAAAAATCCAGCTATGCCTCTGAGTGGTTCTCCTCGACGAAGTTTCGGCTTCGTGATCTGCGGCCATGAAACGAATTCGGACAAAACTGATTCTCTCTCTCTTGTTGATCACGCTGCTGCCCGTGCTACCCGTCTACTACGTGATCAAGAATCTTCTGCAGCAGAGCATTGAAGTCGGCTACAACCAAAATGTCGAGCGCGCGCTGGAGTCGGCCTACGGGATTTCGAGCGACCTGTACGCAAAACATAAAGAAGAAACGCTGGCACTGGCCGCTGAGCTGGCCGCCCTGGAGTCGACACAGAAGGTGATCACCCGCGGCTCCGCCATCCCCGCAGGCGTGGTGTCCAGAATAAACAGTCTGGGAAGCGCAAAGGTGGACGTTTTTGATCTCACCGGGCGCCTGTTGCGCTCAGCCACAACCGATTCTCCCCACAACTCTGGACAGGAGCAGGGGCTGACCTCAGGTGCGACTGCCGGCGCTGGTAACTTCAAATCTCTGTATCAAAACGTCATCCAACCCCTGGCCAACAAAAATGACCCGGCCATCCTGGAGAGCGCCAGCGGGCCGGGCGTGATTGTAGCCTTTGCCCCCGTGCACGGACCAAAGCGGCGAATTGGCTCGCTGGTTGTGACCCGAAAAATCGATGAGGCATTCACGAAGAAACGCGAGCTGGTCGTCAAGGTGCTGCAAATGTTCAAGACCCTGAGTTTTTTCGAGGGCGATTTGACGCGTGGATTCCTGCTTGTGTTCTTCGCCGTCTATACGCCCCTGGCCGCGCTTTCCATCGCGCTGGGCATCTATTTTTCCCGCAAAGTGACTTCGCCGCTGCTCACGCTGGCCAGGGGGACGCAAAAGGTGGCCGCCGGGGACTGGGACTACCGGGTCGAGGTGCAGACGAAGGATGAGATCGGCGTGCTCGGCGAGGCATTCAACCGCATGGTGGTGGCGCTCAAAGAAAAGCAAGACCAGGTCATCGCGCTGGAGAAAATGGCGGTCTGGCGCGAGATCGCGCGCGTGCTGGCGCACGAGATCAAAAACCCGCTGACGCCGATCCAGCTCACCGTGCAACAGTTGAAAGACAGGTATGGGGGGGAGGACCCGGAATACGAAAAGCTGCTGGCGGAGTGCACGGAGATCATCACTGATGAAATCGAAAGCTTACGCGCGCTGGTGCGGGAATTTTCTGAGTTTGCACGCATGCCGAAACTGAACCTGACTCCTGGCAATCTCAACGAGCTGGTCGAGGAGGTGCGTAAGATCTATCCGAATGACAACATTGAGCTCGAGCTGGACTCGACATTGCCGGAGACGCGCTTCGACCACGAAAAGATGCGCCGCGCCCTCATCAACCTGATCGAAAACGGCATGGACAGTATCAAAGAAAAGGGGCAGGGCGGAATCTTGCTGCAAACGCGCAAAGAAAACGGCTCGATTCGCCTGGACTACTCGGACACGGGCACGGGAATTCCACCGGACCTGCAGGCCAAAGTGTTCGAGCCTTACTTTTCTACCAAGAAAAGCGGCATGGGGCTGGGGCTGGCAATTGTCAAACGAATCGTCATCGAGCACGGTGGAGATATTTCGCTGGCGAGCAAGAAAGGGCAGGGGACGCAGTTTCAAATCAGTCTCCCGATCTTGGACATGCAGCGTTAACCAAGCTTTTGGGAAGTTTAAATATTGCATTTACTGCTCAATATCCTTACTTTAAGAAGCGAGGCTGTGTGTGATGCACGCCATCAAATCTCTGAATCCGTTGGCCACGATCCGCAGTTACCGTTAATAAGTTTCCTCATAAACGCACTTATGTCAGGGGAGTAAACAAATATGAGTCAAATAGATCAGATGGGTGACCCATGAAAACGAAAGAGTTAATAGCAGAAGCGATTTCTCTTCCGGTCGAGGAAAGAGCGCTGGTTGTCGACTCGCTTCTAAGAAGCCTTAACCCACCTGAGTCAGAGATTGATAAGAAGTGGACAGCTGTGGCAAAGCAGCGACTGAAAGAGTTGCGGTCTGGCGAGGTGACGGCCGTTCCCGGAGAAGAAGTCTTCAAAAAAAT
>JBHHXT010000105.1:0-15899 GCA_046757165.1 bacterium | reverse complement strand
GTGCAACGCTAAAGCGTTGCACTCCGCAACAAACAAACTCTGCGAGTTTGGCGGTTGCGTATTTTAATATAATTCAGATACCTACCAGGAGGTCATCATGCAGCAAGAGAAGCCCCCCATCGCTGAAACGGAAGCGCTCCCCTTTGAAGATGTGCCGACTCAGGAAGGCCAGCAGGTGGAGGACAAAGAGCCGGCTCCAGCCGGCGCCCCCGCTGCCCATGAGCCGGAGGCGGCAAGCGAACCGGCGAAGCCGGAAGACACCGTAGCAAACGAGCTCGGAGCTCTGCAAACCAAAGTGGATGGTATGCTGCAAGCGCTCCAAACCTTTTCTGCCCTAATCGAGGGCAAAATCGCAGTGTCTGAAAAACACAAACGCGCCTACGAGGCCTTGTACGGGGAAATGATGGACTACAAAGAGAAATTCCTGTACGGCCTGCAGCGCCCCCTGTTGAACGACCTCCTGATGCTGTACGACACCATAGAAAAACAGGTGAGCTACCTGGAAGGGGAGGCGAAGGCGAAAATGAGCTTCGTGCAGACCGAGCTTCTGGAGATCCTGAGCCGGTGGGATATCGAGCCCATGCCCTTTCTCGAAGAAAAAGTCGACCGCGAGAAACACCGCGTTTTGCAGCAAGAGCCCACCGGGGATCCGGAAAAGGATCGCATGATTGCGAAACAAATCCGGCGGGGCTTCGTGCGCGGCGACAGGGTTTTTCGACCCGAGGAGGTGGTGATCTGGCGGTACGCCAAAGCCGAAGGCGACGACAAGGACCGCAAGTAACTCGAGCGGGCACGCTGATGGACACGAACCTGGCCTTTTCAAGCCAAAACAAATTGAATGTCAGATTGATTCAAACAATCAAAATATCCGCGCCCGGCCAAGGAAAAAGAAATGAATTACGCAGACGAGAGACTGACGGAGCGCCGAGTCAGATACACTCTGGAGCTCGAAGGCAAATTCTACATCGTGGAAAATGTACCAGCCCGAGTGCATGAAGAAACCGGCGAACAGTTCTTCTCCCCTGCTACTGTAGAGCATTTGCAGAAAACCATTGTGGGTAACTCAAAACCCAGCAAAATGATTGAGACTCCTGTCTATTACTACTCAGGTTAGATGGGAGGTTTGCTCTGAAATCCGATTTATTCTCCAGAAGATTCTCTCTGGTAGGAGGGTTGTCCCCTGTAACGCTACAACATGAATGTCAGATTCAGTCACCAATCAAGGTCTCTAGATAGATAAGAGACTTCAAAAAAACTTTCATTGGAGGAACATCATGGCAATCGTAGGAATTGACCTCGGAACCTATAATTCAGCGGTCGCTTACATCAACAAGCACGGCGGCATCGAGGTGCTCCCCAATGCTGAAGGCGATCAGCTCACCCCGTCCGTGGTTTTCTTTGACGGCGATGAGGTTATCGTCGGCAAAATCGCCAAGCAAAATGCCATCGTCGAAGGCGAAAAAGTCGTAACGAGCATCAAGCGCGACATGGGCAAAACGGATTTCGACTTCGAGCACAACGGCAAGAAGTACACCCCGCCAGAGGTGTCGTCCTTTATTTTGCGCAAGCTGAAAGATGACGCCAAAGCCCGCCTGGGGGAGGAGGTCGAAGAAGCGGTGATTACGGTGCCGGCGCATTTCGACCAGGCGCAACGAAAAATGACCGAAGAAGCCGCCGCCCTGGCCGGCTTGAAAATCAAACAGATCATCAACGAGCCCACAGCCGCCGCGCTCGCCTACGGTCTCGACAACATCGACGCCAACCAGAAGATTCTGGTCTACGATCTCGGTGGCGGCACATTCGATGTCACCATTATGGAGATCAAGGACCAGGAGCTGATGGTGATCAACAACGAAGGCGACCCGGAGCTGGGCGGCAAAGACTGGGATACCAGAATCATCGAATATGTCGTCGAGCAGTTCAAAAGCGAGCACAACAACGAAGACCCGCTGGCGGACTTGCAAACGCACCAGACCTTGCAAGACCAGGCCGAAGGGGCAAAGGAGGCGTTGAGCAAACGCACCTCCGTCAAAATCAACTGCAGCTACAACGGCATGAACACCGTTGTGGAATTGTCGCGCGATAAATTCGAAGAGCTGACCCGGGACCTGCTGGACCGGACAGAAGTTCTGGTCAAACAAGCCATGGATGAAAGCAACATCAAGTGTGAAGACATCGGCACCGTGCTGATGGTGGGCGGCTCCTGCAAAATGCCCATGGTCGAAGCGAAACTCATGAGCATCTGTTCCGGCTGGGAGCCGAAGAAAGCCAAATCCCTCGACCTGATGGTCGTGCACGGCGCCGCGCTGGTGACGAAAGCGGAGGCGCCCCCTGCGCCACCCGAGTCGTCTGAAGGCGATGAGCAGGAGCCGGGACCAACGGGCGCAGAAATCGTCACCGACGAAGGATCGATCATGTTCTTCGATGTCCTGAACAAAAGCGTGGGCGTGCAGACGCTCGACCCGCAGAGCAATAATCTGGTGATCACCAAGATGCTGGAGAAAAACTCGAAGCTGGGAACGGCCGAAAAGAAAATCTTCTACACCGCCAGACCGGGTGCGACGACCATCGACATCAAGGTGTTCGAAGGGGAAGACCCGGACCCGAACTACTGCGTCTATCTTGGCGTTGCCCATATCGCGGATCTGCCCGCAGGCAGGCCGGCGCAGCAGCCGGTCGAGGTCACCCTGGAATCCACGGCGAGCGGCACGATCAAAGTTGTCGGCAAGGACTTGAATTCCGGCCAGGATGTCAACGCGGAGATAAAGCTGGCCGTCGCCAGGTCCGAGGACGAATTACAACAGCGCAAGGAGGAGCTGCATGAGGAGCTTGCGGTTTCGTAGCCGCGCTGGCGCTACCAACCCATTTTGTAGCCATGCCCCCTTGTAGGGCATCAATGACTATCAATATGAACCATGATGCGGGCAGATAACAGCCACCCACAAGGGGTGGAGGCTACGAGTGGCGAATTGACAGCCAGAATGTCTACGTGACGCAGAGCGTCACGCTTGCGTTCCCACGCGGAGCATGGGAACGAGACGGAACGAGACGGACTGAAACCGGGAAGTTAACTTAACAAAGCAAGCTATATATCCCATCATGGCCACTTTGGAAGAAACCAAACGCACATTTCTGGAAAAAACACTCGGCCTCCAGAAATTAAAAGTCGACTTGAAACCCGACTACTACGAGCTACTCAAAGTCAAATTCAACTGCAAGGATGCGAATCTGATCGCCAGGCATGCGCAAGAGCAATTGGCGAAAATCAACCGCATTCCAAGAAACTCGCCCATCGCCCGCGACAACTGGGATTGGCTGCAAGACCTGAAGGACAAGCTGAGCAAGGCCAGGACCCGCCTGAGCGATGCTCAGGAACAGATGAAATACAATCGGCACTTGAAGGAGAAGGTGTGGGGCAAAATTGTCCATGACAAGATGCTCACCATGTGCAAACCCAGCGGCGGTGTGCTGGATGACACGATCCGGGCTGCACTGTACCCGGAAGCCAGGGCACTCGACCTGACGCGGGCAGATGTCGATGACATCATCCGCGGCGCCCAGCAGCGGGGAGAAATAACCGTCCGCCGCGGGGGAAAAACGCCAACACAAACGACGACGGTGCCGGATTGGCTGGCCCACGTGCTCACCTTCCTGCGCGCCCACGCCAAAGAAGCCGCTGCTGGCGGAACCGGTCTGCTGGTAGCGCTCGGGCTTGTCTGGTTTGTGGCTTCACCCAAATCCTGGCAGGTAGAGCCCGGACAGGTTTACGATGTCACGCTCGAGACCGGCGAGACCTATCGCGCGCAGGTGATCTCAGACAAAGACAAGATTATCGTGTTCGAAGACCAGAATGGCAACAATCGATTCGCCGCGCGCTATGACGAGATTGCGACGCTGCAGGTCTGGCAACCCACTGGCGACCCGGAATTCTCGCGTTACCAGGCCGGCGCGAAAGTGGTCGTGAAGCTCAAATACTCGGGTGCGTTTATCGGCGAAGTCGAGAAGAACGAAAATGGTGTGTTCGTGATCAAGGAGCCGAGCGGCAGGACGCGGGAGATCGCACACAAAGACATACAGGATATCGATCCACAGTAGGCGATTTGGGCACGAAGATGTGAAACCGCGAATGCACGCAAACAAAAGAATTAGACTGAAAAACAATTCGCGTGAATTCGCGGTTTGTCAAAAAACATCCCGGTGAAAACATTGGGCACCGTCTACAAGCAAGAGGGAAATAGCAATGAACGAAAACATCGTCCTTTGTATCGACCTGGGCACAACCAATTCGGCCATGGCCTACATCAATCCGCGCACGGACCGGCCGGAGACGATTCAAAACGAGGAAGAAGAACACACCACACCTTCGGTGGTTCTTTTCCTTGAAAATGAAATCATCGTCGGTCGTGACGCCATCAACAATGCCTGGGAGAATCCGGATGGCCTGGTGAGCTGCATCAAACGTTTTATGGGGAACCATGCTTACGAGCTGGAATTCTTTGGCACCAAACATACGCCTGAAACCATATCCGCCCTGATTCTCCAAAAGCTCAAAGCAGATGCGGAGGCGGCGCTCAACACCTCCATCAACGAGGCAATGATCACGGTGCCGGCATACTTTGATGACCACCAGCGCAAGGCAACCATCGAGGCCGCCGGTCTCGCCGGGCTGAACGTCGACCAGTTTGGCATCATCAATGAGCCGACTGCGGCGGCCCTCTACTATGGTCTGGACCACGCCGGCAAAGCGCGCAACGTCATGGTGTACGATCTCGGCGGCGGCACATTTGATATCACCCTTCTCAACATCGCCGGCAATGAGCTGAACGTCGTCACCAGCACAGGCAACGCCCAGCTTGGCGGCAAAGACTGGGATGTTCGCATCATCGACCACGTCGCCGAGAAATTCAAAGCCGCCCACGGCGTCGACCTGAGAGAAGATGCCCTGTATGCCAATCAATTGGAAGAGCGCGCCGAAAAAGCCAAGCGCGAGCTGAGCGCCCGCAGCGAGACCACCGTCGCCATCGCTTACGAAAACAAGAACCTGAAGGTCACGCTCTCCCGTCAGGAATTTGAAGATATGACCCGGGACCTCCTGTTTCAAACCGAATCGCTGGTGACCGAGGCCCTGGATTCTGCCAGGCTGAAATGGAAGGATGTCGCTGAAACCATCCTGGCCGGCGGGTCGACGCGCATGCCGATGGTCAAGGAAATGCTGCAACGGCTTTCTGGCAAAGAGCCGCTGGCAGCGCTCAATCCGGACCTGTGCGTGGCCCTGGGCGCGGCAGCCAAATCCTCAAAGGATTCCATGATCATCGTCAGGGACGTGACGGCGCATTCGTTGGGCATGGTTTCGCTGGAAGGCAATGAAGTCGTCAACACCATCATGATTCCGAAAGATTCCACCATTCCGTGCTCTTTCAAGAAGGAGTTTACCAACCCGCGGGACAACATGACCGAGCTGGATGTGAAACTACTGCAAGGCGAGGACCGGGACCCCAATCTCTGTACCCTGCTCAAACATCACATCTTCAAGGGCATTGCCCCCCTGCCCCGGAACCAGGAGCAGATCGAAGTCACCTTCTCCTACACGGTCAACGGCACCGTCGACATAGAAGCCGTTGACCTGAAGACGGGCGACGTTCTGGACCACGAAGAGAAGGAGCTTGCTGATTTGATGCTCGAGCCCCTGCCGTCCGAGGCTCAACCGGGTGGCCCGACAAGCGTCGCCTTGGTGATAGATTGTTCTTACAGCATGGCCGGCACGCCCATCGACGACGCCAAAAAGGCCGCGATCAAGTTCGTGAAAGACATGCTCTCGGGCCGCGAAAACATCCAGATCTGCGTGGTCACCGTCGGCGGACAATACAGCCAGGACACGCGGCTGGTACATCCGCTGTCCTCGGATAAAGGGTCTTTGATCCGGACCATCAAGAGTCTGGCGGCCGGCAGCACGACGCCCATGGATGAGGCCATCGGCATTGGGTGCGACGAACTTGCCGACGCCGCTGGCAAAAGATACATGGTCATCGTCAGCGACGGCATGCCCAACGATGAAGACAGCGCGGTCTCCGAGGCGACTCGGGCGCAGAAAGCCGGCCTGGAAATCACCACGATCGGCATCGATGCCGGCGAGCACAACCGGTTCTTGCGCGACATCTCAACGCTGGACCATTACGAAGGCATTGAAAGCGGAAAGCTGAGCGATGTGTTTGACAACATTTTTCAGGTGTTGAACCAATAACCACTTCCGGGATTTGAATGAAAGGCATCAGACTCCATCCCCGCATCAGAAGATTCACACCACTGCTGCTCTTGCTGGCCATGCTGGCGTTCAATGGCACGTTTGCCAGTTGCAGTGGCAAGAAAATCGAACCAAACCCGACCGTTGAAACTTACTTCGAGCTGTTGGACAAGAAGGAGTGGAGCACAAAAGACAAGGCAGATTTCATCGCGCTCTTCTCCATTCGCGGACTCAACCAGCTCCTGCAGAGCTATGACGCCAAGTCCTTCGGCGAGTTCGAGAAAAAACGCACCCGCGAACAGGCACGATATGGCACGATAGATGTCTTCAGCGGGCAAGCCTCCGGTCACCGTTACACCAGCGGCTGGCAACGGAAGGAATTGCATCGCAAGAAAGTGTACCTGACGCGCTTCGACCTGTTGCAGGGCGCGCGCATCCACGATGTGCAGACGAAACAGGCCAGGGCCACCTACGTGCCAGGCGCGGGTGTCATCATTTTCCGGGTGGTGTATGTCATCGGTTTCATCCTCGGCATCATTGTGGTCATCACGGCTTTTTCAGAAGACGAAGGGTGCGGTGGCTGTGTATTCAGCATCGTTCTCATCGCCATCATCAGCGGGGTCGGCCAGTGCGCTACCGGGGTGAAAGACCCGTTCAAACCGCCGGAAGTTCTGCTTGCCGACGGTGAGCGGTTCGACGACGCGATGAAAACGTTGAAAGGGCCTTATGCCGGTCAGGACACCAGTACCGTACATGCCACGATTCAACAGAAGGTGATCGAAGTTTCAGAGGCCCTCGGCCGTAACAGAGCCGGCAATAACTTCAACACCACCATGGCGAGGTCTTTCAAGGAAAAAGGCCTGGAGGCCCTCCTGAGCGAAGAGGTCGAGAGCAAGCAAAAGGCGATCGCCCATCTCTTCAGATCCCTGAACTATCAGTCCAACGCCGAAACGTTCGTCGATCTGGCGTATGCCTACACCAGTCTGGGCCGGGTCGGGGAAAATCCGGACGCAAATTTCTATATTAGCAGCGCAATCCTCGATTATGTGGCCAGGCGGGAAAACTTTTCGAGCGAAAATCCTGAACAACAGGTCCGCGCCATCGCGGTCAAGAGCATCAATTTGGTCTACTCGGGCAACAAAAGACAGGCAAAAGCTCTGTGGGCCTCGCTCACAGCAGCGTTGGCAAACCAGCCGGAAAACAACGGCGAGGACGGGCTCAACAAAGACGAACGCAGCCTGGAGGCCAGGTATCTCCTGGAAGAGGATGCGCATAAGCGCCTGGCCCTGGCCGATGATCTCATCCGGCGCTCAGCAAACAACCCCAGATACTACAACTACAAGGGCATCGCCAGCTACCACGCCGGCGACGACGAGATCGCCAAACGCAGCTTTGAACGGGCCATCGCCATTCAGCCGGGCTATCAGGATGCACAAATGAACCTCAAAGCCGTGCAAACCAGTCACAAGCCCCGCTTCGGCATCAGCCTGGTCTCTTCGAGGCTCAAGAACGTGGCGCCTGACTTCCCCTATCGCGCCGTGTATGCCTACTCGGACCTTCTGACCCCAACGGCCGGTATCGCGAAGACACTCGCGGCGGCGGCAGAGTCCAGCACACCGCCCGGCGCAAGCGCAAATAGCGCTGACGAACCAGAGCCGGAGCAGGCTGAGGAGGGCGAATCGTTCTGGAAAACCGGTCTGGTCGGAGTTTGGCATCTGCGTGCGAGCAACGGCAGAAAGACCGGCGCCGTTCTGGGGTTTCTCTTCGTTGCGTGGATCGTTTTGACCTTTTCGTTCTTTTTCTACGACGACTTGCTCTACGATGACGGCGCGATTATCTTCTGGCAGATAGTCACGGCCGGCGCGCTCTATTTCGTGGTCTGGGGCTTCAGCGGCTGGGGGTCGTTCATCCTGATGGTGATATTTATTTTCATCGTTATCGGTTTTACTTCAGATGCGCTCTAGGGGCCAGGAAACAACATTAGAGCTTGCTGCAGGTCCCTTGAATTGCTTGCACATTGGTCGAGGTTTTGGTATATTGAGTTGTTGCGCGTTGAACAAGGGTCGATAGATTTGCCATGGACTTACGGGAAGAAACTTACACCATTCTCCCATTCTCCAAGAGACGCTTGGGCCAGAAAAGGCGTACAAGGTCCTGGAGTATAATGACTCGAGAGTCAAAGAAGATGTCGCAACGAAAAAGGACATTTATGAGCTAAAACTGGAAATCGCGAAAGTGGGCGCTGATCTATCGAAAGAAATAGAGAAAGTGCGCGTGGATTTGCTGAAATGGAATTTCGCCTTCTGGCTCTCCCAAATGGCCCTCCTCACTGGTATTTTGCTCAAGCTGTTTGGCTAACGCCTGTGCAAAAATAACCTGGTGAATCTCAAAGGTTAAGAAATGATCCAACACGGTCTGTGACCGTGTTTTGACGAAGCCCTCTATCCTTTGATTAGCTTGGACTTACAAAGACACCGTTACAAACGGTGTCGGATCATTTCTGCTTTTTGGCAGCGCGACGAAATATTCTGTAATTCCTTGAGAATCCGCAAACATCGGGGGCCACGTTCACGATTACGTCTCTCCACGCAACCTGCGCGCAAGCGCCTGACGCCCAAGTGCCTGGTGGGCGATGGCCAGGATTTCACGACGTTCCTTATCCGGTTCATCCTCATCCGATCGCACATCTGCCTCGCGCGTGCGTCGCATGATCCGGAGCGCGGCTGAGGGTTGCAGCTCGGCCACCAAAGTCATCAGCTCCAGGCAGTGCCAGAAGCCCCAACGGGTCTGCTTTTTCAAGAACGGCAAAGCCCACGTCCTGACCGTTTGATGCACGAACCAGGCAGCCCCGGCCGCGTGCGCCAGTTCAACGACGCGCAGCCACGTTTCAGCCGGCAGGACCTGGCCCTTTTCCAATCGTGGTAGCAACGGCAAAACCAGCTCCGGCCGCTGCCGCAACTCATCGAGCCCGATGACCAGTGGCAGGGTGAGGGCGTTCAGGGCAAGGGGGGCAAAGAGCTTCTCGAGGGTGGCGATAAACGCCACCGGCGTCAGCTCCTCGAGCGAGAGGCGGAACGCTGAATCCCGCTGCAGGAATTCGAAACGGCTGCCCAGATCGCTCGGTCCGTCGTCATACCAATCCGGGGCCACCAGAGATGGCACCCATCCAACCGTGGCCACAACCGTCTGCATCCTGGCCGCCAGGTCTTCTACCAACGTCGCCACCATTTTATCGAACCCCAGGGCCTTGTCATGGCAATAGGGATGGAAGGTCTGAAGATGGCCGTTGGTGCTGATGGCGACCAGGCAGCGACCAACCACCTGTCCGCGCTCATCCCGTGCATAGATCACGTGCTTGTTGATGTCTGCGGCGTTAGCAAAAACAGAAAAGAAGTTGAACTCTCCCGGGCTCAAACACGTCTGAAAGTGGGCGCCCATCTGAAATATCTCCAGGGGGTCGGTCTCAAAAACCAGGGAGATGGTGCGGCCATTTTTGCTCTGGCATACAAGCGGAGTCGGCGGCTCGAGCCAGGGTTCTGGATCGACCCCTAACGTTTGCAGCCTGCTCAGAAAGGCTTGATTGGCCGGGTCGTCGAGCAAGTTCCACGGCGGCGGACCGCAACGCACACGCAGCAGCCGCAGGCCCAACTCCCGAAACGCACGACTCAGGTTGAGCAGACACGCCAGCACGTGGAGCTGGCGGGGTGCCAACAGCCACTCCGGCACGGTCTCTACGTGCAGCAATTGCGGCAGTCTGCTGTGCAATTGGGCCTCCAATCCGTGCTGCCAGGCGTGCAGCAGTGCCCGTCGTGTGGCACGCTGCAGCCGCGCGAGCAGCCGCATCGCCCGAACAGGCGACACCTCTGCCGTCGAGGTGAGACGTAAGCGCAGATTGTCCAGCCGTCGCTGCAGGGTGGCGTCATGCGGATCTTCCCGCCAGCGGTTCTCGATGGCCGCGATCTCCTGTCGCAACCTGTCCGGCTGCGGGAAGTGTTTGCCAAGGATGCGCGTCGCGATTCTATCGGCATCGGAGGCAACGGCGTCGAGGGTGGCCAGGGCAGCGGCGAATTGCTCCGGATAGTGTTGACACCACCCCGGTATGGACGTGGGAGAGACGCGCTCCGGAGGCGAGACCTCGAGCTTCAACGCTCGCCCGCTGGCCAGGCGCCGGCTGGCTTCAAGAAGAGGCCGGAGCTCGCCGTCAAGGACCAGGTCGCGAACGAGTCCGGGCCAGCCCCCCTGGTCGAAATGGCGGGCGACTTGCCGCAGCGCGTCCCCCGCATCTTCATGATCGAGCTCGAGAGTGTCGAGCTTGTCAACCAGCTCGCCAAACTTTCCCTGTACAGCGTCCAGCTCAAAGGCGCAGCGAAGAACTTTTTCGGATGGGAAAACCTCACGCAGGTCGCGTTTGGCCAAATCGAGAAACAACGTGCTGGCAAGTCGAGCATCTGACGTGAGTCTGACCAGCTTGACCATCGACTCACCGTCGTCGTTGTTCAACTCAAAGTCCGCAGCCTGGCAGCACTCGGCGACGGCATCAAATAGCACGGACCAGAGACGGCGGTCCGGGACTTCATCCACAAGAGTATCGGTGAATGTCCAAGAGCGGTGCGGGCGGGCCTTATTCCAGGCTGCCACGATTTTCCACCAGGCTTTAAGGAATCCCGGAAGGTGGCCATGTGCCGCAAGAAAGGTCTGGAACTCCCGGAGCAGCACGGCAACGCCGCTGTGCTGGTCGTCCATATCGAGCCAGTCATCAAGAAAAGCAGCACGTACGAGTTTTCGCCCATGGTCGCAAGGCAAGGCCTGAAGCGCAGAAAACAACGCCTGATAAAGGTCTGTCTTATCTGGCATCGAAGCTCTCCGCACGTTGGCGAGCACGTTGCCGGGATGTGGAAAAGGCGGTCGCAGCTCGAGGAGCCCGGTCAACCGCTTCCTGATATCTGTCACTCCGTGGCGCACAGTCGTGCTGGCCCTGGCCGCGGTCAAGCTCGAGGCCTGTTGCAGCAAAGGGTCCACCTTCGACCACCAGCTTTGCCACTGTCGCAGCAGGTTCTCCGGATAAATCAGCGCAAAGAGCTCCAGCGCTCGCCGGCGGGTGGCATCTTGCTGGCACACCAGCCAGGTCGCAAGATTGATCAGCTCAGCGCCGAAAGTGGGGTCAGGCAGGTCTGGAATGGCAAACCGGGACTCGTCTTGCAGCCAGAGCTGAAGCGCACTCGTCCAGCACCGGACGTGCGCTTCGGCGCCGTCCATCACCACGGTGAACGCACCCGGCTCGCTCAGGACGCGAAGGTATGGCGCCATCTTGCGGCTGCCGTCGCGGCGCGTGAGCTCCCACATCATGAGCGCATTCTTCAGGTTCTCGATGGGTCTCTCCGCTTGCAGAAGCCGCTGCACAGCCGAAGCATTGGCCTCCAGCCAGTCGAGCGCCTCTGGCAGCTCTTTGGGAGTCAAATAGGTTGTCCAGCTCAGGGCCTCAACCAACGGCTGCAAAGCCGGGTGGCTGGCGACCAGCCGAAGAGCGCGATCCACGGCGGTGCGCGAAAAACCACTGTTGGCCCCAAGCAATGACGCCGGCAAAGGCTCGCTGCGGTGAATGGCGCCTTTGAGCCATTTGAGCAATTGCGGCACCCCTTCCACCCACCGGTCTCGGTCTTCCACCAGACGGGGTAGAACGCGCGGAAAATGATAGACCAGCTTGTTCCGGGTATGGGTGGCGCGCTGCAGATGGTTGCGCTGCAAGCGAAGCTGCTCGGGTGGCCGCTCTCCCTTGCGGGGCAGCGTGACCCAGAGCACACCACCTTTCTCCTGGCCACACGGAAAACCTGGCAACCAGAAGAGATCTGCTTTCATGAACATGCGGGCGCGGGCGAGAGCCGCACTGCGCGAACCCTGGCGGTACTTTTCAGGTCTCATGTCGCAAGGTAGACAAGCATGAAAAAAAAGTCAAAGGATTTGCCGCCTCGCAACATCGGCGACTTCGGTGATTTTCGGTGGTCTTAAGATTTTTCCTGCCGAATGGCACCGAAGTCACCGAAAGACACCGAATTGGGTTGCGGCTTTGTCGCGCTGGGTGAATCCGTAGCTTATTTTTCCAAAATGACTCAAAAGAATAAGACAGGTTTGTCTTATTTTTCTCTTGCATATTACATCCCGGTTACATATCCTAACACAGTCTCAGGAGATCGCCCCTTGGCGACCTCTCCTCCAGCAAACGATGAATTCATGAGAAGCCTCCCGGCGCTGCAAATTATCGGGCGTAAATCTCCTCCCGGGAGGAGACAGAAAACGAACTTGTTCGTTTTCAGAGGTGGGTTCGGCCTGAGACGGTTTTGCGCGTTTTCTTGTGATTCGACTTGCTCAAGGGTCACTGTTTTCACATCAAATGGTTGCGAGATGGAGGGTCCGATGTACGAGCTGAAAGTGTCTGTCAAGAAAGTCATGGGAGAGTGTACCGCCAATCCTCCCATGAAGCCGGGCGACTATTTCACCGTGAGCGACGGAGATATCCAGATCCCGGAAGGAGGCTACATCTGTCTCTGGGCCCTGCAAAGCCTGATGCCCCTCATCACGCCGAAGGAAAGGGAGATCGCCGAAAGCAAAGAGGAGGACTGGGTGTGGCGGGTGCATCACGCCCAGTGCCCGGACCCCAAAGGCCGTGTGATCTTCAAGATCGAGCGGACGGGAAAGGTGGTGAAAGATTCTAAGCGTTCTTCGGACCATGTGGCAGCTCGAAAGGGGAACGAAGAAAGCGATGCCGGAGCCTGCGAGGATGGGCTGCGGAACCTTCGCATCGAGGTGGAATCCGTCAAAGGCCGGTGCACCTCGCGGATGCAACCCGGGGATTCTTTTACGCTGCGCAGTGGCAGGCTCACCATCCCGCCCGGATGTCATTTTTGCCTCTACGCGCTGCAAGCCACGCTTCCGCTCCTGCCGGCGAAACAGCGCTTCCTGCAGGACGGCGACTGGATGAAAAACGATTTCCGGGTGCTCTGCCCGGATCCGGCCGGCAACGTGATCCTGCGCATCGACAGAATGGAGTAATACCAGATGATCGACTGCGATGTCAAAATCTGTGTGGGGTGCCGGATGTGCGAAGTCGCATGCAGCGCCTATCACTTTGGCGCGGTGTCGCCCGCCCTGTCGCGAATCCGCGTGGCCAAACTGGAAGAAATCGGCGTGGAAATGGCGGTCGCGTGCCTGAGCTGCCTGGAGAAGTCCTGCCTCATCTGTCCCCCCGAAGCGCTGTCCGTGGGCGAAAACGGAGAGATCCTGCTGGTGGTGGAATTATGCACCTCCTGCGAGATGTGTGTCGACGTTTGCCCGGTTGGCGCGGTCGGGTTTTATGATGACCTGCCGCTGTTCTGCGACTTGTGCGACGGCGAAACCTCTTGTGTCAAGGCATGCCCCAGCGGCGCACTTTCTTATCGCGAAAAGCACAGGGAGATTTCATTGCAAGCTTTCGCGCAGCGTGATGGCAAACCAAACAAAAGGCGCGCCGCGTTTGTCAGGGTGCAGGGTGAGCCGATTCGCGCCGCCTGGAAAAACGGCAGGAGGGTGGACTCATGACCCTATTTCGCGGGGAAAGTCTGCGCGTCGATCTGGGCAAACGAGAGATGAGCCGAGGTCAAACGCCGGAGAACGGAATCGGTGGCAGGACATGGAACAGCGTCACCCTGCTGCGAGAGCTGGCGCCCGGAACCGATCCCCTCGGCCCGGATAACCTCCTCTGCATCGGGGTCGGGCCGCTGACCGGAAGCAAGTTGATCGCCACCTGCCGGTTCATCGCCAGCGCCAGGAGTCCGCTGACCGGCTACCTGGGCGATTCCGGCGCCAGAGGGTTCTTCGCCTCCGAGCTGCGCTGGGCCGGATACGACCAGATCGTCTTTACCGGCGCCGCCGACCAATGGCTCTACCTCTTCATCGACAACGACTTCGTCGAGCTCCGCGATGCCTCTCATCTCGTGGGGCTGGACATCACTGAAACGACCCTGCACCTGCGCGATGAGCTGCAAGACCCGGACCTGCAGGTCGCCACCATCGGGCCAGCCGGTGAGAATCTCGTCCGTTACGCCATCATCTCTTGCAACCTCGCACGCGCCGCCGGGCGGACGGGCATGGGCGCCGTGATGGGGTCGAAGAGGCTCAAGGCCATCGTTGTGCGCGGGGACAAGCCGGTGAGACCCGCAGATCCGGAGCGATTCGAAAAAGCGTGCGCGCAACTGGAGGCCGTCATAGAGGGGCATGATGAGTTCGAGGCCCGCCGCCTGTACGGGACGACCCGCATCATCGGCTCGCTGGCCAAAATGGGAATCCTGCCTGCTTACCATTATCGCAGCGCCGTTTATGATGACCTCGACAAGGTCAATCACCAGGCCTTGCGACAGGACCACGTTGTGAAGGCGAAAGCCTGCTACAACTGCAACGTCTATTGCTCGCGCTACAACCTCACCCGGTACAGCGAAGGTGAGGGCCCGGAGTACGAAGCTCAGGCAGGATTTACGGTCAAGTGCGGCAACTCCGACCTGGAGCTCGCGGTCGGGGTCTCCAATGCCGTCAACCGTCTCGGACTCGACTGCATCACGACCGCGGAGCTCATCGCCTGGCTGATGGAATGCCGGCACGAAGGCGTCCTCTCCGATGCAGATGTCGATGGCATCGATCTTTCCTGGGGGTCGCGCGAGGCGCTCCTGCGCCTTCCCGGCATGATCGCACGGCGAGAGGGGATCGGTGATCTGCTCGCCGAAGGCACCAGGCGCGCAGCCGAAAAGTTCGGCGCGCAGGCGCGCAAACTCACGGTGGAGGTGAAAGGGCTGGAGCTTTTTTCTGCCGACCCGCGCGGCATCAAAGGATACGCCCTGATGAACGCGGTCAATTCCCGCGGCGGCGACCATTACCGCGGCGAGCCGATGATCGAGCTGACCGGCGACGAGGAACTGGCGCTCCGGCGCGTGGGCATCCGGGACGCGGCCCATCGGTTAAGAGAGGAAGGAAAAGGCGCTCTGGTCAACTACGCCGAGCACATGGGGCTGCTCTCGGACAGCATGACTATCTGCAAAAACATCTCCTGCTGCATGGGTGTGCTGGATTTCGACCTCGCCGCTGAGGCGTACTCCGGCCTGCTTGGCCAGGAGATCACCGCCGGACAGCTCTGGCAGATCTGCTCGCATGTCAGCCAGGTCGAACGCGACTTCAATCTGCGTGAGGGTCTCCGCCCTGAGGAGGACACCCTTCCTGCCCGTTTCCTGAACCAGCCGATCCCGGACGGTCCAGGCAAGGGCACGACCATCGACATCGACAAACTGGTAAAGGACTACTACAAAGAGAAGGGGTGGGAACATTAACGCCGGAGTTACTTCTAGAATCATATTGCATTTTTCTGTGAATGACCACAGAAGCGCCGTGGCATGAGGTTATACAGAAACATGTTTGTTGAGTTTGATGGTGGCGCCGAGATCGAACCCTTGAATATTCACTTCGCCAAAATTCACGTAGGTTGAAGTGAATTCGGCTGTGTCGAAGTCCTCATCTCCTATCTTGACAATCTTTGATCCTGCAAATGGATTGCCAATAAAGACCAGAGGGCTGATAAAGTCCTCATAGCGAAAGCATAACCTGCGCTGCCATTCAACGCACTTAAATTGATTAACATAAA
>JBHHXT010000104.1:0-16330 GCA_046757165.1 bacterium | reverse complement strand
CCAACGCTCCGCGCCAGCCAACAAAGCGCTCCAGCGGACGAGCCGCTGAGCGCAACAAGCAAAAAAGAGCGCAGCGGCCCCGATTCACTCCATCACCGGCTTCGACCTGAGACGACTTTTGGAGATGCCGGAGAAAGCGCCAGAGGAGTGGACGGCTGAGCGACGGATTTCGTCGACCCAAAGTTAGGGGAAATTCATTCCGACACAACCTCGAACCTCTCAAAACAATCGTACCCAAACTTCATGGCTGCTTTGGTTTGGTCTGGCGCGCCGTACCAGGTGATATACCCCTCTTTTTGCGCCTTCCAGGAGCAGTCCCAGTTGAACCGCACGACAGTTTGTTTTGGACCGAAGGTCAGGATTCCGGAGAAGGCCGAACAGGAAGACGTGCCTTCGATGGTGACCTCAGCAATAGGCTTATCCGAGAAGGTCTCCAGCAATTTCATCAGCACCCGCAGGATTTTGATTTTTGGGGCGGGTGAATATTTGATCAGGGTTGAATTCTTGTTTTGTGCGAAATCGAGCACTGCCTGTTTGAAGGCAGGTTCAGCCTTGCTGGTGTTCAGCAGATTCTCCAGTTGGGTCTCGACTCTAGTTTCCATGCCATTTTGCCTTCTCGTAATCCTTGGGTGCCCGGGGTATTCTCTTTTGCGGCTTTGTTGCGCCCGGGTTCTTTGCAGCGGTCGGACGGCTTGCAACAACAGAGCGAAATTCAGGGAGTCGTTTCGAATAAGTCAACCGGAAACGACACCGTTTGCCATTACAACGTCTTTTGGACTTTTCCTTGCTTGGTGATCTTTTCAGGCGAGGGTGCGGTTTTGGAAAAGTAGGCGTGCTGACGGAACTCTGCGTATTTTTCCAGCAGGTCCGGGACGGCGCGCATGCGCACATGGGGTCGTTGATAGAGCAAGCTGATTTCTTCGGCGGTGATGATGCCCTCGTAGACCTGGTTTCTTGCCAGCACGGCGAGGATGGCGGGGTTCAGCGCTTCATCGCGCCAATCCATGAGCTCGCTGACCACCAGGCCTAGGAAATCCGGCTCTTCCTTTTTCTGGTGCAGGACCGTGCGAAAAATCTCACGAACCGCAGGCCTTTTGCTCTGATCCTGGAGGGCAATTTGCACCAGCGCTGTGCACACCGCCAGTCTGGAAAACTCATTGTTGTTCTGGTCCAGAACAAAGGTTTCTAACTTGTCGAGCTGATTCTTTCCGAGCAAAAACGGAATCTCCCACATATCTTCATCGAGCAAGTCCTGCAACCAGTAGTCCAGAACCGGCTGTTTTTGCGCCAGAAAAGTCAGGATCAAGTCAAGCGATTCACCGGACGGTAGATGAGCCAGCAGATAGAGCGCATGCACGACAACAAACCACTGGGTGCTTTTGGGTGGCACGCGCGGGTCGAGTTGTGAGCTCTTTTGTACGGCAGCGCGAAGAATGGCTTCCAGGTGAGGCACAGCCAGCTCGCCGTAGGAGAGAATGTCTTGCAAGATTTGGTCGTCGATGACGCAATCGGTGGTGTGTAATCTATTGATGAGTGAGCGCAATCGCAGATAGGTTTGCTCCTTTCCACCCCGTTTCATTTTGGTTAACCTCCATGCCCGGTAAATCATGAGTTTGCCGCTTTCCCTTCTTGCGGCCCCTGCGGTTCGTCACCAAAACGGTGTCAGGTCAATCCTCGCTCCTTTCAGGTTTCTTCCAAATCAAAGAACTCGCAAGCCCAAAAGTAGTGACGACGGCTCGAAATATCAAGCACAATCGTGGCCCGCGACCGTTTCAGATTGATACGCTGCTTTCAGTACTATACACCAATAGAATCGGCTTTGCAGAAAAGCGGCTTTACCATTCAATTTTCCAGATCACATCGAGTCCCGTGTCCCCTTTGCGGTCGCTGGAGGCTTGCAGGAGCAAATTCAAAAAGCGGAGATTCAAGGGGATTTCATATTCCAGCTCGACAATTTGATTGCCTTCGGCGCCAAAATCCTGGCTGACGCTCACAAACACCTCCGGGGTCACATACTTGCCGACGCGGACTTTTGAATCGGTCAGGCTGCCCCCGCTTTCTATCTGGATGACGTCCAGGTTCAGTCGCTTTCCCAGTCGGCCAGACAATTGTTTCAACAATTGGCCGGCGACCAACCCTCTGGCCCGTTCGTCCAGGCCCGGATCTGATTTAACATCGCTGCCCTGGCTGGAAGGGGTACCGGGGAACTGCTTGCTGCGATCGTCATTCGTCTTGCCAAAAAGCAGGATGGAGACGATATCGTCCTGCTCGGCAGCTTTGTCATCCAGGGTAAAGGCGAATTCAGGGAACAGGAGGGTGCCGGTTATCAGGACTTTGAATTCATGCTTTTCGGGGTTGCCGCTGTCGACGTTTTCGAGCACAGTGGTGGCGGCTTCGATGGAGATTGCCGGGTTGAGCTCGGCCTCGCCGTTAAAGACCAGCTCGCCTTTGTTGATTTGGAACCGGTTGCCCAGGAGCTCGTAGAATCCGCGAATGGTCGAAAACGACCCGAAGACCACGAAATCCGGTCCCCTCTCCTTGACCACGACCACATCTCCTTCGATTTCGATGGCGGTGTCCGAGCTGCGCACCCAGGCGTTTCTCGGAAAGTAGACCGACAGCTCGCCGGTCAGGCGCTTGTAGAAATCTGATTCCAGGAACTTGCTTTCTTGCACCTCTTCACTTTTCTGGAAACGCAACGCCCCGGCGCTATCGAAGATCGTTGAATCAGGAGAAATGACAAAAAACGGCCGCGCCGTCAGAGCGACCGCGGTTTCTGTCTTCAGCGCCTCATAGAAAATTCTGGATTGATCGACCGTCAACGAGCCGGAAAACTGCGGAGATTGCACACTGCCCGAGAGCTCGATGATCCCCTCGGCGCGGGCCTGCATCTGTCGATTATGGACCAGCTCGAAATTCTTGAGCTTGATCCTGGACTTGAAGTTTTCGATGCGGTCGCGGGACAGAGAGAGGTTGCCCTCGAGCGCGCGCATATAGCCACCGCCCGAGCGCATGCTAAAATCTCGAATGATGAGCTGCTTTTCGTCGAGAACCAGTACCAGGTTGGCTTGTTCATATCGAGTTCCCAGTTTCGGAATCGTGCATTCGCCGTTGATCAAACGAATGGGGCCCACCCCGCGTAAGTCATTGAGCGTATTTCGCAAAACCACATCCGCCACCAGCTTGCCATCAATCTTTTCCACCTCGCGTGTAAACGCCTGTAGAAACGAGAGATCGAGGCCACGTGTGCTGATTTTCAATTCAAGGGGTTCATCGGTGAGAAACCGGTGCTCGAAGGGCGATAACGAAAGTCTTACCGGCAATCTTGCGTTTGCTTCCAGCAAGCTGTCACTGCCTGTTTTGGCCAGGGTGCATCTCCAGGCCAGCAGCTCGTTCTGAAACTCGAAGCTGGCCAGAAACTTCTCGAATGGCACTTCATAATATTGACCTTTATCCAAAACCACGCTGCCGTCAAAACGAGGGTTGGCAAAGGTGCCGGCCAGATAGGCCTCAAAACTCAGCCTGCCCTGCACGTTGATGGTTTCACTGACGAGGCCCTGGTAGGGCTGAACATCCAAATTCCTCAGCTCGCACCGGAACGCATTACTGCCCGTGGTCGAAATTCTACCTGCCAACATCAGCGTCTGCTGGTCAGAGTGCAGAATGAGTCCCGTGAGGTCGAATTGGTCGGCTCGAACATGCAACGTGGCATTCTCGCTGGCTTGTTGCCAGGTTTGGTCGAGAAAGTCGATTTCCAGGTCCGAGAACTCAGCAACATAAGCCTTGCCTTCGAGCTGGAATTGCCCATGCGTGGCGGCCGCAAAGAGGTCGTTCTTCTGCAAGCTGACGTCAAATAGGGAGCGGGCGGCGACATATTCGATTCCGAAGGCAGCGGTGTCAACGGCCATGCCCGGTCCGCGCTGGATCTCTGCCAACACCCCTCTGAGCGTTAATTGATTGCCGCTGTGGGTGAACAGGCCGCTGCCTGTGGCATGAAGCCCACCGATGCGCAGGTCCGTCACTCTGACGCCGCTCATATCCAGGGTGGCCTGATAGTGAAGCGAGTCGGCCGGACCGGTCATCGTTGCGTCAAACGTGCCGCTGCCCGCGAGTGTGTCGCCGGCAACGGCCGGCGAAAACGGAAAAAGGTCAGAGAAGCGAATGTTCAGCTCCAGGTTGTTCTCCCCCTGCAACGCGAGCAGGCCGTGAGCCGCAACTTCACCCACGGGCGAGTGCAGGCGAAACTTTTGCACCGTCATCTTTTGCTTGTCGAGACGAAGATCGATCCGGGCTGAATCGATAGGCACGTCGTTGATCCGAGACGGGAACAGGGAGAGCTGGAGGTGCGCGGACAAAGCCTCCGGCTCGAAGCCGCTGCCGCGAAGGTCGCAAGAGAAATTCAGATCGCTCGAAATTCCAAAACCCGGGTCGAACCTGTCCGCATCGAGGTTCCGGACATGCGCGGTCATCTGGTAGGCCGGGCGTTTGGTTGCGGTCACCAGGGTGCCGGTGAGCGCGAGCGTACTGTGCGCCACCTCCGAGTCCAGGTCGAAGTCGATGGTGTCATTTCTGACCTCACACCTCAGGATTGCCGCTTCGAACGTTTTTCCAGCCACTTTGCTCGTGTCGAATTCGGCTGACAGGGTGGCGGTCAGATCCTCCCGGTCCGTGCCGCGCCCGCGCAGGTCAAATCCAAAATTCAGATCGCTTTGGTAGGTCGAGTCATTGGTGAGCTCCGTCAGATTCAGGTCCGAAACCGCGCCCTGCAGATCGTATTCATACGGCGATTCGTCAACATCCAGTTTTCCGGAGAAATCTATCTTGCCCTTGCCCCAGTGCACCCCTCCTTTCACAGCCAGGTTGCGGAGCGGACCTTTGGCTTCAAAGTCGATGCGTGGATTGCCATAGAGTTTTACCTCGGGCACAGCTCGCCGGATTTCATCCAGGGAAACCGGCTTGCCGGTCACCTGCAGAGAGATAACCGGGTCTTCGAGATTCTCGATCTCGACATGAGTTTGCAATTCTGACTGCTCGGTCGAAATCTCGAAATTGCTCGCCTTGAGGTTGTGGTCATCCAGCGCCATATCAGAGAGAAGCGTCCGGACTCTCAGCGCCGGCGCTTCGGTTTCAAAGCTCAAGTTCTCCAGCGAGGCCTTCAGCAGATCGTTGTGCAGCCAGAGCCCCAGATTCAAATCCAGATTCTTCAGCCTTTGCGGCACACCCAATCGCCGCGCAGTGGCAGGCTCCAACCCGGCTGAACCGCTCACGATTCTTATGTTGGGCAGATCGAGCTGCCAACCGAATGGCTCTTCATACGCTTCAGCCCCGGTCTCAACCTGCCGGCCGGACTCGGTCAGGATCTTGCTCAGGTTCCATCGGGAGTGAGGATCTCGAGCCAGATAGACCCAGGGTGTCTCGATGATGATTTTCTTGAAGGATACGTGCCCCGAAAGCAGCGCCAGCGGATTGTATTGCAGCGACAACTGCCCAATCTTCAGGACAGTCTTTCCTTCCACGTCCAGGGCGAGATGCTCGAATCGTAATTCGGTGAAAAAGTTTCCCGATAGTTGCCGCCCGCTCAGCTCGCCATTTATCTTTGAATTGACCAGGGCCAGGAGCTTGATTCGAGCCCAATCTTTGAACGACCGCGTCTGCGAAATGGCGGCAAACGATACGACCAGCAAGAGCAGGGAGGCGGTCAGGCAAAAGAGTGCTTTGGCCAGTTTTTTCACGTTGCCTTGAATTGGTTGTTTAGATTAGAATTATTCACAAGTTGTCATGTCAAGATCGAACTGCTAAAACGGAGTTTCAAAGTTGTGTGCAGTAGACATCCCTCTGCTTTTCGCTCTGGACGAGCGAAAACCTTTATGGGACGAATTGGCCATAAATATGTCACCGCTACGCGGTTTTGTACGCCCTACACGACGGTCAACGCCGTAGGCGTGAAATGTTTCTAAGCACCAGTGCGACAGAAAAACCAACCTAAGCCCCTTTATGGGCAAGATGTTAACAACTGTCCCTGTGTCCAGCAATATTTGTGGGTCCCTGGCCACTCGCCCTGTGACTCCCGGCATCGCATGAGTCTGTCTCGTCTGTTCTGGTATCAAAACGCCTGCCCGATGCTCAGGTGAATTTCATAATCCCGTTCGTCGAGTTCTTGCTTGTTGACCTTCCAGGCGAAATCGATGCGCACCGGCCCGATGAGCGTATTGTAGCGCAAGCCCGCGCCGATTGCGTACCTGAGATCGAAAACGTCGAAGCCGTCCCATTCGGGCCAAACGTTGCCGTAGTCCAGAAACAACGCGCCGGTGAACTGTTTGAAGAGCGGCCGCCGGTATTCGATGCTACCCTCGAGCATGCTGTTGCCACCGCGCGGCAACGGCGTGCCCGTGCTATCCGGTTCCAGGGGCCCGAGCAGTTGCCGGCCCCAGCCGCGCACCGAATAGTTGCCACCGGCAAAGAACCGCTCGGCGATAGGCGTATCTTTGCTGCCGCGAATACGCTTCATGGCCCCAAAAGCGATCTTGGCAGCGACGACATATTTCTTGTTTTTCGACTGCTCATAAAACCGGTGCTCCGTATACAATTTGATGTACTTGAAGGGCGTGTTCAACAGCCGGCCCGATTCTTCGATGAAGCCGATGCTGACCCTGCCGCGCGTCGGCGTGAACAACTGGTCGGATGAGTCATGGCGAAACCCGAAGCGGAGAATCGACTTTTTATATTCGCCTGAGGCCTGGGGTGCCACGCCCTGGCCTCGCACCTCCACGGTGTCGCGCTCAACCAGGGTGGTGAAAAAGCCGTTTGTCTTGCTGGTCAAACGGCGATTGAGGGTGGTCTCGGCGCCGATTCTGCGTGCCTGAAAGCTGTTCTCTTCTTCCCAAATAAAGAACGGCTTGACGATCAAGTCATTGCGATTGGACAAAAAATAGGGCTGGCTGAGCTCGAGCTCGAGCTCCAGGGGCAGCAGCCGGGTCGAGTGCTTGGCGCCGATTCGCAGAATGCGGGCACCGCCGAGGAAATTGCGGTGGCGCCACTGCCCGAAACCGCGAAATTTTTCCTCAGAGCCGAACCCCAGGCCGAGTTTTAGCGTCCGCAGCCTCGCTTCCCGCACCTTGACTTCGATGGGAATCCGGCTCGGCTGGTTCTCCAGATTGGTCGCCTGCAAGCTGACGAATTGAAACAACTCCAGACGATAAACCTGACTCTGCGCATTGATCAATTTTTTCTGCTGGAACGGATCGCCGGTCGAGAGTCCAAGCCCGCGCCGGATGGACCCGGCAGAAACATGATGGTTGCCCGAGTAGCGGATTTCTCCGAAACGACAAAACGGCCCCGGCTGCAGCACCCACTCCAGGTCCACCAGATGGCGCTGCAAGTCGACGGTTGGCCGCACCCGGGCATCGATGTACGGATAGCCGTTGTTGGCAAACCGCTCAACGATTTTTTCGTAGTCGAGCTTCAAATCTTCCTCGCGGTAACGTTTGCCGGGCTTCAGCTTGACCTGCTTCTGGAGGCGCTCCGGGGTCAACCGGCGGGAGGAGTCGCTTTTGAAGACAAACTGCACCTCATTGACCTTGGTCGCCTCGCCCTCTTCAATATGGACCACAATGTTGACCTCATCGCCTTTCTTGTTGAATTTCAGGTCATAGTCTTTCACTCTGGCCTGCAAATACCCTTCCTGTTGATAGAATCTTTCGATACGGAGCAAGTCCGTGAGAAAGACTTCTTCATCAAAAATTCGAGAATCGATCCACCGCATAAAGAGGCGGTACCATGGGTTGGCTTGTGTGTGAATGGCCTTCGCCAGCTTGCCAGAGGAGAGCTTCTTGTTGCCCTTGAACTCGAGGTCTTCTACACGAACTTCCTGAGCGCTCGAGCTGGCAGACGACACGATCAGCCACACGAGAAACACAACTTTGGGCCAGGGGCGAGTCAATTCTGTCTGTTTTAAGTTTGGCGCGTCGATGCAGGTTGTATGCAGGCAGCAATGAGAAAGTTCATTTCTTAAAAGTTCTGTCAAATCTGACGCTGACTGATTCTACTAAACGCCGGTGTAAGAAGCAAGTATTTAATTCGCCGGAGGCGGATTCAGGTGTCCAGATTCAGGGTGTTCACGCTTTAGCGTGTAGCTCCCCAAAGCCGGTGCCGGTAAAAATACTTGATTTTGGTTGGCATAATTGTCATTTTATGGGGGTTGCACGACTGATGACCATCAAACCAACGGCAAGCTATCGCGAAAGGTTGGCTGAAAATGACCAGCTCCGCTCAACCGAAGAAGGTCCATCGTGGGCATGATGAGTATCTGGCCCTCGAAGAGACGGCCTCCTGCCGGAGCGAGTACTATCGGGGTGCGATATTCGCTATGGCCGGTGGGTCTGCAAACCGCTCTCCTAGATTCCACGGATAGTAAGAATTCAACGAGAATTCGCAAAAAGGAACTTGACAATCGTGACACAAATGTTTATATTTTATCCAGAATCTTACCAAAACGCAACATCAGATGCACCTGATGCGTTGATTCCCCAAAAAAGATTGCGAACAAGGCAAGCTTATTGCGACACTACGTAAAGTGAGGGAATGCAAGGGACAGGTTATGATTCCCCGGTAAGCGTCATAGAAAGGACAGGCACGCGCAACCTCCGTTTTCTCCAGCCATCAGATATTGACACGCGACGGCTTACCTCTCTCGATAGATTTGTATGGGTTCTTCTGGCCATTTTTGTTCTGCCGGCGGGAATCTTTGCGCAGGGCTCAGATGTGCCCACCAGTCAAATCGAAAGACTGCGCGGTGGCGTCATCGGAATGAATCTCAAGTGGTCCGGGGAGGCGTTTTCAGCCGGCCTTGGTTCTCGTGCTGATGCTATGGGGGGAAGCATCAGCACGCTTTTCCCGGACCCCGAATCCATCTCCTCCAATCCGGCCGGGCTGGCGTTTACGAAAGGTCTACGCCTGACCCTCGACTGGTCCCCTCCCGTTACTATCGATCCGACAGTTTTTGCCAGGCCGTTTGGGATTGGCGATGTCGAAGACGAGATCAATGAATCCCTTCGGGACGCCGCCAGGAACAACTCGCCGGGCGGCATCCTGAAGCCTGAAACCGTGCAAGATGCCGTGGTGAACAGCAGGCTGGACATGCGTGGCGGGCTCAAAGGCGGTGTGGTTTCGTATGGCACCTCCACGTTTGCCCTCGCTGCTTCTTTCTATCAGCCCTTTCGGCTGGAAGCACAATTCAATGTTTCAGGGGTCGAGTTTCTGGCCGTCGCGCTGGATGATGGCGGCAATGAATCCCAGCGCATTTTCGGCACTGTCAACGGAAATTTGAACGCCAAC
This sequence comes from bacterium, assembly GCA_046757165.1. Lineage (GTDB taxonomy): Bacteria > Zhuqueibacterota > Zhuqueibacteria > Oceanimicrobiales > Oceanimicrobiaceae > JBHHXT01. The sequence goes on along the minus strand of JBHHXT010000104.1, from coordinate 6,997 downwards.
TTGAACGTGGAAAACTCGAGCATTGGACTTGGCATACGATTTCTTCCCAACCTGTCCGGCGGCATCGCTTACGACAACCTGAACGGTGAAATAAACTTTGCCGGCACATTTCTTCCGGAAGGAATCATCCGCAGCGCGGGCGGAGATTCCCGCGCCTTTAACGATCCCACGCGCATTCAGTACGATAGTTTGTTTGCCACCATCAATGGCGACTGGGAGGGCAGAACACAACGCATCAGGCTCGGGGTTGGATATCATCCGACCCGTCATATCAGCCTCGATGCTACCTTCACGACACCGTACAGGATGAAGCTCTCGGGGCCATTTTCAATGATTCACAACAGTATTCGCGCCCTCGATCTCAATGCGGAGGGGGATGAGGAGGTGCTGGATGTTGACATTCTGGTTGAGGACAATCTGACCAAGACTGAAAAAAAAATTACGCAGGCGTCCGGATTCGAGCTGCAAGGGCCCGGTTCGCTGACCATGGGATTTTCAGCGGGTTGGGGAAATTATGTCGCCTCGTTTGTTTATTCAAAATATTTTGACAACCTGGGCTACCGCTTCAGGTATGAACAGTTCGATAGTCTTCTGGTGCAGACCAAAGAAGGCGAGATTCATCAGGGCATGAAACTGGCAAGTAGCTTCCGGCTGGGCATCGGCGTCGAGCAGCTTATCCTGGGATTGGGTCTCCTGTTTGGCGAAACGTTCAAATCCACCATTGAAAACCAGAAACAACCCACCCTCTCCAAACCGGACGACTTCCTCCTTCCCTTCTTCTCGCTTGGCGGCGGCATCAAGTTCAGCTCGCATCTGCGGGTCGATTACGTTTTGAGCCTTTACAATTCGTCCTTCTTCCGATTCTCGACAACCTATCGCCTTTGAGTACAGCGATCTCGAGTCGCTATTCTTCAAATGAGTCGAGCCAAACAGGTGGAATGATTCTGACTTTCGCAAAAAGAGTTTGCCAGGAAAAGACGCTGTCCCGCAGCAAACAGAACCGGTTGTGCATCCCACCCGGGTTGTTTGCCGCAAGTTTGCGGATGGTGTTTTTGCTGGCCGGTCTTCTTTTTTGGGTCGAGCCCGTCTCGCCTCAGACGTTGCAAAACCAACTTCGCCATTTGAGCATCAGCCCGGCCCCGGTCAATGCCGGACTCCTGAGCAGCAAAAGCAATCTCGACGCTGACATCGTGCTCAGGAAAGTACGCCGAGGCATGTTTTTGGATGGCGACGAAGGCGATGAGCGGCGCGTGGAGTGGGAGCCGCCCATCCCCTGCTTCCTGCGCTATGACACCAAACCTGGCAACCGGGATCTGGAAAACAATTACCCGCATACGATCACCGCCACGGGCGCGGGCTCCCTGCTCCTGAATCCGTTCAAGGAGGGGATGAGGACGGGTGTTTACTACTGCATTCTGGTATCACAGGACGACCCGGACCGAAGCTCGGTAGAGTTCAAGGTCATTGTCGAGGCCAGCTCCAGCGCCCGCATGATCAAGCCGTCGGGGGCCACCATATTGCAGCAAGGCACGCCCGTTTTTGAGTGGGATGTGGTGGAAGGCGTTCCGTACTATCTGATTTTTCTGTCCGAGGGTCAAATAAGAATTCAGAGAAATGACGAGGGTAAGATCACCGGTGTGACCGGTCTCAACCTGACCTGGCAAGCGATCACGGCGGAATCTTTCTTGAAGTACGGGGACCTCGATCCCGGAGGCAATTTCTTGAACGCGCACGTTCCGCCGCTCTTTGAGGACATCAAATACAACTGGATTATCCTCAACAGCTACAGCCCGAATCCGGATTTTATTTCGAGCAGGATCGCGCCAGTGGCGCCGGCGGAATTCACGGTCCAGCGACCGACTCTGGACGCGGGGCCGGTCTTGATAGAGCCGGCGAATGACATCATCGTTGCGGATGAGGAAATGGTCTTTTCATGGTCGCCCGTTGCCGAAGCGACCCGATACCGACTCTTCCTGTACGAAACGGCAGAGTTCTCCAGCAGCACCATCCGGTTCACCATGTGGAGTCAGGTCACCAGTGACACAGAAATCCGCCTGAAGGCACGGAACTTTCTGGTGAATACCGACTATGCCTGGCGGGTCGTGGCGGAAAACGGCGACCGTATTTCAACCGGCGAGCTGCGGCCGTTTCGGTATGACGGTGCTGCCGGGTGGGCAAAGTTTTCGGTCCATTCAGCCGAGGGGCCGCTCCCGAGTGTTTCGATCAAGATCACAAACGAGGCCAATGCCTCCACCTTGCTGCCGGTCTTAACTGACACGTTTGGCGTCAAAAAGGTTGCCCTGCCGGCCGGGAATTATGGCTTTACTGCCTCGCGCCCGGGCTTTCAAACCACACAAAGGGCGCTGTTCACCGTCCCCTCGCATGACACGGCGAAAATAGCGGTCGAAATTCAGCGTGGAGCCACATCGATTTCGGGACGTGTGGTCGACCCGGCAGGGAACGGTCTTTTCAACGCCGGGGTCGAGCTCCGATCCAGCGGCGGAGACGAAAGCGTGGCCAGCGACGACAACGGGTATTTCTCATTCGCCGTCGCACCGGGAGGGTATGATTTGCGGGCGCGCAAACGTGACTTTGTCACCTCGCCCTGGGTCTCTTTCTCGCTGGCAAACGAAGAGGCACTGAATATCGGGACCATCCCCCTATCTCCGGCCACGAACGGCGTGAACGGACAGGTGGTATTTGCTGAAGACAGCAAGCCGCTGCAAGGGGCATTTGTACGCGCACAAAAAGACGATGTGACTTATGAAACCACGACCAACAACCAGGGCGGCTTTCGCTTCAGGCTCGGCCCGGGAACCTGGCGCATCACCTTGAATTCGCAAGGCTTTGTCGCCACGCCGCCGGAGTACACCGTTGAGCTGACAAACAATGACCAACGTTCAGCGCCGTTCCAGCTTTCTTCGGGCAGCTTGCTGTACGGGACGATCAGTTTTCAGAATCGTGGCTTCGAAGGCGTCGAAGTTCAGGCTTTTGAGCAGAGCACCGGCCAGCTCGTGCAAACAACGCTCTCCAATGTGCAGGGCAATTATTCCCTGGGACTGCCTGAGGGGGAGTTTGAGGTCGTGGTTTCGCGCCAGAACTTCTTGCCGATAAAACACGAGATTTCACTGACTGCCGGGCAGACCCTGGTGCAAGATTTTGTTCTCACCGAGGCAGGGTTTGTGAAAGGCAGAGTGTTCAACGCTGAGACGCTTTCGCCGGTGGCTGGTGCGCGTGTTTTTGTGCTTGAAGACACCACGCTTTTCACCTTCACAGACGGGGACGGGAGCTACAGTTTGGGCCTGCAACCCAACATCCCTTTCCAGCTCGATGTTTTTCTGCCCGGCTTTGGAAGCGATGGTCCGCTCAATGTCACCACGCTTTCAGGTGAGGTGGTGACGGGCAGGGACTTCCTTCTGACTGCCCTGTCCGGGATTATTCGCGGCCAGGTAACAGATGGCGTGCAACCGTTGCCTGGGGCAACTGTAAGAATCGCAACCCTCGACCGGGAGGTCTTGACGGACCAGGATGGCCGCTTCCAGTTCGAGATTCCGCCCGGCACCTATGAGATACAAGTAAGCAAAGAGTGCCATTTGAGCACCACCAGACGAGTGGAGCTCGAGGCGGGCGTCACCCTGGACCTGGCGATCACGCTCCGGCCCCTGCAGAGCGTGATAACCGGCGCCGTCATCGATAATCTTGGTGAACCGGTCGCACAGGCAGAGATCACCGCTACCGGTGACACTGCTGTGTTCAAAACCCGTTCGGACTCAGGAGGCCTCTATGAGCTGTGCCTGGACAGAGGCATTTTTCGCGTTGTTGCCAGCAAACTCGGCTACTTCCCGGCGGACACTGCTCTGGTGGTGAATGAGGGGGATTTGCACACCGGGGTCAATTTCATCTTGCGTGAGAGCTTTGCCACGGTCTCGGGTACGGTTCGTGACACCCTCGATTTCCCGGTACCTTCAGCGGTGGTCCATTTGAACCAGCCCGCTCAGCAGCTCAGGGATACCACGGATAACGAAGGCAGATATGTACTCACCAGAGTGATCCCGGGACTGGCGCAGGTGCGCGCGTTCAAGGACAATTTCTACGGCCTGACCCAAACCGTGGTGTTGCAGGCACAGCAGCAAGCCTCCCTGGACCTGACCTTGTTTCCCTCGGACGGTCTTCTCACCGGCATCGCGCGGGATTCGCACGACAGCACCGGAATCGAAGGAGTCACCATCGAGGCGCTCTTTTCTGAAAGCAACGATGAGGTTTTCAGGACCCGAACCAACGCCTCCGGAGCTTTCGCGCTCACCGGTCTGCCCGTGGTGCCGAACGCGAGTTTCACGGTCCTGGCCTTCAAGGATGGCTTTCTCTCCCCTCCTACGCCGCTGACAAATGTGGCTGTGAATTCCACCGGACTCGAGTTCTACCTGGTAAACCTGAACGGCATCATCGCTGGCGTTGTGCGCGACGTGGACACGGTCGAGCCCGTCAGCGGGGTGCGCGTCGAAGCTGTCATCACCGATGGCGGCAGCAGAAGCGTGGCGGTAACTGACGACGGCGGGCGGTTCGAAATTACCAGGCTGGCGCCAGCTCGAAGGTACACCTTGAAAACGTCCAGAGATGGCTACTTTCCGCAAACCCTGGAAGACCGGGCGCCTGGCGACACCAGCGTGGTGATTCTGATCTCGCGCAAGTATGGCTTTGTCAAGGGCAGAATCATCGACCTGAAAAACGGCCGGGGATTCTCAAATGTGGCCGTGATTGCGACGCCCGGTCCGGATGGGCGGCAGGCCGAAACGGTCAGCGACCGCAACGGTGAGTATATTATCAGACTGGTGCCTGATTTCTACAACATACAACCTGTGCTATCCCATCATCGCAGCGAGCCGGAGCAATTGCAGGTGGAGGTGGCCGAGATCGACACCCTTGCCAATATCGACTTCGGCCTGGCGCGGCAAACCGTCAACGCCATCACCGTACAGAGAGCAGACCTGGAGCTCAGACCATCCATCTCGAATCTGGAAACCCACTGTTACGAGGCTGAGGCACGCGATAGCGACGGGCTGCTGGTCGACATTGGTGAGCCGGTGTGGCGGTTGAACGTCTCGAAACAGGCCGCCACGATTGACGCCGACGGGTGCGTGACGCTCGCTGCGACTTACTTCGGAGATTTGACCATCACGGCCAAAGATCCGGTCTCTGGCGTCAAAGGAGCGCTACAGGTCAAGGTCTTTGCCCCAATTGATTCGACCTCGGACATGGTCTTGTTTGACGATCGCGGTTTGCAAGTGCAAATCTTCCCGAACTCCGTCCCGGGCAAAAGGGACCTTCAGGTCACCCGGCAGCCACTGGCGCCGGCGAAGAAGGGGCGGGCCCAATATCTTACCACCGACTACTCTTATACACTGAAGCCACGTGGATTGAGCTTCGATCCGCCGGTCAGGCTCATGCTGCCGCCGCCTGAAAATACCGAAGGCCAGGAACGTCATCTTGCAAAATGGGATGATGTCAAGAATGAATGGTTTCTTCTGGCAAGCGACGATAACGCGGGTCTCATCCGGGCGAATATCTTCGAAACCGGTGAGTATGTTGCGCTGGCCATTTCAAAGCCGCTGACGATAGAGAACTTTACTTTATTGCCGAACCCCTTTTCGCCACACCAACAAATCGATGGCATGATGGGCTTGAAGATCGCATTCGATATCACGTCGAATGTCGCGCCAACCCCGTTGCTGACCGTCAAGATTTACAATCTGGAAGGAAACCTGGTGCGGTTGCTCCATGACCAAACGCCGTTCCAGCGTGGCAGGACAATTGTCCACTGGGACGGCAAGACGGACAATGGCCTACTGGCCAGAAATGGCCGCTACCTTGTGCGCGTGGTGCTGGAGGACCCGGCTGACAAACGGGACAAGATGAAATCCGTAGTCTTAATCAAATAGTCGAGGATTTGTGAGAGCAATCAAGTGCACGGTCGTTTCGCTGGTTCTGCTGGGGGGGATACTGCTTTCGAGCGAATGTCTGGCACAGAATCTTTCCAACATTCCCGGGGCGTTTGCTGAAGCTGGATTCGGCGTGCGCCCCTCGGGCATGGGGCAGGCCTTTGCAGCGCTCTCCAATGATGCCAACGCCACCTTGACCAACCCGGCCGGGCTGCTTTTGGCCTCCCGTCCGTCGTTTACGGCCAATTATGCCAGGCTCTTCGGACTGGTGCCGTCGGGCTATGCCGGTCTGATGTACCCCCTCAACGACTACTATTCCATCGGTGCGGGTTTTCTCTTTGTGGGGGATGACGCCCTGATGGAAAACACCGTCGGTGTCTCCTTCGCTTTCACCGCGCCCAATCTGCCCCTCGGTGCAAATGAGATCTATTTCGACCAGATGTCTTTCGGGATTACGCTTAAAGGCCGGTGGGCTTCCTTTGGCAACAATTCTGATGGGGGGGAGAATCGTGTCACGGGCTCCGGCAAGGGTTACGCCGTCGACCTCGGGTACATCTACCTGGTCAACGAACACCTCTCGCTCGGCGTTATGGTGCGGGATATCATCAACTCCTTCAGGTGGAACTCCTCCGCCAGCGGCGAATACACGGAAAGCGTGCCGGCGACTCTGCGATTTGGCGGCTCGTACAACGTGGATGGATTGATCTTCGCCTTTGACCTGCGCAAAAATCTCCATAATGACACCGCCAACCGCGTCTATTTGGGCGCTGAGAAAGTTGTCTGGGATGTGATCGCATTGCGAGCAGGGTTCTCGAACAACCTCGGCACCTCGGATTTGAATCGCAGGTGGAGCTTCGGGCTGAGTCTGCTGCGCGCGGCTTTTGAGAATTACTCCGTCTCCGTCAACACCTCCTACCGCGTGGGAACCGTCGAGAATCTCTTTCAATTTGGCCTGGATGTGACCTGGGGCAAGCCGATGAAGTCACCGAAACCGGGGAGGGTTTATTAGTCAGTCTGCCGTTAACGCCGGGTTTTGTCAAGAAACATAAATAGGCAAAACT
>JBHHXT010000103.1:0-16440 GCA_046757165.1 bacterium | reverse complement strand
TGCATTATTCATGGAATCGTTTGTTCGTAGCGTTCGCAGTGCCGCCATAAGGCGGGGACGATCCAGGCGTATCTGGAAATCAAACGCTTCGCATCCCTGGACTCGCTTTTTATCTGTTTTGATGCGGCCATGGACCGTTCCCGTCTGGCGAGGGAGCGGCTGCAGAACGTTGTGCAAATCTATAAGAGGACCCTGCAAGAACGCATGTTGCGGGAAGCAGCGGTTGATCTGGCTGTGCTGGATCCCATCGGCGTCAGAGAGGTCAACACAGCCAGTCCGGCTCGCATGGGCGGCATGGTGCTTGGGTTCATCATCCCGCTGTTGCTCATCGTCACGCTGATGTTGGGCGCAATGTATCCAGCCATCGACTTGACCGCCGGTGAGAAAGAGCGGGGGACGCTGGAAACCATTCTAACGGTTCCAGTCTCGCGGCAGGAGCTTCTGCTCGGCAAGTTTCTCACCGTCTCCACTGTTGCATGCATAACGGGATTTCTCAATTTGTTTTCCATGTCACTTGCCTATTCTGTCGGGTTTATTCACTTGGGCGTGCTTTCCGGAAAGCTGGAGCTTGCGTTTTCACCCCTTGTGGTGCTCATCCTCTTCCTCGCCATCGTGCCACTGGCTTTATTTATCAGCGCGCTCATGCTGTCCATCAGTCTTTTTGCTCGTTCTTTCAAGGACGCCCAGAACCTCATCACGCCGTTTTACCTTGTTCTTATGATGCCCGCGTTCTTTGCTTTAGCTCCGGGCATCGAGTTGACACATTTCCTGGCGTTGATTCCCATCCTCAATGTGGCTTTGCTGTTCAAAGAGGTGCTGCTACAGACGATGACCACGGAACTGGTTTTTGCAGTCTTTCTATCCAACACCGTGTTCGCGTTTCTGGCGATTCTGATTTTTTCAAAGCTCTTCAATGCCGAAGAAATCCTCTTTGCAGAAAGGAAGGGCTGGCAGTTTTCGTTCCGCCGGTCGGAAATCACACCCGAGCACGTCTTGCAGCCGGCGAACGCGATGCTTGTGCTCTCTTTCATCCTGGTCTTGCTTTTTTATCTGGCCCCGCTGGCGCAGTTGCGGTTGAAACATTGGGGCCTGTTCATCACGGAGTGGCTGTTGATCTTCCTGCCGGTCGTGCTGGCCATCTGGTACAACAAAGTGAATTATCGCACAGCTCTCTGTTTAAAAGGTTTCTCCGCCATGGCTTTGCTGGGAACGCTATTGATTACCCTTGCGGGGCTGGCCTTAACCGTTTGGGTTGCTCAACTGCAAGTCAAACTGTTTCCAGAATCGGCCAGGATCGGCGAGGTTATGGAGAAACTATTGAATCTGCAGAGTACGGGAATACATCCTGCACTTGGGTTGTTCGTTTTTGCTGTTTCACCCGGAATTTGTGAGGAGCTTCTTTTTCGGGGTCTCCTTTTGTCGTCTCTTAAAGAGCGGATGTCCCCGACAGTTGCCGTCCTGAGCGTTGCGATTTTGTTCGGGATTTTCCACATCCACATTTTCCGTCTCGTTCCCACCGCGCTGGTCGGTCTGTACTTCACGTTCATCGTCTACAAAACCGGGTCGATTTATCTTTCCATCATCGGCCATTCGCTCAACAATGGCCTGGCGGTGCTGATCTTGTCTTACCCGGAGTTTGGAGCACATTTCGGCTGGCTCACGGGCGAGGCGCCTGTTTCTCCGCTCGTCGTCCTCACAACGATTTCGGTGGCGGCATTGGGCGTCTTTCTGGTCCATCGTTCCAGCGCTGCCGGAACCGTGACTGCCTGATTTGAACCGAATGAAACCACTTGCAAGAGCGGGCGGTGTTCGCGGTACACGAACATCGACACGGTCTGAACGTCCAACACATCACTGAGTTTTTCTGATTGAAAAAACGCCCACCTTGGCCCAGGAAAACTCCGGCATACGCTTCAACGACAGTGAATCTCGCGTATATTTTTTCACGATCCGAAAACAACCTGACAGTTCAATTCGATGTTTCAGCATTTGCTCCACAACGCATCGCGCGTTCGAGTTCTTGCTCGTCCAGGGCCTCGAGCTCCAGCAGCACCTGGTACGGGTCCCCTCGTTCCCAAACTCCGAGCGTTGGAACCATTCACGACAAAAAGTAACGCAAGCATCTTGCTTGCGACCGCTTTTCCACCCGCATTGAAACAAGCTCAGGCGGCGAGCCGACCCTCATAATTGATCGCCTGGCCATTCTTTTGTGCTGATTTTGCTCGCGGGCGAACGTCCGAGATAATCTCCAGATCATCGATCCAGATGGCTTTTTCATCATATCTGGCAAAATAGGGTTGATTGACCAGAGCGGGGTCACGCGCCTGCAACATGTTGAGCACAATGACCTTTTCACCGTTGATTTCATTGACCCCGACGACCTGGATCTTGCCCTGCGTCGTCGACATGCTGGGGCCGCGCACCGTCCTGGCCAGCCCACTCACGCTTTGGAATGCCTCTCGAAATATTTGCCAGGCTTCAACCAGAGGCACGCCGAAATAATGTTGTGCGCCGGTATCCCGAACGACGAACATGTAGTAAGGGACGCAGCCCAGCTGCACCTGCTGCTGCCACATCTCCGCCCAATCCTCAGCGTTGTCATTGATGTGCCGCAGGATCGGGGCTTGCGTTCTGATCTCCGCTCCCGTCGCCCGAATGCTTCGTATCGCCCGTCGAACCGCATCCGTTGACATCTCCCGCGGATGAGAGAAATGCGCCATGATCGCCAGATGTTTGCCGGAGTCTACGATTTTGCGAAACAAGAAGAGTATTTCATCGGCCTGCGGGTCATCGATAAACTTGTACGGCCAAAAGGACAGGGACTTGGTGCCGATTCTGATGCTGCGCAGGCTGGCCAGAGTGGTATCCTCCAGAAGGGGCACGAGATAGGTCCGAAGCAAGCGAGCGTTCATGATCATCGGGTCGCCGCCGGTCAACAGCACGTCAGTGACTTCCGGGTGCTGTCTCAGATAAGAGCGCAAGGATTGGGTTTCTCGACGGGCGAATTTCAGCGCATCCAACCCGACGAATTGCGGCCATCGAAAGCAATATGAGCAATAGGCGTGGCAGGTCTGCCCCTGGCTCGGGAAAAACAGCACCGTTTCTTTGTATTTATGCTGGAGGCCGACGAGTTTCCTGCCATTGAGGCGGGGTACGTTGTGTTCCGTTTGCCCGGCCGGATGCGGATTGAGCTGCAGGCGAATTTCATTGGCCAGAGAATTGATGGCGGTTTTGCTTTTGCCTTCTTTAAGTGCCCGCGCCATGCGGTCGAAATGCGCTGCCTGGAGCATCTCCCGTTGAGGAAAGGTCAGATTGAAAATCGGGTCGTGCGGCACCGCATCCCAATTGATGAGCTCGTCAACCACATAGTTGTTTGTCTTGAAAGGGAGAACTCGACCGACAACTTCCATTTCAAACCGCTGCTGCGCACTCAACTTTTGGATCTGCGGAAGCTGTTGAAAATTATGGAGTGAATAGGACCGATAATGATGGTCCTGGTTGGCGTTCTGTTCTGAGTGATACCGGTGCATGTGCATTTGTTATTCCTCATGTTCAAAAGTAAAAAAGCAGCTCACTGCGGAGTCCGAAGAGCGGGGTCGTTCCGGAGGCAAAGGCAGGCCCCGGGAAAAACCACTCCCCTGCCAAAGAAAGCTGTAAACGCTTCCGCAGGAACCAAGACAAAAGCCCCTCGGCGCTATTTCCTAAGCCACTATCGAGCCCCTCTGGTGAGAGACCGAGGCTGTTGCTGCGAATCGTTTCGGAAGCGTTCACCTGGCGATAGCTGCGCCAGGTCCCCTGGATAGAGAAGTGCTGCGAGAAAACATAGCCCAGGCCGAAAGCTTGAAATCTTAGATTCGACAGCTCAGGGGTGAGCAGGGAGCCGTAGTAGTAGCTTCTTTTCGGTCCGCCGTGGCGGTAATAATTGAGCTGGAGCTGCGGCTGTCTGAACCGCTCTCGCACGGTTTCGGTCTCCTTGTCGTCTGCAGAGCCGTAAGCAAAGTGGTAGGAGACAAACGGTCCGCTTCGTTTCGAAAGCAGTCGGATGATGACACCGGAGTCCACGCCGTATCCTCGATAGGCAATTTCGCCGCGCTGGCTTGAATATCTTGCTGCTTGTGCCCACCATTCAAACCTGGAGAATTTGCCGTGCGTCTGGATGGCCAGCCAAAGCGGATTGTCCCGCCCTTGACGTTGATCGATTTCCTTGATCGCAAAGAAAGTGGCATGCAAGCCTGGAACAACGCGAAGGTGGACATTGCCGATGGCGTGCAATTGATCGCGGTTGGTCACAGCCTGGCCTAATTTCTTACTCACGGCAAAGGACAAACTCAGCCCTTTTCTCCTGTATCTGAGTTGCAGCGCGTCCAGGCGGCTGTCCATCAGCCAGGTGAACCGGTCGCGGAATCGTTGCCGGCCCACCCGGAATCGCAGCCCGTGCACGCCGGCCAGCCCACGCAGAGAGAAATAGAGGTCCCGGACGGCAAAATCGACTTTGTGCCAGGAAGAAGATCCCGTGTCCGCCCGGGACCGGTCGCGCCAGAAAAACTCGATGCGACCGTAACCGCGCAGATGTTTGGACAGGCGTGCCCGAACAGTTGTCTGCAATTTGAGATAGCGCCTGGTGCGGCCGGACACTTCTTCTTCAGGAATGTCCGCAACACGCGTGTTGTTGACCAACTTGATCTTTCCGGCAAGCTTGATCAAGGTTGATCTGCGTTTGGATAATCCAGGTGCGGGGGCCGATCCTTTTGATCTCTGTCCCCAGGATGGCCGACGCTGCTCGATGGTGGAGACAAGGACGGGGCCTTGTCTTTCAAGCCGTTCTTGACCCTTGACTTCCAAAGAGTCCTTCGTGCCGGAGCTCGCCGGACCCGACATCGCCATGATGGCCAGGGCGCTAACCAACGATCTAAAGTTCAAATCTGACATCGTTCAGGCTGCCAGGTGATGTCGAGGTTGAATGTTGCAGGGGGGTTGGCCCTTGGGAATGCCCAGCATGGGCTGTTCCGTGCGTAGCCCGTAACGGCTGCAGGCGATATCCACAATACGATTGATCAGGCTGTCAAAGGAGTATCCGGCGCCTCTGGCGCCCAGCACAAACGACCCGCCCTGGCCGAGTGAGGCCATGGAATTGATCTCCAGCACATAAGGGTTGCCAAAGGGATCGACACGTAAGTCCACGCGGGCAAAGTCCTTACAGTGGCAAACCCGGAAGGTCTGCTCGACGATGTCTTTGACGCGTTTTTCGAGGTCATAGTCGACCGGTGCCGGGCAGAGCTTGCGGGGCTCGTCGATTGTTTTGTGAAATTTGTCATCCCGCGTCAACAGCGGATTGGCGCGGCCGTTGAAGTCCAGCTCGACAAAGGGGAGAATCTCGAGCGCTTCGTTGCCGAGAACGCCCACACAAAATTCCCGTCCCTGGACGAATTCTTCCACCAGCGCTTCCTGCTGGAATTGCGCCGTCACCGAAAGAACAGCGGTCACTAATTGGTCGTACTCGTGAACCAGATGCAGGCCGCAACTACTCGATTCATGGCGCGGCTTGACCACCAGCGGATAGCGCAGCCCTTGTGCGGCCCCCCTGTCCGGCGTTTGCATGACACACATTTTCGGAGTTGGAATACCCGCGCTCTGCAACAGGATTTTGGTGATCACTTTGTCTTGCGCCAGGGAATGGCCCAGAGGATTGGCGCCGATGTACGGAATCCCCGCCATCTCCAACATCCCGGGCACATGGGTATAACGACAGTCCCCCTGAATGCCGTAAGACATATTGAAGACCAGGCCCGTCGGGCAACCAGTCCTGTCAGGCGGGATGAATTCTTGCAGATTCTGGAACAAGGACATATCCCCTTCCATGACGCTGATCTCGTGTCCGCCAGCGTTTAACGCATCCATCACCCTCACCACTGATTTCTTGCCATAAGTCTCGGGACTCTTTCTACCGAACTTGTTGATGATGCCTTCATTTTTCCGATTCCGAACAACCGCCACCTTCATTTCGAAGTCCTCCTGTTGAAGTAAGTTAGGGTTCAAGATAAGTTTGCGTTACTCGCACCAAGCAAAAGAGACGATCCATCGGAGAAGGGCACGTGCTTTTCCTGGTTCACCTTTCTCCTTGTCCTTTTTCCGGTTCTTGATTTCCTGGGCTTTGGCTTTGGATTGACAAACTCCAGCGCGTGGAATTTACAGCAGCGTCCAACCAAATAGATCAAGCCGATTTGAATAAGCAGCAGCTCAGGAAAACGTAGGACAAATTCATGCATTCCCGGAAAGTTAGTCAGCTCGTAGATCAAAACGGCGACAATGATGGTCATCAGCGCCCGCCAGACTGCCGATTTGAGGCCTTCTTTGTAAAGGGTCTTGGCAAACCCCTCGGCGGCAAAAGTCAAAACAACCACCGGCAGAAGGCCGACCCGCAGACACTCATCCATGCCTATGGCCAGACCTATTTCCAAAACGATCAGGACCATAAGTGCGACCAGGCTCAAGACAATGGCAATGCGCGCAAAATAAGGCATTCCGGCTGACCTGAGCAGCGGGCGTATCATCGCAATGATAATCATGACGGATACAAGAAAAACCGTGCCTACCACAAAGCCCGTTAGTTGGTAGGCTAACGCGATCAGAATGGGGCGTACCGGGCCCAGAACTCGAATGCCAAGGGTCAGCCGGAATATGACCACGATGACCGCACCCAGCGACATCAACATCAGTCGCTGAACGTGAGGAAGAATCGGTAGAGGCAACCTGCTCAAAGAAAACATCCCGGCCATCGCCGAGGCTCCTTGCCATGGAAATAGTTTCAGCGCCATCAGGAGAAGGGGAAACCCAAGAAGCACGACGCCGAGAACTATCATCTCTGCTTTGACGCGATGTGTCTTCCCATTGGGGGCACCCATGCTTGTGTTGTCTGTCAGTTTGCTTATCATGTTCGGAACGCATCCTCATCCACTTTTGAGCTTCCAGTCATCTTCATTATCATGAATTTGGTCTGCCTGTATCACAAAAGGTGTGCCACAAAGTAAAGGCAGCTATCGAACCAGATCTATTAACTTGTTTTAACAACACTTATCAACATAACCACATTTCGCCGGCGATGCTTTGCCAAAGCCAACGACTCACAAAACGCTACACATGCAAAAAAACGAGACGTAACGAAACGTTACATGACGGCGGGATTTTCTCATCAGCGGGGATGATTTTCCGAGTGCCGGAGAGCGGAGTCGAGCAGTTGCCATCCCGGGCGCAAGGTCCGGTGTGGGTGCGCCAGGCTCAGGTGGGAAAGCATCATAAATGACACTCGAGGGGGCTTGACAGCTTATCAAGGCTCGGAGTGAAAGTAACGCAAGCATCTTGCTAGCGAAATCGCGGCCAATTCGTGGTCAGGTTCAGGTGGGGAAGGGGATGTCTCAGAAGCCGGCAAAGTCGTGTAACACAACATTCATGTTGTGACTCGTTGAGGCTCTAGCTAGTAGCGGGGCTGTCCCAAAAGCCCGCTCTTCGTGTCATCCCGCGAAAGCGGGAATCTATAACCTATTGATTTTTATGGATTCCTGCTTTCGCAGGAATGACAAATCATCGCTCGTTTTCGACTTTTTGGACAGCCCCGTTACATATCTCGCAACCTCTTTGGACAACCCATCGAGGGGTTCGTATTTGAACGAGGACTAGGGTTGCGCCGTTTTTAAGATCATGGCCATCGTCTCACCGTCGATGTTCCCGCCGCTGATGATGACCCCGGTGCGCTTGCCTGGCGCAACCGCACCGCTGAGCAGCGCAGCAATGCCCAGTGCGCCAGAAGGCTCGACGACCAGCTTCAAACGGGTGAAAAGGAAACGCACCGCCTCCACGATGGCCGCCTCCGAGACGGTTTTCATGTCGTCCACGTATTGCAGCACAAGGGGAAAGGTGAGCTGCCCCAGGTAGGGCGTACGCGTTCCGTCGGCGATGGTGGGCGGGTTGTGGACCGTGTGCAGGGTTTTGCTGTGGAAGGAGCGGGTGGCATCGTCCGCCAGCTCCGGCTCGATACCGATGACCTTGCAGCCCGGACGCAGGTACTTCGCTGCGACCGCCGTTCCGCTGAGCAGCCCACCGCCGCCACACGGCGCCAGCACCATGTCCAGGCCGTCGACTTGTTCGAACAGCTCCAGGGCTGCGGTGCCCTGCCCTGCAATGACCGCCTCGTGGTCATACGGCGGAATGAGCGTCAAGGCCCGCTCCCGGTTGACCACTTGCGCCAGGTCCTCACGCGTGGCCTGCAGCGGATCGTATTCGATGATGGTCGCCCCATAAGCCTCGGTGGCCGCACGTTTGATCGCCGAGGCATCGTTCGGCATCACGATGGTCGTCTTGACGCCGAGCAGCCTGCCGGACAGCGCCACCGCCTGGGCATGATTGCCGGAGGAGTAGGTCAACACGCCAGCGGCCTTCTGCGTCCGGGTCAACTGTGAAATCGCGTTGTAGGCGCCGCGAAATTTGAACGCCCCGACGCGCTGAAAATTCTCGCATTTCAGAAAAATCTCTGCCCCGACCCGGTCGTTCAGGGTGCGGGAAGTCATCACAGGAGTCACATGAGCCTGGCCGCGCAAACGCTCCCGCGCGGCTTTGATTTTTTCAAACATGGCACAACTTATCGAAAACCGGGCAAAACGTCAACAGATTTGTACTGCCTACGGGATTGTTTTTATAGATCTTTTCCCTTTCCCAGGGTTCGCATACGCTCAACCCTGGGCTGTGTTGTCGGACACTTTCAGCGTCAACTGCTTCGATTGGCACCCCCGGTGTTCATCACAAACTGCAAGCCGCCCAAAACCTTCGAAGGGAAACAAGAGATGAACCGCCTGTCCCAACAAGTCCGGAGGTGGATGGGGGAAATCCAGGTTAGACCGTCTGTCGCATTCTGGTCAGATACTCATTCAGCCTGTCATCGTCATATGCGAGTGAGTGCACCATTTTCCGGGCGTGCTCGGACAGGCGGGCATATCCCCATTTTATGCGGAACCAGACTTCATCTGACTGATGACGTTGGGCGTAGAGCGGCAAATTGATATGAAAAAAGGAGAGGGCGTCGGCGTCTTTCAGCACACGCAGTTCATTATCGGCATAACCGCCGTGCTCGTGATTTTCGATCAGGAAGCGAACCCGAGCCCGGAACGGCGGTGCCAGACCAAACGCCACCATGAGCTCGTCTGCAATTCGGGCGCTGTTGGCAGCATGAGCGCGTTTGAACGCGTCGTAATCGGAGAAATCGCGGCGGTGCACTTTTCGAGTCGGCAGGGCGCGCTCCACATCGTGGGCCAGGGCCGCGACTTTGAGCGCGGTGCTGGCCCGCTTGTGGAGTCGAATCACCCACTTCCTAACATCTTCAGCGTGTGCTAAATCCTCCGGCACCTCCGAGCGGGAGATAATCTTTAGCAACGCGTTTTCCAGTGATCTGACGGCCTGGCGGTACATGCCTCAAAGCGAACAAGCGACGAATCGACTCGAAGTTTGTGATCAGCATCAAGCCAACGAGTATCGCCCACAATTGGTTAAAAACAGCGCCGACGAAAATGGCGAAGAGTCTCACGTCCCGGCCCATCCGGAAGGTGAATTTTCTTTTGGCCGCCCGCCTTGCCAGCAGCTTGTCATACGCAACCGCGGTGTAGCTATTCATGAACGTCCCCATCAGAGCCAGCCCGCCCACCAGCCAGACCATTGGGTTCGAAGAATGATGCCAGACCGCATAGCTCATGCCCAGAAGGATCAAGCCATCCGCATACCGGTCCAGCACCCGGTCGAGCCACGCGCCGAAGAAACTGTGCTGAAACTTGAGCCGTGCGATTTCCCCGTCGCAGCCATCGAGGATAGAGGAAATCTGTGCCAGTACGCCGCCCACCATGATCCACAGTGGGGTTGCCTGAAAGAAACAGAACGCAGAAATCGCTGCGACCACGAAGCTGAACACGGTCAAGTGATTGGGCGTGACCTTCAGGCTCGAAAGCAAAGCTGAGATTCTTGCCGAGATCTTGCGATTCAATTGTTTCGAGACCGGCCCGTCGGTGGGCTTGACCAGACTGTCGAGCAGGATGCGCCGGGCTTTCCGGTAAGCCACCTCGTCGTCGACATCGATCCAGAGCTTACCCGTCACGTCCAGCGTGCGGAGCGCGCTCATGTCCGCCAGAATCTGGTTGCCGGACGACAGATCGTAACGTCCCCGGGCGACGGTGCGCTCCAGGGCGTCGAAAATAGCAGACGAGCACAAAAAAAACCCGGTATCCAGCGCGTTGTACCGGTGGACGCTTTTGCCGATCCGGGTCACCAGCCCATTTTCAGCATGAACCCGGGTCACATCATCCAGGCTGAAATGGCTGCTTTTAAGATTTCGGTCAATGGCCAGGACACACTCGCCCTCTCGTACCTGGCACTTGATCAAGTCAGCGAGCAGGCTTTCCTCGCACAGGTGGTCGGCCATCAGCAGCACAAAAGGGGGCTCGATAGCGCACCTCGCGGCCAGCACGGACGTTCCGTTGCCTTTCGGCCACGCCCGATTGTGAATGTAGTCGATGGTGTTGCCGTATTTCGCTCCTGTGCCGAGCGTCTGCATAATCCGTGTACCCTGGTATCCGACCACAATTTTGAATCCGGTAATTCCAGCCTGCTTCGCAACATGGATGGTTCTCTCGATAAGACTAAGACCGAGCAGGCGGGCGAGGGGTTTTGGTGAAGTTCGGTGGTTCAAGCGCCTGCCCATGCCCGCTGCAATGACCAACGCTTCCATAGCCAACACCTCCTACCTGGTGAGTAACTAAACACCGCAAAGTGATATCCTGAGTCGCCAGGAATGCCTTACAGAACATGAATCAATGTGAATACGCGAGTCAAGAAATAGGATCTGGGCCGCGAAGCAAGCTATAGAAAATCATCCACGATGGAAAATATTGCAGAGGGGGGAAGGATGCTAAGCAAATAAACAGGACAATCGCTGGCAGTGAGACTACTGAGAACAACGTTTGTGAATCTCATTAAGTATGACCACCTCCTTTTCGCTGCACTGAAGAAATGACAAAATGATAACATGAAACTTACCCTGTCCTTTCTGGTGGAGTTCCGCAGGCGCTATTAAACCTTGTTAACATTTTTTTTACTCGGCGGCCACTCCATCGGTCGCACGCTGGCCAGTTCATGTTTCTCGCTTCGTCGCCTCCACCATCAACTCTGTCATCCTCTTGACGAAATCTGTTTGCGAGGTCAAATTGCCTTCGATCAGCAGTGCGCCTTCGTAAATCTGCAAGATACTGGTGCGCAAAATCGGATCGCTGGCGTCTGCAATGAGCCGGCTCCCGAGATTCTTGATGAGCGGATGGGACATATTGAGCTCCAGGATCTTCCTGGAGCCGGCATACTCCTGGTTCATCATCTTCATCATCTTTTCCATCTGCTTATCCATGCCCTCTTTGCCGACCACCAGGGTTGCCGCTGAGTCGACCAGCCGTCTCGAGGCGATGATGTCCTCCACTTTGTCGCCCAGGGTTTCTTTGAAAACTTTGATCAGCGAGTCGGCCAGGTCTTTGCCGAGCGCCTCCTGGCCATCGCCTTTATCCTCCTTCAGCTCGAGATCTGCCTTGTCGATGGATTTCAGCGGTTTCTTGTCATATTCGGTCAAGCCAGGGATCATGAACACATCGAAGGGGTCTGAGAACAACAACACCTCCAGGTCGTTTTTCCTGAAGTACTCCAGGTTCGGATTGCGCTCGATGATTTCACGATGCTCGCCGGTGAGATAGTAAATCTCCTTTTGCCCCTCCTGCATGCGCGAGACGTACTCTTTCAGCGAGGTCAGCTCGTCTTTCCCTGTCCGGGTGCTTTCAAAACGCAGCAACTCGATGATCTTGTCTTTGTTGGCAAAATCCGTGTTAACGCCCGTCTTGAACATGGGACCGAAGTTGTTGTAGAATTTTTTGTATTTCGCCGGAGCGCTCTTCGCCCACTCCTGCAGAAAACCCAGGAAGCGCTTGGTCAGAATGCTTTTGATTTTCGCCATGACCGGACTGGATTGCGTCACCTCGCGCGAAACATTGAGCGGCAGGTCCTCGGTATCGACCACACCGCGCAAAAAGCGCAAGTACTCCGGCAGCAGCTCCTGGCAATCATCCTGAATAAAGACTTTGCTGGAGTAAAGGTGGAGCGACTTCTCGAGGTACTCCTTGAACATCAGCGGCGGCGCAGTCTCAGGAATGAAAATCAGGGCTTTGAAGTTCACCGCCCCTTCAATGGAGAGATGCAGGTGCCCGAGAGGCGGGCTGAAATCGTTGGAGACAAACTTGTAGAATTCGGTCAGCTCCTCATCCTTGATGTCGTCTTTATTGCGGTGCCAGAGCGCGCTGACCCGGTTGACTTCCTCTTTGTCTACGAAGATGGGAAAGTCCACGAAGTTGGAGTACTTCTGGATGATACTCTTGACGCGGACGGCCTGGCTGAAGTCTTTGTGCTGCTCCTCGAGCTTGAAAAAAACTTTCGTGCCGCGCGTTTTCTTGTCGATTCTCTCGATAGTAAACTTGCCCTGACCGTCTGAACGCCAGCGGTACCCTCTGGAGCCTTTGTTTGCATGACGGGTTTCGACGGTGATTTCATCGGTGACCATGAACACCGAATAGAACCCGACGCCGAACTGCCCGATCAGGTTGGCATCCACCGGCTTGTCCAGTTTTTCCATCTGCTTCAGAAATTCTATCGTCCCGGAGCTGGCGACGGTGCCGATTCGGTTGATCAAGTCGTCCCGGGTCATGCCGATGCCACTATCCTCAATACACAGGGTTTGCTCTTTTTCATCGAGCTCGATCTTGATGGTCAGGTCTGCGTCCGGGTCTAGGACGTCGGTGTCGGTCAGCATCCTGAACCGAATCTTGTTGAGGGCATCCGAGGCGTTCGAAATCAGCTCCCGCAAGAAAACCTCCGGGTGCGTGTAGAGCGAATGCACGATCAAATGAAGCAGCTGCTTCATTTCCGCCTTGTACTCGAACTCTTGCGTGCTCTTTTGGGTTTTGGTTTTGGTTGCCATACAACGACTTCCTTTCTTTATTTATAGTATTAGCGCCGAGCTTTTGCATTTTTTTGCAAGAAAATTAAACCGCAAAGACGCAATGAACGCAAAGGTCATAATATGATAGATTATTCACTCATCGTTAGAGCCCGTCTCTTAAAATTGGAACCTTTGCGGGTTTTGCGTCTTTGCGGTTCATAATTTCATGCGGCTTTGCCGCGCTAGGGTTTGACTTCAGATTCTTGAAGAAAAATCAGTCTCAATCCGCACACTCTGTCTCATCCAGAACCGAAGAGCCAGTCTCGGTGAAAGGGCTTCATCCCCTCTTCAAGTCAAACATTGAATATAAGAAAATTGTGCGTAAATTTCAACGATCTCAATAAAAATTTAACGTTGAAAACGCCCTCCAGTGCTCAACGAAAATAGCAGCCGGAAAGGCATCAGTCGCGCTCAGCCATGCGCCGAATGGAACGCGGATTTGACGGATTGAACGGATTTACACCGATCTGATCTTGGGTGAAAACCAAAAAACTCCTCTGCTTCGACACATTACGTCAATCAAAATTACGTCCATTCCGTTCCGAACCGCTAAATCCGTTTCATCCGTGTTCCATCTTTCAAAGGAATTCGTAGAATGTCAAGCTTGAAAACGAATACTCAAGCAGGAGAGCCCGCCCTCTGCCTTGAGGAACTCCGAGATATCGACCGTGGCGACCTTGAACTCCAACTCGCGCAACAGCGCAACGGTTTTGGGAAAGCCGGCATGCAAGCACACGGTTTCCTCGAGGTAAAAGGCATTGGCGGCCCGGGGCTCACTTTCATCGACGGTGATAACATTGAAATCGGAAAAGGGCGTCAGATCGACCCAATCGGGATTGACCAGCAGGGAGCGCTCACTGATGGCGGTAACGGCCGATTTGAGGTGCAGGCACCCCCGGGTTTCGACCGTCAGAACGTGGTAGTCAAATCGCTGCAAAATGTGCCGCAACGCTCGAATTCCGGCGTTGTTGGTGCGCCCGGTTCTGCCGACAAACACTGTGTTGCCGATCAGCACGACATCGCCGCCCTCGAGAGTGGCCGGCGGCTGGACACGTGCGAGCAACCGGTGCTTGCTCAGCACGGCTTCAACCGCCGCAACTTCTCCACGGCGCGAGGCCGCGCCCATATTGGTGCTGACCGCGACGTCATCGAAGACGACGGCCGTGTCCTCGACGAAAACAGCATCAGGGAAGACCTCTTTCGCACTCAATTCGACGACCTGGACCCCGAGGTCCCGCAGCAGGGCACAATACGCCTGATGCTGCTGCGCGGCCAGCTTGGGGTCGATCGGCGTTCTTTCCAGGTGGGTCAGCTCACACTCTGTGATCCGGGGCGAGACAGGGTGGACAATCGCTCGTAACATGATCCCTCCCGATTCGTCATGATACTGGCGTGCATGCTGAACGGAACCTTGTTCCATAACTCAGCCCGGAAAAGGGTGTCCGCCTGCACAGCGTGCCTGTGGGGCACAAGGGTATCGCATGTCCTACTTTATGAAGGAGGTGCCCGACAAGAGCATCTTGGCCAGGTCATCGAGCGCACTCTTGAGCAGAAACTCGGGCATCTCCTCCTGCCAGACCGTCGCGCTGCGAGCGGTGCCGTAGTGAACCAGCTCGTGGGTGTGATTATCGATGAAGGCAAACTGTGCGGTTTGCACGAACAGAATCGGGCCTGCAGCGGCCCTGGAAAACGGCGGCTGCGGGGTCCCGTTTCTGGAGCCGGAAATCGACCTGCGCGGGTCCCCCTGCTCCACATTTTCCCGCGTCAGTTCCGCGCGTACATCCTCGAGGAACAACGTAAAATCGGCCGCCAGAGAATCGAACTCCAGGGGCTCGGTCGGCAGGTTGAGGCTGATAAAGCTGTCATCTTGTGTGGGCAGAATTCGTGGCTGCAGCGACGGCGCGGATTTGAACATGGCCGGGCGTATGGTTTCAAACTTTGCACGTGATTGCAGCGAGAGGGCAAGCCCTTCTTCAAAATAGGAGCGATAAATCTCCGCTGGCATGGTCAGGACGAACTCGCCGGCGTTTTCCTCAGAGGTGAGGAATTGCGGCTGCGCGGCGAGTGGAGCGACGGCGAGCGTCGCGTGCCGCAGAACATCGTCTTCGTAGGGCTTCCTATTGGCGCGGCTCGTCGGCGAGCAGGAAAACGCCAGCGAAAGAACAAGCACGAACGCCAGTCCCATCTGGTTCATTTTGACTTCCTGTAGAATTCGGATGATCGCAACAAGTATACTAAATCTTGCCTGAAAATGCAAAGAAAAACGCAAGCCACGGCATCGGGTACAATACCAGGCGCAAATCTTTAAGACACATTGGGGGATTTCAAGCCGATGAAACAAAAAAGCAGCCTGGCAGAGAATCTCCCAGGCTGCTGTCCAGAACCACCAGACGTATCAGGCGAGCGCCTATTTCAACTCGGCATTCACGGTTGTCACTTCACTTGCTTTCACCTCTACCTGTCGCCTCTGCTGTCCGAGCTTTTCCTGCCAGATTTCGAGCTCATAGGTGCCCGGCGGGATGTTGGTCAGCTCGAATCGTCCGCTTGCGTCCGTGACAGTATAATAGGGGTTTGCCGCCACCACGATCCAGCCCGTCATCCAGTTGTGAACGTCGCAGGTGACCTTCACAAATTCCGGCTCGTCAAACCCGATCTTTATCTTCTTCAGGAATTTCGGCTGCGCTTTGTTCAACTCTCGATTGATTCGACTGCGGGTATGGATGTTGTGCAGAATGCCATCGTTGTTCAGCATGTTGAGCTTTTCTCCGGCGGCGACGACCAACACGCGTGGAGAAAACCTGCAACCCTTTTGATCCATGGTTGGCGCGGTTTCGGGGTCAATCCATTCTTTTCCTGTCTTCACGTTTCGCAAGTAGACCACAACATTTTTCAGACCTTTGCTTTCTGGATTAACCGCCAGTGACTCATCGGCCCGGTGTTTACCGCACACCTTTTTGTCCTTGCTGACTTTTATGTCTTTTAGATCAGGCAAGTCGCTGGCAAAGCGAATCGTACCGGTGATCGACCCGCCGTTGTCGAGGTCTGTC
Source organism: bacterium (assembly GCA_046757165.1). Taxonomy (GTDB): domain Bacteria; phylum Zhuqueibacterota; class Zhuqueibacteria; order Oceanimicrobiales; family Oceanimicrobiaceae; genus JBHHXT01. The sequence goes on along the minus strand of JBHHXT010000103.1, from coordinate 330 downwards.
GCGGTGTAATCAGACCCGCTGTCGCCTGTGGCGGCCAGCGTGACGGAAGCCAGCAACAGGGTCGCCATCGTCGTGACGACTCCGTTGATTGATGTCTTTGTGAACTTTTTCATCTAAGCCTCCTAAATTTTGGTACCAGAAAGAATGCTTGCGGGCCCGGGCGCGCTGCCCGGCCGGCATGAACCCGTTCAAATCAGAAAGCGAACTGCAAGCCTGCGATCAATCTGTCGCCTAATCCACGCATTCCCAGGCGGTATTCTGCCGTTAGACGGATTTGATAGAAATTGGAAAATGGCAAGAACTGAATGCCAAACACCATCGCGTCGGTGT
>JBHHXT010000102.1:0-16452 GCA_046757165.1 bacterium | reverse complement strand
GGGCAAATGACGGCGCGAAGCGCTAAATGACTTTTTTCGCAGCGAAGTCTGTCGCCCCCCACAATGCCTCTCGCAACCCGGAAGCCCGCTTCACACGCCTGGCAACTGCCGCTTTGAACACGCCCTCATCCCCCCAAATTTCAACGGATCTGGCAGCACGCGTGATGCCAGTGTAGATCAGTTCTCTCGTTAGGATGGGTGAATCCATTGCGGGCAATAGCAAAAGCACGTGCTCGAACTCCGAGCCCTGGCTCTTGTGCACGGTCATCGCGTAGGCGGTCTCGTGCTCCGGAAGCCTGAACGGCCGGATCTTGCGGAAGGCATTGCCTCCTGCCGGGAAATATGCTTTCAGCTCGTTATTCGCGTCCGGATCCGGCAGGATGATGCCGAAGTCACCGTTGAACAGGTGCATCTGGTAATCGTTCCGGGCGATCAGGATGGGCTGGCCCGGATACCAGATCTCGGTGCGCTTGACACCCAGCTCCTTCCTGTTGAACTCCTCAATCCGCGCATTGATCCTGCTCACACCCTGTGGCCCCTCCCGCACGGCACAAAGAATTCGAAATCTCGCAAAACGCGCGAACATCTCGGCCGGCTCATGCAGAACAGAATGGGTCTGGAAGGGCTGCAGAACCATGCGCTTCAACCCGTCCTCGCTCAGGCTGTTCAAGGAGACATCCGGAAGATCGTCCGCTTTGAGCACGTTCAGGGCACCCGCTCCATCTCCCGCATTCACGGCACTGCTTATCTCGCCGATGCCCTTTTGTGACGCAAACCGGTAGCTTTTCTGCAGCAAGACGATGCTGTCGTGGACGCCTTCGGAGTCCACGGTCTCGACCGGAAGCTCCCGGCCATAAACCTCAGCGAGGCGACTCGCAAATCTTGTTGAAAAGGTGTGCACCTGCTCCTGGGGGCAGATATCTGCAAGCACGGCACCTGCCTCAACGGAGGCGAGCTGGTTGCTGTCGCCAAGCAGAATGAGTCGTGCGTGCGGCGGCAGCGCCTGGACAAGCTTGGACATGAGAGCGATATCCACCATGGAGGCCTCGTCGACGACGAGGACATCCACCTCCAGAGGACGGTCTGCATTGTGACGAAAATAGGGGGAGTAGCGACGGGTGCCCAGCAGCCGGTGAAGGGTCGAGGCCTCTTCCGGAATCGCTGCTTTGAGATGTGGTGTGCACGGAAGATGCTCTTTGGCCGCTTGTATCGCCTCCTGCAACCGGACCGCCGCCTTGCCGGTCGGGGCCGCCAGAACAACGCGCAGCTCATCATCGCCGCTGAGCTCCAGCAAGATTGCGATAATCTTGGCGACCGTAAACGTCTTGCCTGTTCCAGGGCCGCCCGTGATCACACAGAACTTTCTCATCACGGCGATGATGACCGCCACTTTTTGCCAGTCGACTTCACCGGCAGACGGCGGAGCGAAGAAACGATCCAGCCGTTCTTTCAACTCCTGAGAATCGAAATGCTTCTGCGCCAGATGCCCGCTGTTCTTGATGAACCGGGCGAGGGCCTCCTGGTAGCGCCAATAGCGGTTGAGATAGAGTCGGTTATGAGAGTCGAGGATGAGGGGTTTGAATTCACCCGGCCGCCCCACCACGACCGATTCGGCGGCGAGCGTCGACTCGATCTCCTGGAGTGCGGTAACCGGCAAAGACCCGAGATCATCGCCAAACTGCTCGCGCAGGAATGTTGAATCACACAGGTCATTCAGGTCCAGGCAGACATGGCCGGCCCGGGTTTGACTACTGACCAGCACGGCGGCCAGAAACAGTGCCTCGTTCTTGGATTCCGACAGTCGCGCCATCAGGCGCGCAAAGTGGATATCGAGCGCAGAAATGGATTTGCTCTGATGTAAAGTGGTCTTGTCTGTCATGGTGAACCGGAGCCAAAATAGCCAGATTCGAGGAAAGAATCAAGCCCCTGTTTTGATTGTGGCAGCACTTTTTGCCTTGATTTCTTCTCCAGCATTAAGTATATTTAGGCCTTCCAACCATGCGAACTCAATCACTAAAGGAGACCACAACTTGGATCTATTCGATAAGTGCAAGAACTTTACGCGTGCAAGAGAATTACAGGCACAAGGTTGGTATCCATACTTCAAGGCAATTGAATCAGGGGCGGACTCGGAAGTCGTCATCGACGGTCACAAGCTCATTATGATCGGCTCAAACAACTACCTGGGGCTCACGCAGGATGCGCGCATCAAGAAATCAGCACAAGATGCGATCGAAAAATTTGGGTCCGGTTGCACCGGCTCGCGTTTTCTAAATGGCACCCTTTCTCTACACGAGCAGCTGGAGCAGAGACTGGCTGAATTCATGGCAGCCGAAGCGGCGCTGGTCTTCTCTACCGGCTTCCAGACCAATCTGGGCACCCTGGCCACGATCGTCGGCAAAGATGATGTTATCTTCGCAGACAGGAAGAACCACGCGAGCATCGTGGATGGCAACCGCCTCTCATTTGGCAGGGTGGTCAAGTTTAAGCACAACAACATGCGAGATCTGGAACGGCTGTTGGCCGCCAGCAATCCAAACGCCGGCAAGCTCATCGTCGTGGACGGCGTTTTCAGCATGGAGGGCAATCTCATCGACTTGCCAGACATCGTCAAAGTGGCAAAGAAATATGGTGCGCGTGTCATGGTCGATGACGCCCACTCCATAGGCGTGTTCGGAAAGAATGGTCGCGGCACCGCCGAGCACTTCGGCCTGGAGCAGGAGGTCGACATCACCATGGGGACCTTTAGCAAGTCGTTCGCCTCTCTGGGCGGGTTCATCGCTTCTACCGAAAGTGTCATTCATTATGTTAAGCACCATGCGCGGGCGCTGATTTTTTCTGCCAGCATTCCGCCGGCCAATGCCGCCTCGGTTTTGACTGCGCTCGACATTATCAAAAAAGAACCCGAGCGTCGTGAAAAACTTTGGCACAACGTCAACAAGATGAAGCGCGCATTTGACCAGCTTGGTTTCGACACCTGCGGCAGCGAAAGCCCGGTTATCCCCATCGTGATCGGCGAGGACGCCGACACGTTCGTCTTCTGGAAAAAGCTGTTTGAAAACGGCGTTTTTGCCAACCCGGCGATTCCGCCAGCCGTCCCGCCCGGCAAGTCGCTCATCCGAACCAGCTACATGGCGACGCATACCGATGAAGAGCTCAACATCGTCCTGGATGTTTTCGAGCGCTTGGGCAAGGAGTTTGGGTTAATTTAGCGGCGAACGCTATTTCAGAGGAAGGGGAGCGATGAACACCATCGACATCGTGCAGGTGCACTCGAGAAAAGACCTCAACGATTTTATCAAGCTGCCGTGGAAAATCTATCGCGATGATGAGCACTGGGTGCCCCCGCTGCTCATCGACATGAAAAGAATCCTCAACAAGAACAAAAATCCCTTTTTTCTTCACTCCGAGGCAGAACTCTTTCTCGCCCGCAAGAATGGAGAGCTGGTGGGCAGAATTGCGGCCATTCTCAACAACAACCACAATCGCTTCCACGATGAAACCACTGGCTTTTTCGGCTTTTTCGAAAGCGTCCATGATGCGGAGGTCGCAAGCAAGCTGCTCGAAACTGCTAAGGCATGGCTTCGCGGCAAGGAGATGACCCTGATGCGGGGACCGGCAAATTTTTCCAGCAACGACACCTGGGGGCTGCTCTACGATGGTTTCGACTCGAGCCCCGTGATCATGATGACCTACAATCCCCGGTACTATCTCAGCCTGGCAGAAGAGGCAGGCCTGAAGAAATGCAAAGAGCTCTATGCCTATTGCTTCGATAGCAGTATGCCGATTCCGGAGCGGTTTGTCAAATTCGCACAGAAAACCCTGCAAGACAAGACGCTCACATTTCGCACCATCAACATGAAGCAATTCGAGCAAGAAGTAGAAATTGTCAAAGAGATTTACAACGACGCGTGGCAACACAACTGGGGGTTCGTGCCCATGACCGATGACGAATTCAAACATCTGGCCGAAGATCTCAAACCCGCGGTCGACCCGGACATTGTGTACATCGCGGAGGTCGATGGTGAACCGGCCGGCTTTTCCCTGGCTGTGCCGGATTTCAATGAGATCATCAAGGACCTGAACGGTCGCTTGTTGCCATTCGGCATTTTCAAACTGCTGTTGAACAAGAAAAAGATAAAGCGGGTGCGCGTCATCACACTGGGCGTGCGACAGAAGTTTCAACGCAAGCGCGGCCTGGCACCGGCGTTTTATTATGAAACCTATCGACGGGGAACAGAGAAGGGGTATTCACTCGGGGAGTTTTCCTGGATCCTGGAGGACAACACCTTGATGAATCGTGCCCTGCAGGGACTTGGGGCCACAATCTACAAGAAGTACGCGATTTACGAAACGCCCTTGTCGCCTGAATAATTCATGAATCTGCGAAAACTTCGCGTGCTTCGCGCCTTTGCGGTGAATGAATGACTCAGGTTAGGTTGGTTACTCGTACCAGTAAAGAATTCGACCGCACCCCTCACAGTTTATCACGTCCTGATCGCTGCGCCCACGGGTGATCAACTGCGTGGGCACGCGCATGAAGCAGCCCAGGCAAACATCCTGTTTCACGGGTACGATTGCGCGTTTGTATCTCTTTTTCAGTTTCTCATAATTGAACACCAGGGGTTTGCTGATCTTTCCGACGAGCTCGTGGCGGGCCTCCTCCAGCTTTTCCCGTCCCTCGACCTCGAAGCCAAGTTGCTTGACCTCCTCGACGTCCTTGATCATGATATCCAGATCTTGCAACGCCACCAGTAGCTCCAACTGTTTGTTTAACATTACCCTACCCCCTCGATCGTCTGGATGAGATCCGTGTAGTTTTCAACTTTGAGCAGCTTTTCCCGATTCGCGTTATCATGCAAGACTTCCACGAGCTTTCCCAAAACCGGCAAATACCGGTTGTTTTCTTCCTGGGGCGGCGCCAAAACGAGAAAAATCAAATAAACTGGCTTTTCATCGATGGCAGCGAATTCGATGCCCTTCTCCGACCGGCCAAACGCAATCTTGACATCGATAGCCGCCGTGGTTCGGCCGTGTGGAATCGCAACGCCCTTGCCGATACCGGTGCTGCCAAGCGTCTCTCGTTTTTGGAGCATTTCGATAACGATTTCCTTATTGCGAATGCTCTTGTTGTCAACAAAGAGTCCGGCCAGCTCTTCCAGGGATTCCTCTTTGGTGGTTGCCTGCAGGCTTGCGATAAACAGGCTTTCACTAAAGTATTTGGTTAAGTCTTTTCTTTCCATCGTCTTCCCTTCTTTAGAGCTGTTCATGCCATTTTGATTACTCCACACGACTTGCATTCTCGATTACCTCTCTCAGAGCAGGGACCAAATACAGGTTGTCAAATTCGACATTTGTTCTTATCTCATCTGCGATTATCCTGATCTTTTGCTCAATAGCAAGGTCTTTGTTGATCACCATTTGCTGCTTGTCCCGGTATCGATACAAGCCCCCATGAAAGTCCCCTTTCTCATAGCGGATTTCGATGGACAAACCATCCAGCAGCTCTTCGAGCTTATCAAGAACATCGTCGATAGTCATCTTACACGATTATGAAAAGCGCTCCATCTTCTTACGTTTGGCAATTTCAACAATATCCTTGACCTCCTGCACGCGGTCGCGTGGACAGATGAGCAGCGCATCCCTGGTATCAACCACGACCAGATTCTCCATGCCAATCACAGCAATGCACTTCTCGGGCGCATCGATATAACAACCCGTGGAATCCTTGATGATGTGCTCACCGATCAGCGCATTCTCGTTTTTATCCTTTTCCCTGAGTTTATACACCTCGTCCCAACTGCCCAGATCATTCCAGCCAAAATTGCCCTTCAACACCATGACCTCTTTGGCTTTCTCCATAACACCATAGTCGATGGAAATGCTGCGAATTTGACAATACACCCGGTTGATCGTTTCCTCCTGCCGGGGCGTCCCGATGGCCGCGCGAATCTCCATCAAGCCGTCATAAAGCTGGGGCACATGTTCTTCGATCTCGCGCAGGATGGTTTGGATTTTCCAGATAAAGATGCCGCTGTTCCAGAGAAAATCGCCGCTGCGCAGGAACCGTTCAGCGGTTTCCCGGTTCGGTTTTTCCGCAAACGCTTTGACTTTTAACAGGCTGATATCCCCGATGTGCTGCAGGTTTTGCCTGAACTGGATGTAGCCGTAGCCTGTTGCCGGATAGTGTGGCTCTATGCCGATGAGCACAAGCCCATTCGTTTCGGAGGCGACCTTCTCGCCGACTCTCAACGTTTCGTTGAACACCTCATAGTTGGAAATCAAGTGGTCCGCAGGGCAAACGACCATGACCGCCTCCGGGTCCAGGCGTTCCATGAACAAAGCCGCCAGCCCGATGCAGGGTGCCGTGTTTTTTCTCTTGGGTTCAGTGATGATATTGGCATCCGGCACGGCGCCAATATGCTTCTTTATTTGGGCCACTTGTTCTCGAGTAGAGACGACGAAAATTTTGTCTGTTGGAATTATCTTCTCCGATCGCTCAACGGTGTTCTGGAGCAACGATTTCTCACCGATAATCTCCAGGACCTGTTTGGGATGCCCTTTGCGGCTTTTGGGCCAAAACCTCGTGCCCAATCCCCCTGCCATAATGAGAGCAAACATCTAGTCACTCCTGCGTGTGAGATGGCATCGAAAAAAAATGCCATTGTCTTGATTCACTTTTCGCATCAAATCAAGCAATGGCATTCATTTCTGATTGCTTATGTTATGTATTACAACGCGATGATACAATCTTCGATTCAGTTCCGTTCAAACGTGTTCATTTTATCACTAAACTCATTGACGTGGCAAGCAGGTAGCCAGCAAAAAAAATTATGAATTCTATTCGACAAAATCAAGCATTTTTCAAGAGAGATTTCAGGCCGGATGAGAACGTACGACTCACGAGATGGGTTCGCGTCTTGATGAGGTCCAGAAGCAGCTTATAGGTGAAGTCGCCTTTCAGGATTCGGGCAACGAGCACCGGTTCCATCCGGGCGAGGGCGCGAATCTTTTCGTCCCACTGGTCGTCTGAGTAACTGGCCAGACGGTCGTTGAGCAGGGCGCCTATTTGAAACATCCTGCCATATCTTTTCTTCCAGCTTCTCTCATATTTCCTCAAGAATTGCACATCATAGCGTTCCTCCCTCACAGCCTCAGCTGCCACCTCCCCGGCCATCCGTCCAATCGAAATCGCGAAACGAATGCCCTCCCCCAGCAGCGTCGAAACCAACCCGCCGGCATCACCGGTGATCATGAAATGGTTGGCGACAGTCGGCTGCACGCAGCCCTCGCTCGGAATGATACCGGTGTGGAGCTCCAGCCGACTGATGCGAGCCAATTCATCGCTGAATAGCGTGCGCTTTGCTAGCAGGGTCTCGAGATAATGTCGAGGACTCTTTTTCGTGTCCGGGCGAATGAGGCCAATCCCGACCCGGACACGGCGGTTGGTGTGCGGAAAAACCCAGCCGTAGCCTTTGGGCGCGATATGGCTCCCGAAAAGCAGCGCCACCTTCCCCGCCGGCCAGTCCGGTGCATAGAGGTCATACTCGGCCCCGACCCCGACTCTTCGAACGCCGCTGGTCAGCCCCAATCTGCGCGCAACAAAACCAGCGGCACCGCTCGCGTCAATCACCAGACGTGCTTCAAACGTGACCTGGTGTCCGAACTGATGCACCCGCAAACCCGCAAGCTCGCCCCCGTTCATAAAAGGCTGAGTCACCGGACTGTCAACAAAAATCACCGCGCCCGCCTGCGAGGCGAGCTCCGCCAAATACTGGTACAGGCCACGAACATCGAGGACGCAGCTCAGAGGCTCGTCATAGGTGAAGGTGGCACGTTCATGAGGTGAGACGAAAACCCCCTGCCGCACGGGAGACATAAATCGCTGCGGGATGTCCAGTTTGCGCAGCTCGTCAATCCAGCTTCCACCGCTGGTATGGATGGGATAGCCGATTTCTTTGCTGCGCTCGAAAACAGCGACCCGGGCACCGCCTTTGGCGGCGGCGAAAGCGGCAGAAAGTCCGGCGGGTCCGGCGCCGGCAACAAGAACGTCAAAACTCATGCTGGATGACCGTGCACATAAAAAAGGGCACTTGAACTCGCTTTCAAGTGCCCTTCCAATTCATTGCGATGGGATTAAAGTGTCGCTTCCAGTTTAGACTGAATTGCGTTTTTCGGCACGGCACCAACGATTTGCTCAACCACTTCGCCATTTTTGAAAATCAAAAGCGACGGGATGCTGCGGATACCGTACTGACTGGCGACCGTCTGATTGCTATCTACATCCAACTTGCCTATCTTGGCTCTGCCCTCGAATTCAGTCGCAAGTTCGGCGATAGATGGCGCAATCATCTTGCACGGTCCGCACCACTCGGCCCAGAAGTCTACCAAAACCGGAACATCGGAAGAAAGGACCTCGGACTGAAAATTATCATCGGTGAAGGTCTGCGGTGTAGCCATCGAACATCTCCTTGTTGATGCACAAGATTCGTTACAAAGTTACCTGAATAACTTAGGGTGCAGGTTCGATTTTAGGCAAACAAAATCAAACCTGCACCCTAAATTAAGAAATCTCCAGAAAATAGCAAGCGGTTTTTGTTCGTTGCCGGGGCTTAGAACAGCCATTTCGTAAACACCAGGATCGCATTCTGAAAGAATAGTCTGAGATGACGCAGCGAAAGGGTGAACGGTTTAGACTGCAGCAACGATGTCAAGCCAATGTAGATAAATCCGAATTGAAACAGAAAGAAGAACGGAATTGAAACGTACAATCCCTTACCAAGCAAGCTCACAAATGCGGCGATGAAATAGCCGCCGAGCAGAATTTCAATGACCGGCTGCAAATTGAATTCAGCGTGATAGTGTTTCTTACGCCAGGTGTCTTCTGATCTCTCGATCTTGTACTTCGGCGTTCGCTTGAACTCGCTGGTGTGGTTGAAGATTCCCTCTAACACCGCCTTGGCGTTGTTGATCGACAACCCGATTCCGAGGGACATCAACAGTGGCATGTACGGAATCTGTTCTTTCCATCCCTTGCTGCTCTCCCGCTGCGAAACCAGGTAATACAAGATCACGGACAATGAGGCCGAAAAAAACGTGAATAGATAAATGTAGACCATCCACTGCCACCCCCGGTCGAGCTGAATATGCAAAACAATCGGCATCAGAATCGCTGGAATCGTCATGAACAGGTAGGTGAAATTGCTGAACAGATGAACGCTGGCTTCCAGCTTGACAAACAATGGGATCTTGCTTTTCATGATCGCGGGCAGCAGCTTCTTGGCCGTTTGCACCGATCCTTTTGCCCAGCGGTGCTGTTGCGACTTATAGGCATTCATTTCAACCGGCAACTCGGCTGGCGCGACAACATCCGGCAGGTACAGGAACTTCCACCCTGCCAACTGAGCCCGGTAACTGAGATCCAGGTCCTCGGTTAGCGTGTCGTGTTGCCAGCCACCCGCGTCGGTGATCGCGTCCCGACGCCAGATGCCTGCTGTGCCGTTAAAATTAAAAAAACGGCCAGACCGGTTGCGCGCCACGTGTTCGATGATAAAATGGCCGTCGAGAAACATCGATTGAATTCTGGTCAGCAATGAATAATCGCGGTTGATATGTCCCCAGCGCGTCTGCACCAGACCGATTTCCTTATTCTGGAAATAGGGGATGGTTTGCTGCAGAAAATCTGGCTGGGGCACGAAATCCGCATCGAAAATCACCAAAAACTCACCTTTGCAGATTTTCAGACCATAGTCGAGCGCGCCGGCTTTAAACCCAACCCGGTTCGGGCGTTGAATATGCTCAATGCTGAAGCCTTGCTCTTGATACGCCTCAACGAGATTCCGGCAGATGTCGCTGGTCTCGTCGGTCGAGTCATCCAGAATCTGAATCTCGAGCAAATCCTTCGGATAGTCCAGTGAACAGACCGCGTCGATAAGCCGTTTGACGACGTATCGCTCATTAAAAATCGGGAGTTGTACCGTTACCGCGGGCAGCTCATCCTGGTGCTCCGCCTGATAGGGACAAACGTTCTTGTATTTCCAGTATAAACAGAGCAAAAAATACTTGTGAAGACCGAAAACCACCAGCATCAACAGGACGGTGCCATACACGAGCAAAAGTCCAACATCAAGTCCGGTCATGAAATGTATTGTCTCCATTCTTTGACATTATTTGGTCGACCCGACCGCTGGTCCGCAAGCTAAGTGACAAAAATCTGGTATTTAAACAAAATCGCCCATCTGTTTATTCCTGCGAACGGGAACATCGCAGACCTGGACTGAAGGCCGTTTAAAAACAAGGAGGAATATAGATAATCTGCGACTTGGAGTCAAGCTAATTTAGGGATTTGTACTGGTTGGGAGAAGGGAAAAAAGGTTTCGCTTACCGGTTGTTGAGGACCCCCAAAACGTTCACGTCAAGCACAGCCAGCTCATCGCGAATATCGCGGGTTTGGGACCAGCTCGAATAGCGGGAGCTCAACACAAGAAGCACCAGAGGGTGGATGAATTTGGCCAGGACAAATGCGTCAACGTAGTCCCGGTAGGGTGGCGTATTGACCAGGACAAAATCAAACTGGCTGCAAACCCGCTTGAACAGCCGGGCAAGCCGCTTGGACATCAGCGTGTGTACCGGGTCCAACTTGAGACTGCCGCTCCTGATCAAAAAGACGTTGTGAAGATTCGTTCTCATGATAATTTCGTGCAGATCGTGCGTGCCGATGACATGCTCTGCCAGCCCGACGCCGCGCGACAATTGATAAACGCGGTTCAAAGCAGGGGTGCGCGCGTTGCAGTCCACGATCAAAATGCGTTCGTGGCCGCTCTTCGACCGCTCCCAGGCAAACTCGAGCATCAGCTCCGGGGCGATGCTCGCCTGGTAGGGCGAATTGAACAGAACCACATTTCTACCGTCGTTTTGATTGAGGGCAAAGATGCGCTCCCGCAACGTCTTCATATCGGCGGTGGTGCTATTGGAGATGATGTACTCGGCGCCCGCGGGCAACGTATCCTTCTCCAACCGCGCTCGGTAGTGCGCTCGGATAAAATCGACATCACAGAACGGACCACTTAGAGATTCATCGGTGCAGAATAGATGTAAACTCGGGAGCTTGTTGCGAAATCTCTCATCATCAGTCATTCAATAGGCCTCAAATTTCAATGCCACTTCGACTCTTTGCCTCGGGTGACGGCATCACATAAACGATGTCGAAAGGCGCGAGTTTGAAGTTCTTGTTCATTCCCTTTTGGCCGGCGTGACGGCTCCACTCGATCTTGAACCCACGCAAGCCCTTTTCCCCAACGCTTCTGAAGACGTAAATGTCGTAGCTCGATGCTTTGACCTTCAATCCACCGGCCAAAAGAATGCCACGTGCGACCGTCAGGTTGCGCTCGTATTTGACAATGCCGGGCCGTTTGATCTGACCCGTGACATAGACGGCAAAACGCGCATGTCGCCGGACGTCAACGCTCAGATTGGGCATGGCCAGAATGTCGCCATATTCAGCGCGCAGGATAGCCTGTAATTCAATTCCTGCCAAACCGACGACCTTCAGCTCGCCAACCGCCTTGAGCCAGACCTTACCGTCCGGCGGAATCAGGAAAGTCTGGTTCAAATCCGGATAGTAGTCAAACTTGACATCCACCGCGTCTCCGGGCCGAATCTCGTCGTGCACGCTCTGCTTTTGTGGCAGAGTGCGCAGGCCCGTGCATGCGCTCAACGCGCACATCAGGGTGACGCAGAGCCAGGGAGTGGGAAAAACAAATTGATATTTCTTCATAGTCGTGTCATGGTCTTAACAATCGCGCCAGGAGACGCAAGCTCCGTGCCACCGTCAGGATGGCGGTGGCGACGAAGAAAGATCCCAAATTTTCAAGGAGTTAAGCAGACAAAGCCCGGCGGTGTGCTGCTGAATTCTGTTGCGCCGTGAAATCGTGCCTCAGCGAAGGACAGCACATGGGTGTCGAATGGGGCGTTGGTGCGGAAAACCAGACAAAGCGGGAGGACAAGTTATGGGGTAGGTTTCTTTCGCTCCAGCAAAGCCGCACGCTGCACGGCATCTTCGCCGAATTTTTCCTTGAGCGAATCCAGCAATTTCGTCAATTTGGTGTTGAGCGGCGCTTCCTGGTCGAACAAGCCCAACTGTTCGCCAGAGACGGAGTTGAGCTGCGAGACACCGATCCCCAGCAATCGCACTTTTCTCTTGCTCTTGCTGAATCGCCGGTAGAGCGAGATGGCGACCCCTTTGATGATCTGCGTCGAGTCGATGAAATCCGCGAACGTTTTGCTGCGGGTAAAGGTGGAAAAATCCTCGAAGCGGATTTTCAGGGTAATGGTGCGGCCTTTCAACCTGTCCTTGCGCATCATGCGGGAGAGGGAATCGGCCAGGCGGAAGAGTGTCTGCTCGATCAGCTCGCGGTCATCGGTATCAACGTCGAACGTCCGCTCCTGGCTGATGGATTTTTGCACCTCCGTGGTTTCCACCGCACGGGCATCGAGCCCGTGCGACAAACGCCACAAGGCGTTGCCCCACTTGCCAAACCTCTTGTTCAGCTCGACCTCGGAGGCGTCTGCAATCTGCCCAATGGTTTCGATGCCGAGCTCGCGCAGGACGGCTTCGGTCTTTTTGCCCACGCCCCAGAGCCTCGAAATAGGCAACGGATGCAAGAAATCTTTCTCTTCCCCTGGCCTGACCACCACAAAGCCGTCGGGTTTGTCTAAATCAGACGCGATCTTGGCAACGAATTTGTTGGGCGCGATGCCAATCGAGGCCGTGAGCTGGAGCTGCTCCAGAATCCGGGCCTTGATTTGTCGACCCAGTGACTCGGCGTCGCCAAAGAGATTCAGGCTCTGGGTCAGATCCAGGAACGCTTCGTCGATGCTGATCTTCTGAATGACAGGAGTGAACTCCCTGAGAATGTCCATCATGGCGCGCGACTGCTCAGCGTACCTTTTGTGCCGGCCGCGCAGATAAATTCCGTGCGGACAACGCCGATACGCCTGCGAGATCGGCATGGCCGAGTGAATGCCGTATTTGCGCGCTTCGTAACTGGCGGTCGCAACAACCCCCCGGCCCTGTCCGCCTTTGGGATCCGCGCCAACGATGACAGGTTTGCCGCGATAGTGGGGATGGTCCAATTGCTCCACGGCAGCAAAGAAGGCATCCATGTCCAGATGTAAGATGGTTCGATTCATCGCTCGCCTAACGTAGCTCAGGAGAAATAAAAATGCAACATTTTTCTGTTGACTTCTAGTGAAACCAACCTTAATTTACCCTTTGAAATTTATCGCACCCTTTTGTCATAAAAGATCGAGAGGAAAGGACAACAACCGGACCTATTTTCCATTGGTAAACTCGACGCTGCAAAAATCTCCCAGAGAGCCGCTCAAGCCAATCGCTGTCGTGGCGGTCGGAGGGTATATCGAATTCAGCACCTCCGATGAAATCGATTATGTGCTCGACTCGCTCATCGCGACGAAATCGTACTGGATCATCATCGACCTGGAACAGGTTGACTACATCAGCAGTCGAGGCTGGAGTATTTTTCTGAGCAAAATAAAAGAAATCCGCGACAACGGCGGGGACTTGAAGCTGGTGAATATGAACGAGAACGTGTACGAAGTCTACAAAGTCCTGGAGTTTTTCTGGATCCTGCGCGTCTATGACTCCATCAAGGAGGCTGTCTGGGATTTCGAGAAAGGCGTTCCTCCCATGCCGCAATAAGCTCCTCTCTACCCCATCCCGGTTTTGAACCTGTAAAACAAACTCAGCTCGTAGACGATCAAACACGCGTACAGGATGAAAATGAACACCAGCAGGGACTTTACGCTGATGCGTCCGTGCAGATAGGAAAAATTCTTCAGGACAAGGAACGTGGTCACACAGACCACGGTGATGACGTATTTTGCGGTCAGAAAAATGACCGGACCTTGCCTGATGAAAAACGCCATGACAGGATTGACCTCTCTGGCCGCTCCCAGGTCGAGCAATTTCAAGGTCAGGACGGCGTCCAGAAGCGAGAGCAGGACCACACCCCCACCTGCCAGGATAGCTCGGAAACTGTAGCGGTCAACGAAGCGATGAACCGCTCGATCTTCCTGGCGCCGGATGGTCTTTCTCGAACCAAAGAGGCTTGCCCGCGTGAACGGAGATGTGGGTTTTGCTCTGCGGTCTTTGTTCTTGCGGCGGTCCGGGTGCGGCAGATCCATGCAGTTCCATCTATCTCTTGACGCCGATAATCCCGTAGATTTCGTCGTCGGTCAATAAGCGGTTGGATGATTTGGCCTGATCGAATATGGCGTCCACCCACTCGTTCTTCGGCTCCAGGTTTCGTTTCTTGAGCCAGTAGATGACGTTGGACACGCCGCTCATCGGCCCCACCTCGATGATCTGCTCGCTGCCGAACCAGTCGGCCGGAACCCCCGAATAGACATTGTCCACCAGCCAGCTATCACCCTTCTGCTCGGCTTTGATGATGGCGGCGGCGTGTACACCCGTGCCGGTGCGAAACGCGTCCGGCCCAATGACCGGATAGTTCTGCGGAATGGGCACGCCCAGCGCTTGCGACACCTTTTCACAGTAGGTTTTGAGCATTGACAGGTCATTCTGGATCCAGCCGGTCAACTTACAGTTGGCCAGGATCAAGTCCATGGGTGTATTGCCCACCCGTTCACCGACTCCGAGGGCGCAGCCATGCACGCGGGTCGCTCCGGCCTCGATAGCAGCCAGGGTGTTGGCGAGATCCAATCCCCGGTCCCGGTGGCCGTGCCAGTCCATTCGCACGCGGTCGTCAACCGAGGCGACGACCTCGCCAATGAAGGAGACCAGACTTTTTACGCCTTTCGGCGTCGCATGCCCGACCGTGTCGCAGAGGCAAATACGCTGAGCGCCGCTGTTGATGGCCGTTGTGTAGAGCCGGCGCAGATCCTCGGGTTTGGAGCGGACGGTATCTTCGGTCACGAACATGACAGGCAGCCCATGCCTGGCCACAAATGTGACCGCCAGCTCCGTTTGTCGCAGCAAGAAATCGACATCCCAATTCTCGGCATACTGCCGGATCGGGCTGGAGCCAATGAAGGTGCAGGCTTCAATGGCCATGCCCACCTTCTGGGAAATCTCGATGATCGGGATGAGGTCCGCTTCGACGGTACGGGCAGCGCAGTTGGCCTGAATGGTCAATTTGCTGTCCACGATCTCCTGCGCCAACCGGGTGACGTCCGCGACGACGCGCGGCCCGGCGCCGGGCAACCCGATGGCAGCCGTGTGAATCCCCAGTTTGTCCATCAAATGCAGGATCTCGATCTTATCGTCGATGGGGGGATCCGTGACGGATGGAGCTTGTAAGCCGTCTCTCAAGGTCTCGTCGTCAAACTCGATGGGCACGCGAGGCTGAAAGCCAGGGTCGTTGTGCACGTTCCAATCGTAGATCAACTCAGTCTTGTTTCCGTTTTGCATGCGTCGCCTCCGGGCCTTTCATAGGTTCACTCGCCCTTGAACTCCGGCTTCCTCTTCTCCGTGAATGCCTGCGTCCCCTCCTTCATGTCTTCGGTGGAAAAACACAGACCGAAGAGATTGGATTCCAGCTGAATGCCCTCTTCCAGAGTCATCTCCAGGCCGTGGTTGATCGCCTCCAGGGAAAGCCTGACCGCAATCGGACCTTTGGTGTAAATCGTCTTTAGAATCGTTTCAGCGGTCTGCATCAACTCTGCGAGGGGCGCGACTTTGTTGACCAACCCGATGCGATACGCCTCCCGGGCATCGATCATGTTCCCGGTGAGGATAAGCTCGATGGCGCGGCCCTTGCCGACCAGCCTCGGCAAGCGTTGTGTTCCACCATTGCCGCACATGATTCCCAGGTTGACTTCAGGCTGGCCGAATTTCGCATTTTCGGAGGCCACGCGCATGTGGCAGGCCATGGCCAGCTCGCAACCGCCCCCCAGGCAAAATCCATTGACCGCTGCGATGACCGGTTTGGGGAAATGCTCCAGGTAACGCAGCATCTCTTGACTTTGCGACGAAAACTCCTTGGCAGCCACCGCGTTTTTCGTCGCCAGTTCTTTGATATCCGCGCCGGCGACAAATGCTTTCTCGCCCGCACCCGTCAGGATGACGCCGCCGGTAGAGGAATCGTCTCTCATGCTGGCCAGGGCATCGTGCAGCTCGGTCATGGTCTTCCAATTGAGCGCGTTTAAGACCTGCGGCCGGTTGATGGTGATGACGGCCGTTTTGTCTTTCCGCTCGACAACGATGAATTCATAAGACATTCGCGTCTCCCGTTGTGTAATACCTGACAAGTTATTTTCTGTCATTTTTTGGCAAGAAATGAAAATTAAATCCCAAAAGATAAAGATTTCACGCAAAGACGCGAAGGCGCAAAGGGATCGCAGAGAAAAACCTTTGCGTAACACGTAAGGAGTGAAATGCTTTAGCATTTCATGCAACGCTAAAGCGTTGCA
>JBHHXT010000101.1:0-16764 GCA_046757165.1 bacterium | reverse complement strand
ACGACCCGGACGAGAATCCTTTTGACATCGGGCTGAGCGGCACGGGGAGCAGCGGGGGGGGAACTTTCACCTTTAACCCGACCGATGATGCCCACGTAAAATCGTCCAGCCCGACGATCAATTACGGCTCCGTTGACCATCTGAGGTCCCGCGTTGGCAGTACTGTTTATCACAGCTATCTAAAATTTAGTGTGACGGGTGTCCTGGGCACGGTTTCGCAGGCAACGCTTCGGCTTTACGTTACGAATGCAAGTCCGGATGGCGGCTCGGTGTTCGCGGTCTCGAACGCTTATGATGGCACAGCGACGCCGTGGGACGAGACGGGTCTTATCTTCAACAATGCGCCTGCTATTGCCGGTACAGAGCTGAGCTCGGCAGGATCCGTAAGCGTAGGTAATTGGGTAGAGCTTGATGTTACTTCTGCGCTAGCCGGTGATGGCATCGTCAGTTTCGGGATCAAGAATGCTGTATCTAACAGTGTCTTTTATAGCTCAAAAGAGGGAATCCATGCACCCGAGTTAGTGGTGGTTACTGCACCGTCGGTCGCTCAGCCGACAGCGCCAGAGGAGTTGTTGATGGCGCATACGCCAGAGCCTTTGCCGCAGGAAATCTCTTTGCGCCAGAACTATCCCAATCCGTTTAACGCGGGAACGACCATCGAATATGATCTGCCGACCGCAAGCAGGGCAAAGTTGGTCGTCTACAATGCTAGAGGTCAAGAAGTCATCAGGATCAAGGATGAGTATCAGCAGGCGGGGAAGAAGAAAGTGCGTTGGGATGGCCGCAACAGTTCCGGCATCGATGTAGGCTCCGGTGTCTATTTCCTCTATCTGAAAGTTGGCAGTAAGATCCTGACCAGGAAACTAACCTTGCAGAAATGATTGGTTAGCGATTCATTTCTTGTATTTTTCAAGAGATAGGACGAAATAAGAAGAGCAAGAGCTGTCCGCAAAAGGAAGCGGAAACCTGTATAATTGTTTGAATAATTCAAAAAGTATAACCATGTCAAAAAAGAGAGGTGCTAGATGCTAACCACGGAAATGGTGCCATTGCTTTCCTGTCCGGAGTGCCAGGCGCGTCTACGTGCTGATATCGAGAACCAAAATGGCGACAAAATCGAAGCAGGGCAGCTCATTTGTGACAAGTGCGGCAATCGTTACGATATTCATTCCGGGATCCCCAATTTAGTTCCGCCAACTGTGGACAGCAGCGAGCAATGGGAACTCTGGAAACAGCACCTCGAGGGTTTGGATGCCAGACGACAGGAGAGAAAAAACGTGTCCGGTAGACTGCCGCATCCAAGCAGTCGGGCCACTCACGTTGCTTTTTTTGAATTCGCCGGCATTGAACATGGAACAGTTCTCGACGTCGGATGCGGTCCCGGCAAATTGCGCAACTATTTGGATGAAACCCGCGTGACGTACTTCGGCCTCGACCCACTGCCTATGGAAGAATCAAAGGATTTCCGCTTTGTGCACGCACTCGGCGAATATATCCCGTTTGTTGACTCGACATTCACCCATATGCTGGTCATTGCGGCGCTTGACCACTTCAACGATTTGGACCGCTTTTTTGGCGAAGCCAGGCGTGTGCTCAAGCAAGATGGTTCATTGCTTATTCTACAAAGTACGCATGATGTAACTGGGCCCGTGTCGCTGGTGAAGCTGCTCGTTCATTTGATGAAAGACAAATTGGACTCACGCGCCACAACGCGAAGAAACGCAAAGGTTCCGAAGCACATGAACGAGTTTAGCAAATCGAAAATGCTCGATATGGCCAGTAAGTATTTTGTTTTGGATAAGATCGCTGATTTCAGCAAGTCCTGGTATAGTCCCAGGAAGCTGTTTGTCTCATTTCGTCCCATTCGCGTCAATGTTGAAAAGAAACTGGTTAATGCATGAGAGTACTTGGGCAAAATTCTTGAGCGTTTTTTTACGAATTCAGAGTTTTGCCCTTCGAGTTTCAGCACAGGTCATTGGTTAGTTAGCTTGCAAAGACATCGAAACAATCTTCCCGCTGGAGTTTTTCCCTGTCCTTCCTACGTTTTCTGTCATCCAACATTCTTAGAGATACCAAACAGTGGTTTCACCTGCACACATACATCCTCAATCGGGGCAGCAGGTTGCGGTATTGACGGTGTGCGCTCCGGATGAGAAATTGTGGCACAGATGTTGCAAAATCACCTGACACTTTGCGCCGAAGTGGTTTAATGCTATGCTAAAATTCAAGACCTTGAAAAACAGACTTTTACGAATATGTAATTCTGAGCACTTTTTGATTACAGCGTGGTAAGTTGAAGGAGAGAAGGGCTATCCCACTGAATTTAGACCGCCAGACTGATTGGGATCGTGTTTCACGTCCGAGACTTGCAATAGCTTCAGGTTTCGGCAAGTGGACGCAATCGTAGAGAGGTCAAACACTCTAACCGTGGCTTAGGTAAGAAAGGAATAGACATGGAGACAGGTCAGATGATTGTTAAGAAGCTTTTTCCGGGGCTGCTTGCGTTTACGATGATTGCGGGCATTACTATGGAAGTCGGTTACGCGCAAAACCCGAACAACAAGGGCATCTGGCTCAGCAATGAGGAGATCGCTGCCCTGCCCACCTCTGGTAAGGCGTGGCAAAACGTGAAGTCGGCGGCGGACAAATCGACCGGCCGGCCCAACGTTTCGGACCAGGACAATCCAGTGAATGTGCGTGTATTGGCAAAGGCGCTTGTTTATGCCCGTCTTGGAGACGAAACCTACCGTAACGAAGTCATCGACGCGTGCATGGCCGCCATTGGCACGGAGCGTGGAGGCCGTACGCTCGCGCTGGGAAGGGAGTTGGGCGCATATGTCATCGCTGCGGACCTGGTTGGCCTGCCGCCAGACAAAGATGGAAACTTTCGGGAATGGCTGCGGTCAACGCTTTCCGAGACGCTTTCTGGTCGAACCCTGCGCTCAACACACGAAGACCGGCCAAACAACTGGGGAACCCATGCCGGCGCGACCCGCGCTGCAATCGCCCGCTACCTCGATGATAACGCCGAGCTGGAGCGCACGGCCAAGGTCTTCAAAGGGTATTTGGGGGACCGCAGTTCCTACGCTGATTTCGAATACGGTAATCTGTCCTGGCAGGCAGACCCGAGCAAGCCGGTTGGCATCAACCCAAAAGGCGCGACGAAAGAAGGCCATTCTATCGATGGCGTGATGCCGGACGACATGCGGCGTGGCGGCGGCTTTAAGTTCCCTCCGTCCAGCACGGGCTATCCCTGGGAGGGGTTGCAAGGCATGGTCGTGCAGGCCGAGATCCTGTACCGTGCGGGCTATGAAACCTGGAGCTGGCAGGACAAGGCCATCCTGCGCGCAGTGCAATTTCTACACGACATCGGCTGGGAGGCCGAAGGAGATGACACCTGGACCCCCTGGATCATCAATTACCGCTATGGCACAAATTTCTCCGCAAAGTCTCCTACCAGCCCGGGAAAAAATAACGGCTGGACCGACTGGACGCATGGCCCCGGACGCAAGGATGGCGGCAGGACCACAGGCGTCGAAGGCAAGGTTGAAAACAGCGTCAACGGCACCGCGGTAGAAGGGGCGAAGGTACAGTTGAGACAAGATGGCAGCTCGCGCTACGAAACCACATCGAGCAGTTCGGGACGCTACAGCTTCCTCGGCATTGCGGCCGGAACCTATGAGCTTCTTTGTACCAGGAATGGGTTTGCGGATTGGACCGGAACGGTTGTCGTTGAGGAGGAGCAGCTTCTCGTTGGGCAAAACATTCGTTTGGCACCCATCGGAGATAGCGTGCCACCCGAGCCACCACGAAATGTCAGGGTGACCTCGAGTGATTAACTGTACGCAATTCGTAAAAGGACTTGCATTTTTTTTCATGAATCTTTATATTCTCGGTTGAATGCTATGAAATGGCGGTGATAAATCAAAGAGTAATGAAGGTTCTCTTATTGGTCATTCAAAGATTCTTACTTATCAAGATAATAAATTCCAAAGACGAACAAGTTCAACTTCTGGAAAATGCACCTTCTTCAGGTGCATTTTTTGTTTCTACCTACTGGTAATTACTCTTGGAGGTAAAAATTGAGATCCAATTTGACCGGGCTGGTCCAGTTGCAACTCGTCGACAAGGAGTTGCAGATGCTCGAGGAGCTGAAAGGCGACCTGCCGCAGCTTGTCGAAGATTTGAAAGAAAAGCTCGTGCGTATGAAAGCCGAACTCGAAGAGCAAAAACACGCTTTGACTGAGGTGAAAACGGCGAGGGCGCTGCTGGAGACCGAACTGAATGGACTGCAAGAAAAACTGAACAAATCGCGTGAGCATTTGTATGCCGTGACTTCAAACCGCGAGTACGATGCCATCACGACCGAAATCGATACCATCGCGGCGAAAGTGAGCGACCTCGAGGATGAGATATTGGAACTCATCGAGCGCGAGGAGACTATCACAGAGAGAGTCAACGAGAGTGAACCTCAAATCATGGGGCTCGAGGAGCAATTGGGGCAGAAGGAGAATGAATTGAGGGAGAAGATTCGAGCCACTGAGAAAGAGTATCAATCCTACCGGCAGCAGCGGGAGCAACTGGCTGGCGCAATCAATAGGCCGGTTTTGTATCAATATGAGCGTATTCGCAAAGGTCTTGGCAATAGTGCCGTGGCCGAGATAAGAAATGCCTCGTGCGCCGGCTGTTTCTCTGCCATTCCGCCACAGAAAGTCGTTGAGATAAAGATGATGAATCGACTGATTCATTGCGAGTCGTGTGGCCGAATCCTCGTTTATCTCGAAGAGAATCAAGCACTAGCGAACTAGCGCGTCAGAGTTCGCCGGGTGCCTTGAATCAAATCCGGGGTGCGCGGCGAACCTTGCGGTTCAGGACGTGCGTGACAGTGGCAATCCAAAGTAGTCCAGGCGGTCGCGTTCTGGCATCGGAATCGGATGCCAGGATGAGGAAAGTCCGAACTCCACAGGGCAGGACGCTCCGTAACGCGGAGGAGGGGTGACCCTACGGAAAGTGTCACAGAAAATACACAGCCGATGGTCCCGCTCTTACGGGACACAGGCGAAGGTGAAATGGCGAGGTAAGAGCTCACCTTTCCGGCAGTGATGTCGGGAGTACGACAAACCCCGTCCGGAGCAAGACCAAATAAGTTCCGCTTATGACCCAGGTCATAGCAGGGTGGCCCGTCCTGTATTTGCTGAAAATGGCGGAATGGGTAGGTTGCTTGACCCCGGCAGCAATGCCGGGGCTAGATAAATGGCCGCCTCCCCCGCTTGCACCGGGGAAGACAGAATTCGGCTTATCGGACTGCTTTGGATTGCATTTTTGACGGGTAGGTCAGGTTGGGAGAATTGAATGGACCATTGTTGGCAGATCATAGAAACGCATGATGTTGAAACTGTCCAAAACTTTGCCACCGAGTTGAACTCTTCTCCCGTCCTTGCCAGGGTGCTGCTCAACCGCGGCATCGAGGATACCCAGTCTGCACGTTGTTACTTCCTACCGAATCTGGCCCATCTGCACGACCCCTTCCTGATGCACGGGATGGCTGAAGCGGTCGAAAGAATTCAAACGGCACTGAGGCACGGCGAGAAAATTCGGATCTATGGTGATTACGATGTGGATGGCACCACAGCGACTGCGATGATGCTGCGCTTTTTCCGTGCGCTCGGGCACCCGGTAGATTTCTACGTGCCAGATAGACTGCAGGAAGGATATGGGCTTTCGGAGCTCGGCATCAGGACCGCCCATCAGGATGAGATCACGTTGCTGATCACCGTTGACTGTGGGATCACAGCAACCGACGAAGTGGCGCTTGCGCACAAGTATGGCATCGATGTGATCATCTGTGACCATCACCAGCCGGCGCAGCAACTGCCGGCCGCGCTGGCGATATTGAATCCCAAGAGAGAAGACTGTCTCTATCCGTTCAAGGAGCTGGCCGGCGTCGGGGTTGCCTTCAAGCTTTTGCAGGCGGTGCAGCAGAGCATGGGCTTAGACGAAGCCGCTTTGTTCGAGTTGATTTATTTGGTGGCTATCGGGTCGGCGGCGGATATCGTGCCGCTGGTTGACGAAAATCGCATTTTCGTCAGACATGGGTTGTGCGACCTTGGGCAGTGTCACAATCTCGGCCTCCGCGCGCTGATGGAAATGACCGCATTAGCCAACAGGGAGATCGGAACGGGCCAGGTGGTGTTTGTGATCGCCCCCAGAATCAATGCGGTCGGGCGTCTTGGCGATGCCGGCAGAGCCGTGCGGCTCCTGACGACTGACAATGAGGGACAGGCGAAAAATATCGCCACCATTCTGGAAGTTGAAAATCGCAACCGCCGGCAGATCGATGAAACCACGCTCACACAGGCCGTGTCTTTGATCGAGCGCAAGGGCCTGGCGGACAAGCAGTCTGTCTTTGTCCTGGATAGCGACCAGTGGCATCCCGGGGTCATCGGTATTGTTGCGTCGCGTATTGTGGAGCAGTACTTT
The DNA here is from genome assembly GCA_046757165.1 of bacterium. Lineage (GTDB taxonomy): Bacteria > Zhuqueibacterota > Zhuqueibacteria > Oceanimicrobiales > Oceanimicrobiaceae > JBHHXT01. The sequence goes on along the minus strand of JBHHXT010000101.1, from coordinate 10,284 downwards.
CGCCCCACCGTCATGATCGCCACAGAAAATGGCGAGGGCCGGGGGTCGGCGCGTAGTATTCCCGGGTTCGACATTTATGAGGCGTTGAAAGCTTGCGAAGACTTGATGGTCAATTTTGGCGGCCACAAGTACGCTGCCGGCCTCAGCGTTGAGCGCGAAAAGATTCCGCTGTTGCGCGAGCGGCTCAACCAGGTGGCCTCGGCGACGTTGAAGGAAGAAATGCTGGTGCCGAAGTTGTTGATCGATTCGGAGCTGCGTTTCAAAGAGATCGACGAAAATTTGCTAAAACTGTTCAAGAAGATGGCGCCGTTCGGACCGCAAAACGCCAGACCGACGTTTATTTCCAGGGGCTTGCAGGTGGTGGGCACGCCCTTGATTGTCGGCAACAACCATTTGAAGTTCAAAGTCCGCCAGGACGGCGTGGTGATGGACGCCATCGGGTTCAATCTGGGCGAGAAGATCTACCGCATTCCCAGTGCCGAGCGCAATGTCGAAATGGTCTACGTCATCGATGAAAACGACTATCAAGGTCGTAAAACCCTGCAGCTACGCGTTAAGGACTTAAGATGATGAAATGGGCTCGGTCCCCCTCGATGAAACAATTTGACAGCCAACTGAATGCAAAGTCCGGCGAATACAAGAGTCGTCGCAGCGCCATGCTCACCAAACTCAGTGAGTTGAATCTTCATCTGAAGAGGGTCAAAGAGCCCAACCCCGGCGCTGTCCAAAAGTTGAGGAAACGTGGCAAGTACCCGGCGCGCGAAAAGATCCGGAGGATCATCGACAAAGGAACGGACTTGCTTGAAATCGGGGAGCTGGCTGCCTTCGATATGTACGATGACATTGCGGGAGGATACCCTTCAGCCGGAAGCATCATTGGCGTTGCGACGGTGTGTGGTCGTAAGGTGGTTATCATGGCCAATGATCCTCTGGTGAAGTCCGGGGCATGGGTCGAGACGACCTGCAAAAAGAACCTGCGCGCCCAGGAAATCGCCATGGACAACCGGTTGCCGATCATTTATCTGGTGGATTCGGCCGGCGTAAATCTCGAGCGGCAGGCGGAAATTTTTCCGGACAAACTGCACTTCGGGCGCATCTTTCGCAACAACGCCCGTATGGCTGCGATGGGGATTCCGCAGATCTCCTGCGTCTTCGGGTTCTGCGTTGCCGGGGGGGCCTATCTGCCAGGAATGAGCAGCGACCTGGCGATGGTCACCAATAACTCCAGTATGTTTTTGGCCGGTCCATTCCTGGTGCAATCCGCACTGGGACAGGTTGTCGATATGGAAACATTGGGAGGTGCCACCATGCATAACCAGATCAGCGGCGTGGCCGACTACCAGTTCGACAACGAAGATGAGGCGATTGCCTGGATCCGCGATCAGGTGGCCGCTTTAGGCCAGCGTGCGCAGGCAGGCTTTGACCGGGCCGATGCCCGGCCGCCGAAGTACGACCCGGAGGAGATTTTGGGTGTCTTGCCCCATGATGCTTCCGGAACCTATGAGATGCGGGAAATCATCGCCCGCATGGTAGACGAGAGCCGGTTTGAAGAGTTCAAGCCCCATTTCGGGCCAACCGTGATCACCTGTTTTGCGCGTCTCGGTGGGTTTGCCGTCGGCATCGTGGCCAACCAGGGCAAGCAAGTCTTCCGGCAGATGCCGCCTGACACGCATGGAAATCCGCAACCGCCGCAAGTGCAAATCGGCAATGTTCTCTACAGCGATTCAGCCAACAAGGCCACGCATTTTATCATGCTGTGTAACGAGCGCCTGATCCCGCTGGTTTTCTTACACGACGTGACCGGCTTCATGGTCGGCAAGATGGCCGAGAACAACGGCATTATCAAGGATGGTTCGGAGATGGTCAATGTGCAGGCCAACTCCGTCGTGCCAAAATTCTCCATCATCATCCGCAACAGCTTTGGTGCGGGTAACTACGCCATGTGTGGTAAAGCCTACGATCCGCGCCTGATTTTCTCCTGGCCGACAGCGCGGCTGGCGGTCATGGATGGCGGCATCGCCGCTGACACAGTTTTGCTCACCAAACGGGACCTGGACGATGAGGCCAAAAAGGCGTACCGGGAAGAGCTGGTAAAAAAGTACGAGTATGAGACCTCACCCTACTACACGGCCGCGCGTCTGGTGGTAGACGGCATCCTCGACCCGCGCAGGACGCGAGAGACGCTCACCTGGGGGCTAGAGATGGCGCTGAACAATCCGGATATTCCAGAGTATAAGACTGGGGTTTTGAGAATGTAGAGGCTATTTCAATTTTGCTTTTTGATTTCTGTGCAAGAAAAAGGGAGCTTATGAAGGAACCCATCCTCATCGGAAACGGCCAGGGCTTCTGGGGCGACAGCATCGATGCACCGGTGCAGCTCCTCAACGGCGGACCGATTCACTACATCACGCTCGACTACCTGGCCGAAGTGACGATGTCCATCATGCAGCGGCAAAAGCAGAAGAACCCACAGCGCGGCTTTGCCACGGATTTCGTCCAGCTCATGAAAGATACCCTGCCCACGCTGGTGGAGATGAATATCAAAGTTATCGCCAGCGCCGGAGGCGTCAATCCGCAAGCGTGCCGCGAAGCCGTGTTCACCGTGGCGCGAGAGCTGGGCCTGACGGGTCTGAAGATCGGCATCGTGGAAGGGGACGACATTCTCGACCGTCTGCCCGAGCTGATTGCCAGCGGCGTCGAATTCAACCACCTGGAAACGGGCGAAGCGGTGACTTCGATGAAGGACAAAGTGCTGTCGGCGAATGTTTACATCAGCTCATTTCCTATCGCCGAAGCGCTTGCCCGGGGAGCGCAGGTCATCATCACCGGGCGGGCGACAGACCCGGGCCTGGTGCTGGCGCCGATGATTTATGAGTTCGGCTGGCAGGAGGACGATTGGGACAAGCTGGCCGCCGGCACGGTCGCGGGCCACATCGTCGAGTGCGGAGCCCAGGCGACCGGTGGGAATTTCACGCGCTGGTGGGAGGTGCCCGACTATGCGCGCATCGGCTATCCCATCGTGGAAGCACACAGCGACGGCACCTTTGTGGTCACAAAACACCAGGGGACCGGCGGCATGGTCAACAGGGCCACGGTCACTGAGCAGATTGTTTACGAATTGGGCGACCCGAAAAACTACATCTCGCCGGATGTAAAAGTTGATTTCACAACCCTCGACCTGGAGGAAATTGGCCAGGATCGTGTTCGCGTGTCAGGCGTCAAGGGCTCACCCGGGACAGAGACGTACAAGGTTTCGTTGAGCTACAACAACGGCTACAAAGCTTCCGGCACCCTGACCATCAGCGGTCCGCAGGCGCATGAAAAAGCACAAAAGTGTGCCGAAATTGTCTGGCAACGGCTCAAGGCGGCAGGGTATACCTACGAAGAGACAAACACGGAATATCTCGGCTTGAGCTCATGCCACGGCGAGATCAATCCCCTTCCGGAGCAAATCAACGAAGTCGTCTTGCGGCTTTCGGCACGCGACGCTGATCCGGACAAGCTTGTTCGCTTCGGTAAGGAAATCGCGCCTTTGGTCACCAATGGCCCGCCCGGCGTGACCGGCTTTGCAGGCGGACGGCCGAAGCCCCAGGGGATCGTCGCTTACTGGCCGGCACTTATCGACAAAAAACTCGTGAAAACAAAGGTTACGGTGGAGGAAGTCTGACCGTGAAACGAATCCGATTACTTGAAATTGCTCATGCCCGTTCCGGCGACAAAGGCGATAGCTCCAACGTTGGATTGATTGCAAACAATGAAGCTGCCTTCAACTTGATCCGTAAGGAGGTAACCCCTGAGCGCGTCAAAGCGCATTTCAAGGGGATTGTCAAGGGCCGGGTCGACCGCTATGAGCTGCCAAACTTGCTTTGTCTGAACTTTATTTTGCACGATTCTCTCGGCGGCGGCGGGAGTGAGAGCCTCCGCAATGACGCTCAGGGCAAGACGCACGGCCAGGCACTTTTGCTGATGGAGATCGAAGTGCCGGAGGAGCTTGCCATTAGCCACTAGCCATTAGCTATACGTTGGTTGCAGACAATGACAATCTCAGGACCATGAACATACAGAATGCCAACAGCCAGTGGCCAACAGCCAAATCAGCATCAAAGGAAAACCAGAGGAAGGAGCCTTGATCATGCATGATGCAAATGACAACAGAAAGGAAATTCGCAGGTATCTTGACACCATGAGCTCACCGTTCGGTGCAACGACTGAGCCACTGGCGATTATTCTGGCCGCAGGACACGGAAAGCGCATCAAGTCGGCCACCTCGAAGATGCTGCATGAAATCTGGGGAGAACCGACGGTTGTGCGGGTGTCAAACGCGGCGCGGGACGGATTGCAAGCGGCCAATCAGGTCATCGTGGTGGGCATCAAGGCGCGGGAGGTCGCCGAGACGGTCGGTCGACGGGACCATCTGGTGTTTGCCTATCAGGCTCAGCAGAACGGCACGGGACATGCCGTGCGCGTGGCACTCGAGCAAATCCCGGACCATGATGCTTTGGGAGATATCTACATTTTCCCGGGCGATATGGGTCTGATCGACGCTGAGACGACAAGAATGTTCAAGCAGGCGTTTCTTTCCAGTGGATGTGACATGATGGTGCTCACCGGGCTTTTTGACGGCGATGCCAGTAGCAACACCTACGGTCGAATTCTGCGCGTGCCGGCGGTTGATGTGGACGGAACGTGCTCTGGCCCGGACCAGGGCAAAGTGATCGAGATCAAGGAGCACAAAGACATTCTGGCACTCGCTGATGACGAGCTTTATCGGGTTCGCTATCGATCCAGAACGTACAGTTTCTCGAAACAGAGTCTGATAGAAAATCAGGAATTCAACACCGGTGTTTTTGCGTTTAAGGCTGATAGGCTGAAGGAACACATCGGACAACTGAACACCGACAATGTGCAGGGAGAGTTGTATCTGACGGACCTGATCGGGATGTTCAATGCGAGTCAGCTGTCCGTTGGCGCCATTGCGGCAGCAGACAATCGTGCTGTGGTTGGCTTTAACACCAAGAGTGTCCTGCGTGAGATGAACGACATCGCGCGCGAGAAGGTCTACCGCCAGCTCAAGGATCTGGTCGCCTTTGAAGACAGAAACGATTTCTTTCTGGCAGATGATATCGTCGAGCAGATCATCAGGTTTGATACCGAGCAGGGGCCGTTGGACTTGACCATTGGCAAAGGCGCTTTTCTCGAGACCGGGCTCACCTTGAACCGGGGCGTGAAAATCGGACGCGGTGCCCGTCTATCCGGCGTCGTGGAGCTGGGCGAAAACTGCCGCATCGGCGATGGCGTGACGATTACGGGCACCGAGGAATTCCCGACCAAATTGGGCCGAAATGTTACGATCACCGGCAGCTCCAACATATCAGGCTGCACCATCGAGGACGATGTGCTGGTCGAGCACACGATTCTCGAGCACAAGACCATCAAGCGTATCCGGGGACGGGACGGCAAAGTCCAACCGGTGCGGTTTGTGCGGCCCCAGTCCGAAGGGTTGTCTGCCATAAACAGCCTCTAGCTGGAGGGCGCGCCGAGAAGTGGCTAGAATGTCATACCAGCCTTGTGTCTGAGCAGTCCCGAATGGGAGGGAAGATGGCTTACCAACATCTACATTACGAAGTTAAAGACCATATTGCTATTCTGACCATGGACCGGCCGCCGGTCAACGCCCTCAACCGTGAGCTTGTGACCGAGCTGGGCCAGGCAGCCGGGCAGATCGGGGAGGACGTCAACCAATCCCGGGTTCGGGCGGCCATTATCACCGCCAGGGGAAAGTACTTCTGCGCGGGCGCAGACTTGAAGGAACGCATGGGAATGGCTGAGGACCAGGTCGCTCCGACGGTGCAGAACATCGGCGCGTCGGTGAATCAATGGGCGCGGATTCCGGTTCCCACCATTGCTGCCCTGCAAGGCAGTGCGTTCGGCGGCGGCTTCGAGGTGGCGCTTGCGGCGGATATCCGCATCATGGTCGCGTCGGCGCAGGTCGGACTGCGTGAGACCGCGCTGGCTATCCTGCCGGCCGCTGGCGGCACGCAACGCCTGACACGTCTGGTCGGACCCAGCAACGCAGTTTTGTGGATCACGACCGCCCGTCTTTTCACGGCCCAGGAAGCGCTCGCGCAAGGGGCGGTTAATTTCGTCACCGCGACTCAGGATGAGATGATGGCGAAGGCAATGGAAATCGCCACGGAAATTGCGGGCAACGGACCGCTTGCCGTGCAGCAGGCCAAGCGCGCGATCGTATCTGGACTGAGCAAACCATTGGACGAAGGGTTGCGCCTGGAGTTTGACTGTTATGAGAAGATCATTGCCACGAAAGACCGGATCGAAGGGTTGACCGCATTCAAGGAAAAACGGACGCCCAGGTATGAGGGGAGCTGAGGGTTCGAGGTGGCTAGGATTGTGTTGCCTTAGAGCGTGAAAAGGTTTTAGGCGCTTTGATAGAGCATTGCGCAAAGCTAACAGCATAGGTTTCGTGCAAGACTGCGCTTGTAAGAAATGGAGTGATGGAGTGATGGAGTAATGGAGTGTTGAATTTTCGGCCAGCCATCACTCCATTACTCCAAATTATCGACAACACGTTGGTAGATGATTTTTTGTAAGCGCCTGATAACCTACAGTCTAAACACCAGAAGAATAAGGAGAGTTTTGCATGGCCTGTTTCGAGCTTACCGAAGAGCAACGCATGCTGCGCGATATGGTTCGTGAGTTCGCCCGGAATGAAATCGAGCCCAACGCTGCGGAGATAGATGAAACGTGTGAGTACCCCATGGAAACGGTCAAAAAAATGGCAGAGCTGGGGCTGCTCGGGATTCCTTTTCCGGAGGCGTACGGGGGCGCGGGCATGGATACGATGAGTCTGGCGTTAGCCCTGGAAGAGGTGGCCAAAGCATGCGCCTCCACCTGTTTGTCAATTGCCGCGCACATGTCTTTGTGTGCCACCCCCATCTATTTGTTTGGCAATGAAGAGCAGAAGAAAAAATATCTGACACCGCTGGCGCAGGGTCGATCGCTTGGCAGCTTTTGTCTGACCGAGCCGGGCTCTGGCTCGGATGCGGCAGCCGCGAAGACGACCGCGACGCTGCAGGGAGACCACTATCTCTTGAACGGAAGCAAGGTGTATGTGACCAATGCCGGGCTGGCAGACTACTTTGTCGTTTTTGCGAAGACGGCCCCTGAGCTTGGCTTCAACGGCATGTCGGCGTTCATCGTCGAAAAGGCGTTTGAAGGGATTTCCGTCGGCCGGAAGGAGGACAAGTTAGGCGTGCGGGCCTCGGATACGCGATCGGTGATGTTCGAGAATTGCAAAGTGCCGAAAGAGAATTTGCTGGGGGAGGAAAACAAAGGATTCAGGCAAGCGCTGATCACGCTGGACGGGGGGAGAATCGGAATCGGCGCCATGGCTCTGGGGTTGGCGCAGGCTGCGATGGAGAAAGCTGCCGCCTATGCGCATGAACGCGAAGCCTTCGGCAAGCCCATCGCCGAGTTTCAGGCGATCAAGTGGATGATCGCGGACATGGCCACGGAAATTCACGGCGCACGGCTCATGGTGCATCACGCAGCTCAGCTGCGCGACCAGGGCAAGCCCTTTACCAAAGAAGCGGCCATGGCCAAGCTCTTTGCCTCGGAAACCGCGATGCGGGCAACCAAGAATGGCATTCAAATCTTTGGCGGCTACGGTTTTACCAAAGATTATCCCATGGAGAGATACTGGCGCGACGCCAAGCTCACCGTCATCGGCGAAGGGACGTCTGAAATACAGCGTCTGGTTATCTCTCGTGCGATCTTGAGTGAATTTGCTTAACTACTAACTAGGTACCGTTTTTCATAAACTCGATACCGCATGCCTCACGCAGAGTCCGCAAAGCGCGCAGGAAATGAAGTCCAGAAACAATCAAACTTTGCGATCTCGGCGGTCTCTGCGTGAGATTAATAACATAACCTGGACTATTCACAAGAGATTAGCAAGCATTCATATAAGCGCTTGATTATGTCTAACTTAACGGGACAAAGAGGAGTGCAACGCTTTAGCGTTGCATGAAATGCTAAAGCATTTCACTCCTTACGTGTTGCCCCTTGTTGGGCGAAATTCATGAATTATCCAGGATATCGAGGATAATAGTATATGCGAATTTGTGTACGAAAATGAAATTAGGCGAGTTTGAAATCTTTTCCGTCAGCGATGGCCTGTTCCGGCTTGACGGCGGCGCCATGTTTGGTGTCGTCCCGAAAGTGCTGTGGGAACGGACCAATCCGCCAGACGAGCTGAACCGGATTCTGCTGGGTTTGAACTGCCTGGTGATCAAAACCCGGCGGGACGTCATCCTGGTCGATACCGGCATCGGCGAGCTCTACGATGACAAGTTCGCCGCCATGTTTGCGATCGACCATTTCTCCGGGGCGCTTTTGCGTGGTCTGGCAAAACTCGGGTTCGGTCCCGGGGACATCACGAAGGTGATTCTGACGCATTTACACTTTGACCACTCGGGCGGCAACTGCCAAAAGACAGAAGATGGTGGGGAACGTCCGACGTTCCCGAACGCCACCTACTATTTTCAGCAGGGGGAGTATGACTATGCCCGCAATCCGGACCCGCGGAGCCGGGGGAGCTATCTGGCCAGAAATTGGCAGGCCGTCGCTGCCACCGGGCAACTGGAGCTGATTTCCGGCGACCATGAGATCGTTCCAGGCGTGCAGGTGCAGGTCACCGGCGGCCATACACGAGACCATCAAATTGTGGTCCTCCGTTCTGGCGGCAAGACGGCCTGCTTCTTGGCCGACCTGGTGCCGACCGATTCCCATTTGAAAACGGCCTACGTCATGGGGTACGACCTGTATCCCAAAACGACCATGGAAATGAAAGAACGCGTGCTGAAGCAAGCGGTCGCCGAAGACTGGCTGCTCCTTTTTGAGCATGCGCCCTCTGTTCGGGCCGGCACGTTGAGCGAAAGGGAAGGCAAGCTCCAGCTGCAAAAAGTTGAAATATAGAACGTTCAAACACCAGGAGTCAAAAGATATGTCCACTTTCAAAGAAGTCGTCATCGCCAGCGCATGCCGAACGCCGATCGGCGCGTTTCAGGGCGCATTGAGCTCACTGGCTGCGCCGCAGCTTGGCAGCGTGGTCATCAAAGAAGCTTTGGCGCGGGCAGGGATCGCCGCGAAAGAAGTCAGCGAAGTGATTATGGGAGAAGTGTTGCCGGCTGGCGTCGGCCAGGCGCCTGCTCGCCAGGCCTCGCTTGGGGCAGGCATTCCGGACAGCGTGCCGTGTCTGACTATCAACAAAGTGTGCGGCTCCGGATTGAAGGCGGTCATGCTGGCGGCCCAGGCCATCATGGTCGGCGATGCGGAGATCGTGGTCGCCGGTGGCATGGAGAGCATGTCGAACGCCCCCTATCTGCTCAGCAGGGCGCGCACCGGCTACCGGCTGGGGCACGGCGAGCTCATCGACTGCATGGTCAAAGACGGCTTGTGGGATGTGCACAATGATTTTCATATGGGCACCGCCGCCGAATTGTGCGCATCGGAGTGCCAGGTTCCACGCGCGGCCCAGGATGAATTTGCCATCAGCTCCTACAAAAAAGCGCTCGCAGCACAAAAAAACGGCGCCTTCAAGGACGAAATCGTGCCCGTCACCGTCCCGCAACGAAAGGGCGATCCGGTTCTCGTCTCCGAAGACGAGGAGCCGGGCCGGGCTAATTTCGAGAAGATGCCGACTTTGCGGCCGGTCTTTGTAAAGGACGGAACGGTCACCGCGGCCAACGCTTCCTCGATCAATGACGGCGCGGCGGCGTGCGTGGTCATGTCCCGAGAGCGTGCCGAGCAACTGGGCCTGGATTGTCTGGCGACCGTGGTGGCCCAGGCCTCCGCGGCCAAAGCGCCGGAATGGTTCACCACTGCTCCGGCAGATGCGATCAAATTGATTCTGGACAAAGCCAACCTGCGGCTGGAAGAGATCGACCTGTTTGAAATCAACGAGGCGTTTGCGGTCGTCAACCTGGCGGTGGGCAAGGAGCTCGGAATCGACATGAGCAAGATGAATGTCCATGGCGGTGCCGTGGCCCTCGGGCATCCCATCGGCGCCAGCGGCGCCAGGATCCTGACGACGCTGCTGTACGCCATGAAGCGGTACGACAAGAAGCGCGGCCTGGCGACGCTCTGCATCGGCGGCGGGGAGGCGTCGGCGGTGATTGTTGAGAGGTGATGCCGGGGCGACGGCTATTGGTGTGAGATGAAGCAATGATGTTAGCTGCAGATTCGGTGCTTTGCAAAGTGAGGAAG
>JBHHXT010000100.1:0-16945 GCA_046757165.1 bacterium | reverse complement strand
ATGGAGTAATGGCTGGCCGAAAATCCAACACTCCACAACTCCATTTCTCCACGACTCCATTTCCTGCAAGCGTTTGCCCGACCTCTATCTTGTCCTTCTCTTCAGCTTCCTCAGCCTGGCCAGGATTTCGCCCAAAGCTTCCACGACCTCATCGATTTCCCGAGAGCTATTCTGCCGGCCAAAACTAAACCGGATGGCTGAATTGGTCAGGTCTTTGGGCAGCCCCATGGCGCGCAGCACATGCGAAGGTTCAATCGTGCCCGAAGTACAGGCCGAGCCGTTCGATACCGCAATCCCTTTCAGGTCCAGACTCAGGAGCAAGGAATCGCTCGCCACACCTTCAAACGAGAGATTGAGAATGCCGGGATGGCGTTTCGTTTTGTGCCCATTCAAGTGGACGCCGGAGATGGCGGCGGTCACCTTGCGAAATAATTCCTCCCGCAAGCTCCTCAGCTTGCCGATATCTTCCTCCATGCGCTGGCTGCAAATCTCAGCGGCCTTGCCCAACCCCACGGCAGCCGGGACGTTCTCGGTCCCGGCCCGGCGGTCGCGCTCGTGCTTGCCGCCATGCAGCAGCTTGTCGAGCTGCAGCCCCTGCCGCATGTAGAGCGCGCCGATGCCCTTCGGCCCGTAGAGCTTGTGACCCGAGAGCGACAGCAAATCGATGTTCATTTCCTTGACATTCACCGCAATCTTGCCGAACGTCTGCACCGCGTCGGTGTGAAACAACACGCCCCTTCCCCGGGCGACTGCACCGATCTCGCGGATCGGGTTGAGGGTGCCCACTTCGTTGTTGGCGTGCATGATGCTGACCAGGAAGGTATCCTCCTGAATGGCGTCCGCGATTCTTTGGGGGTCCACCATCCCGGTTGCATCGACGGGCACATAGGTCACCTCGAACCCCCTCTTCTCCAGGTACTGACTGGCGAAAAGGACGGCGTGGTGCTCGGCCGATGAGGTGACCATGTGATTCTTCCGGCCCTGAAAGAACGCTGCCGCACCCTTGAGTGCCCAGTTGTCCGCCTCGGTGCCCCCGGAAGTGAAAACGACTTCTGCCGGCTCGGCGTTGAGAACACGGGCGACCTGGCGGCGCGCCTCCTCGAGCGCCACCTTCGCTTCCTGGCCAAAGCCGTGAATGCTGGAGGCGTTGCCATAGCACTCGCTGAACATCGGCAACATCGCCGCGACAACTTGTGGGTCGACGGGCGTGGTGGCGCTATGGTCGAGATAGATTCTTTTCTTCAGACGGTTCACCCTCATTCATCTGTTCTTGATAATTCAATTTACGACGGGTAAATATAAGACGAAATGGAGGCATTTCCAAGCAAAAAGGCTTCTCAGGCCGTTAGGCTGTAGGAATCGCCTCCCCTAAAACACGGTTGCTAACTGTGTTGGATCAGGATCGAACTAATTCTATCCCCAAACGGGGGAACACTCCAACAAGAAACAATTCCTTGACAAAATCTTCACATGATATTAAATTACGTCATCGTTTCGTAAGAATTCGCGACACCACATCAGATTCTGCATCTCATAAGCTCGTGCCAGGGAGGCGTCATGGCCGTCAAACAGAAATCATCTGTAAATCGCTCCACCTCCGGGAGCCCCAGACCAGAACAAACGTTACCCCCCAGAGTTGACCGCCGCAGGCGTTGGTTTGGCCTCGCCATGGCCGTGTTCGTGGTCTGTACCTTTGCGGCGCTCGTGCAGTTTCCGCGGCCTGATGCGTACCACGCCCCCCCAACATTCAGCGCCACCTGGTGGAGAACGCCCATCGAGGTGAATGCCGTGGCGCGTTTGCCGGTCATCGAGTCGGACCTGCGCGACCTTTTCGTCCTGCCAGGAACGGAGAAAATCTGGGTGGTCGGCGCCGGCAGCCTGATCCTGCACAGCGAGGACGGCGGACGGACATGGGAAAAACAGGCGGTGCAAAATGGTCTGCCGCCCGCCGCCGCGGCCAGAACAAGCCCGGAGCCCTTCGGCCTGATCTCCCCGGCCTACGCCGGCGAGAAATCTGACAAAAAGCAAGCTAAAGCAGAAGCGATAAAACAACGGCAACCCACTGTCCAGCAAGCTGGTGATGCAGGCAACCGGACACAACAACAAGCGCAACTGGCTGCCGAAGATGCGGACTCCCTCTACGCCCGCCACCTGAACAGCATCACCTTTCTGGACGAAAACACCGGCTGGGCGGTGGGCAACCGCGGCCGTCTTCTGGCCACAAAGGATGGCGGCGCCACCTGGCGTGTTCAACAATCCGGCACACAATACGACCTGAACGATGTCGTTTTTGCTCCCACTGGGCGCGGTCTCATCGTTGGGGATGGCGGCACCATCTTGTACACGACCAACCCGGGACTGAGCTGGCTGCCTGGCGGACGTCAGATTCTCGGCGGTAAAGAAATTCGGGCGGCGGCACCGACAGGTCAGAACACTTTTCGAGTCGCCGGCCCCGGCTTCGCCCGCGTCGATGTCCCGGAGTCAGGCGAATCGCCTCCCAAGGTAACAGACGAAACACGGGACGGGCGAGTCCACTATTACGCCCTCCATTTCCCGGGCAACCGCACGACTGGCTGGGCCGTCGGGAGCTTTGGCACGATCAAGCACACCACTGACAGCGGACTGACGTGGAACACCAGGAACGACACCATAACCGACCCGCTTTTCGCTGTCCATTTCGTCAACGATTCGACGGGCTGGGTGGCAGGCTGGCAGGGCGCCATCTACAAAACCAGCGACGGGGGTGCCTCCTGGCAAAAACAGCCAACCGGCACGAACAACACTATCAACGCCCTCCAATTCCGGGATAAAAACCGCGGCTGGGCGGTCGGCCACCGGGGGACGTTGCTCGCGACCCTCGACGGCGGTGCCACCTGGTTTCAACAAACCCGCGACCCGGCCACGGACGCCGGCGCCTACTGGAAGCTGCCAGCGCCCTGGTACTATTTGAGCTGGCTGCTGGTGGCCTTCCTGCTCGTTCCCGGTTTGCGCAAGCCGGATACCACGGACACGCGCTATGTGCGCGAATCGATAGAGAATGTGCTCATCTCTGACCGGCCACTCGAAATGGGCGACCCGGACCCGCTCAAATTCAAGCCCATCGCATTCGGGCTGTCGCGCTTCATACGCAACGAGAACACCCTTCCGCCGCTCACCATTGCCATTACCGGAAATTGGGGCAGCGGCAAAAGCTCACTCATGAACCTGCTGAAAGCAGACCTGCGCCAGCACAAGTTCCAGAGCGTCTGGTTCAACGCCTGGCACCATCAAAAAGAGGAGCACCTGCTGGCTGCCTTGCTGGAGAACGTCAAGCGGCAAGCGGTCCCGCCCTGGCTCAGCCTCATGAACATCGATTTTCGGCTGCGGTTGCTTGTGATTCGGCTTCGTCGAAACTGGCTCGGATTCCTGGCCCTGATTCTGCTGTCTTCCGCAGTGTGCAGCTTTTTGCTGGCCTCTCTGGCCGCACGCCCGTCCTTGGTCAGGGAACTCCTGCAACTCCAGCTTCCAACGAATGCGGAGGGCGGTGCCATCATCGCTTTACTCACGTCCTGTGTGGGCGTTGCTGGTGTGGGTGGCGTTGCGCGTATGCTGTGGCGGGCCGTGCGCGCCTTCGGCCTCGAGCCGGCCAGGCTCATGGCTTCCATGTCCGGCCGCTTCAGCGTGCGCGACTTCATGGCGCAGACGGGCTTCCGGTACCGCTTCGAAAGAGAATTTCGCGACGTCACCAGGGCCTTGAACCCGCACAACCTGGTAATTTTGATCGACGACCTGGACCGGTGCCGGCCGGAAAATGTGCTGGAGGTATTGGAAGCCGTCAACTTCCTCGTCGCCTCCGGCGGATGCTTCGTGGTCCTGGGTCTGGATCTGAAGCGGGTCGAGCGGTGCGTCGGTCTGGGATTCAAAGAGGTCGCCGAAGAACTGTGGGACGAGGAGAGCAGCGGCGACAGCCACGCGCAAAATGGGCAAACCAACGGTGAATCCGAAAGCGCCGCGGGCAAGAGAAGACGGGCCGAGTTTGCCCGGCAGTATCTGGAAAAGCTCATCAACATCGAAGTCCCGGTGCCGGAGCCGACGACAGACCAGTCGAAGCAGCTTTTGGTCCCCGAGGAACAAGACGGCGCAAGAACCGCATCACCGCGGGCGGCCAACCTGCTGCGGACGGTAAAGCGCGTTTTGACAGCTCCACTTATCTTAGCTGCGATTGTCGCTGCTTTTTGGTTCGGCTCCACCGTGGCGTCTCGATGGCAACCGTCGACACCCTCGACTGCGCCTGCCCGGCCGACGACGACTGATGAGAAGGAACAACAGCTCCCCAACCCTTTGCCACTTGACCCGGAAGCGGACAAGAGTCCAGCCCGGACAGGCCGCTTCGAGCCTGGCAAGCCCACGGACGTTCCCGGCTGGGTTTTCTTCCTGCCCCTGGCCGCCCTGCTGCTCGCGGGAGTGTGGCGCCTGACCCTGCGGCCGGAGACGGTTGTGAAAGATTCCGAGGCCTTTCGCACCGCTTTGCAGGTGTGGCACCGCGTTATCATCTCCAGACAGAACACGCCGCGCGCCATCAAACGGTTCATGAACCGGCTGCGCTTCCTCGCCATGGGGTTGCCGCAGGCGCAACCTGAACCCGAGTCTGGTCCGGGCTTGTTGGCGGCTCTATTCAAGAAAAAAACAGCGCCGCCCGCAGACCAGTTGCAAGAGAACGGACCGATGGATGAACCCACGCTGGTGGCGCTCAGCGCGCTGCATCATTTCAACTCTGCGTGGCTGGAAGATGAAGAGTTGTGGCAGAAAATAAAGACTGGAGAGGTGGAAACGACCGAAAACGGTTATTCCGCGGATGAAGCTGAAAATATCAGTCGCATCCTGAAGAAGGCGATTGAGAAGCATCAGAGAAGCTCCACCTGGCCGCCATCAGAAGACGCCGTGGCGAAGCTCCTGAACTTGTCGCACGGGATACGGGTCTCGTAGCACAGGCGTCTGGTTCGCGAACGCGGGCTGTCTTCCCCGGGTCGCGCCCTGCGGGCGCACCGCCCGACTTGCAAACCCAAAATCCGCGACAAGAGTCCCCCCCTTTGGAAAAGGGGGGACAGGGGGGATTTGACAGCCCCAACCGTCTGCTACAACCCCGCGATCACGCTCTGCCGCCCTTCATTCTCTTTCTTCAAAAACTCGAGCAACGGCGCATAGTATTCCAGCATCGCGCGGGCACTCAAGTCCTCCCCCGTCTTTTCGCGCAGCACTTTGCGCCAATCTTTGCTCGCGCCTGGCCGCATGATGCTCTGCAGGAATTCCCCCACTTTCTTGCTGCCATAGTAGTTGCAGTTGTGTGGGTCTTGCTTCAAAATATTGCGTGCAATGTGGTCGTGAAGCTGAAATTTCAGCACGCATGAGAGCGCGTAATCGTAGTACTGGCCGGGGTCGTTGTTGATGTGTGTTTTGCTCGCAGCATCGCAGTACTCTTCCCCGCGCGGCGAAGGTGGCACGATGCCCTGATATTTTTCGACGTACTGCCACCAGCGCTTGTTGTACTCATCTTTTGGCAGATTCTTCTCGTACAGGTCATGCTCGAAGTGGCTCATGGTGCCGGCCGCAAATGGGATGAAAACCACCGAGCTACTGGAAAGCGCGTCGTTGAGCAGCCACTGAATTTCGTCGATTTCCATCTCTTTTAACAGCAGCCCCAGTTGTTCTAAATAGGGTCGCTGCGACGACGCGATGGCCAGCAAATCGCCGATGCCTTCGTGGTAGCTGCGGTTGGCGCCGCGCCGCAGCAGGGGCGGAAGCTGCGGATTGGTATATTCAATGTAGTAGTAGATGTGCCCCAGCTCATGGTGGGCGGTGCGGAACCAGCGGTTGTTGGGCTCCACACTCATGAGCGAGCGATAGTCCTGGTCGTAGTCCAGGTGCCAGGCGGAGGCGTGGTTGTTTTTCTTGCGCGCTTCCCCTGCCGGCACAGGATAGAGGTCGGAGTTCTGCCAAAAATTCTGGTTCAGCGTGTCAAAGCCGATGCTGACGTAAAAATCTTCTGCCGTCTCGAGGATCCACTCGGCGGTCTTATCCTTGTACAAATCGTCCAGGTTGACCGTTTCGATGATGCCGGGCCAGTTTTGACCCCAGCGATTGGGGAGCCAGTGCGCCGGCAGTTTCTCAGGCACCGGCTGGTTGTAGCGCTCAGCCAGCTTGTGACGCGCCCAGGTGTGCAGCTCGGAATAGAGCGGCCGCAGCTCCTCGACCAGGTTGTCCATCAGCGCCATCAGCTCTTCGACCGTCATGCCGTAGTCGGCGACCTCGAGCACAAAAAACGAGCTGTACCCCATCTCGCGCGCGACCTGGTTGCGCAGGCTCTGCAAGTTCTCCAGGCCATCTTTGAGAACCTTGCCTACCTCCTTGCTCGATTCCCAGGCAGCGAGCCGCTCGTCGACATCTCGGGAAGCGACCAGAATGCGGTCGAGCTCGTTGGTGGTGACGATTCTTGCCTTGCCGCGTTTGTCACGCAGGACGAAGTCGAAGCCAAACAGCCGGCTGTTCTGCTCCGTCTCGGCCGCGATCAGCTTCTCGACCACATCCGGAATGGTGCCCGGCTGGTGCGCCGCACGCAGCAAGATCTTTTCCAGTTGCAGTCGTTGCAGCTCGCTCAGCGCCTCGGACTGCTGCAGAAACCCTTTCACTTTCTCAATCACCGTCGAGCTGCCGACGTACTCGGCGAACGCCTTGTCCGCAATGACGCTCAGGCTGTCATGCTCGGTGCTGATATCGGTGTTGGCCAGCCAGGAGGCCTTGGCCGACTCGTAATATAGTTCCTGGAACTGTTGGGTGTACTCATCGAGGAACTCCTGCGCCTCTTTGCGGGTCTGGTTTTGCACACAGGCGAATTGTAACACAGCACATGAAAGAAAAACCGTACACAACGTCTTGGCATTCATTGGATAACCCTCCTGTTTTGTGACTTCCCTCCGGGTTGGTGTCAGGCCGGAGCAATAATACGAAAACCATCGCACAATTTCAATCAAATTTATCCACCGAAGTTGGACCGAAGTCACCGGGTCGCACTGAAAGTTTTTGTTCAAAGCATACTTTCGGTGAGGCTCGGTGCTTTCGGTGAAATTCGGTGGATGATCGGTGGATGACAGGTGATCTTGGTAAGAAGGTCTTGCCGGGAACATAAGTAACGCAGCCTTTGTTGAAATACAGAGACTGCCGAACCCCAAAACAAGGTTACGAGATGACCCATTCAACCAGATGCAAACCTACCCTGCTCACGCTCTCCCTGACGCTACTGCTGGCCACACTCACTTTTGTTGGCCAGGCATTTGCACAGTCAGATTCTGACGAAGAAACGCCCCAAAAAGCCAACCACAATGCCAAGGATGTCCTGACCGGCAACACCGCGGAAAAGAAGCTGTATTTCCTGCGCAAGATCCGGTTCATCGACGACGCGACGGTCAGTTTCACCGACTCGACGACCTCAGACTTGGCCTTCGAGATGGACGCCAACCAGCCCTTGCCGTTTTTCCTCGACGAGGATGGACTGAAGGCGCTCGAACCCGGCGCCGGCAGCCAGGACTGGATCGGCGAGGAGCTGCGGCGCCGCCAGAGCGATATCCCGCCAACCATCTCGCTCAACGATGCGATTCGAAACCTGGTGAGGACCTTCAAGAAGAAGCCGAAACGGCTGGAGGACCGCAATCTGCCCATTCCGACCGATACGGAGATCGACATCCTGAAGATCTTGTGGGTAGAAAAGAAGGCCACGGCCGGGGAGATTTATGTCCAGCTGGACACCTCGCAAGTCATTTTCGCAGAGGAGCTGCGCGCCATCCTGGCACGCATGGTCGACCGCGGCTTTCTGGACCGCAAGAAAATCTCCCCTTCCAACGAGTTCAGTCTCTTTGGCATCGCACAAATCGAGCTGAGCTCAAAAAACCGCAAGAACAAGCAGTACCTCTACTGGCCCATCGTCACCAAAGAAAAGCTGTTCACCTACATGGACGCCAAACGATTTCTGGCACTGGCTGCCCAAAATGAGCAGGACTACGATTTGCAGAGCAATAATTATACAGCCAACTACCAGAAGCTGTTAGAAAGGAAGCTCTATCGGTTGTTCGAGCAATGACGGCAGACGATTCCTGGCGCGATGAAACCCCGAGCTAACCCATAGCCGCGAATGAACGCGAAGACACGCGAATGGAGAAATTAGAGTGACAAAAACTTTTTGTTTCTAAGCATTGTGGTGCGCCCGCAGGACACGAAGAAGTCAAAGCCATTCGTTTTCAACATACCACTCAGCGGTTTCTTTTATCCCTTCCTCGAGGGTGAAGCCCGTGTTGAAGCCCAACTCTTTCTTCGCCTTATCGTTGCTACAAATCCAATGGCTCATTTTGAGCTCTTTGTATTTGTCCAGGTTGATGATCGAGGGCCGGTTGCGGATTCTGGCAGTTAAGTCGGCGATGGCCGCCACGGGAAGGGCGAGGAAGACGGGCAGAAGAAGTTTCCTGGTTTGAACATCGAGCGCTGAGGCGATGGCGGCGCCCAGTTCCTCCCAGGTGTACGGCTCATCATCGCACAAAAAATAGGTCTGTCCGATGGCGGCGCTCACTTCCGAGGCCAGGATAATGCCCCTGGCCAGGTCTTTGACATAAATAAAACTGGTGCTTCTTGCGCCGCCGCTCAGAACCGGTCGCATGCCCTGTCTGGCGTATTTGAAATATCTATAGACATCCCGGTCCCGCGGGCCGTAGACGCCGGGCGGCCGGATGATGGTGATCGGCAGTTTGTTCGCATAATCCAGAGCGATCTTTTCTGCGCGCAGTTTGCTGCGGCCGTAGCTGGAAACCGGGTGGGGTTGGTCCTCCTCGGTCAAAGGCTCGCCGTTCAAACTCGGGCCAGCCGCAGCCAGGCTGGAGACCAGCACAAAGCGCTTCACTGCCGGATTCTGCGCCAGCGTGGCGGCCAGCAAGTTGCGCGTTCCGTCAGCGTTGATTTGCTCGTACTGCCGGCGGTTGACCGCCTTTGTGCAACCGGCCAGGTGGTAAACATAGTCGACCTGGCTCACTGCCTGTGGCAAGGTTGCCGGTTCGGTGATATCGCCGGTGATGCGTTTGCAGGTCAGGCCCGAAATCCAGACATTTGCGCTCGTTGTGCCGCGCAAAAGACAGTGCACCTCGACACCGCTGGCCAGCAATTGCTCGACCAGGAAGCTGCCGATGAAGCCCCGGGCACCTGTAACTAATGCTTTCACGCCTTCCTCCTTTCCTCAAACCTTCGAGATTCCTGCGGTGATGTTCTATCGGGTCGTTTGCGTCTCATAGGCAAGGAGTGAAATGCTTTAGCATTTCACTTTCACCTGCACCACTCTTCCGTTGCAGCGCGGCAGTGCAACGCTTCAGCGTTGCACTGCGATTTATCCAAGACATGCATAATCAAACACTTATGTAAATACTAGCTGTTCTCCTGCACCAGTCTCGCAGACAGCTCTGACAGCAGCCGCTCATCCGGCCCGGCCTGGTAGACGCCGAGCTCCGGCCCTGCTTGCACATCGAGGCCGCGCAGAAAAATATAGAAAATCCCGCCAAAATGTGATTGGAAGGTGTAGTCTGGCAAACGCACGCGCAGGTACTGCTCTAAGGCCACGGCGTAAATATGGGCCTGCAAAATGTACAGGTTGTCCACCATCGCCTGCGTCAGGGTGGTCTGGTTGTAGCGCACGACCTCACTGCCCAGATAGTTCGATTTCCAATCTATGATGTAGAACCGTCCGGCGTGCTCAAACACCATATCGATAAACCCCTTCATCAACCCTTTGAAGGGGACAAAGGAGAGCGTGGCTAATCTCTCTGCGAAACCTGGCGGGACGCCCCCGGCGTTGCCGGAAAACACCTCCGCCAGCGCGCGGGGCGAGAATTGCCTGAGCGGAAAGTAGAATTCCAGCTCGCTGAGTCGCGCTTGCCGGGTGATATGCGACAAAGTGAACGCGCCGCCGGGGCCGCGCAAGGGAACCGCGCGCACGCGTTCAATCATGTCGCAGACCGCGCCCAGCCATTTTTCGTCGAAGCCGTAGGCGTTCAGTTTCGCGCCCACCAGCCGTTCGACCCACTCTTGCGACGATTCGGCGAAATCGAGGTTCTGCAGGATGTCATGCACAAAGGTGCCGGTTTTCGCTCCGCGCGGAAATCGCAGGAAATGTGCATGTGTTTGTTCCTCTGTGGCGAGGCCAGGGGTCTCTTCGGTCTCACCCTGAACGCCGACCAAATCGTAATCCGCCAGCTCCGCGCTGTAGGGATGGCCAGAAATAAGCCAGGAATAGCTGGCCAGGCGGTCCCCGCTGTCGACTCGCGCGGTGAAGCGCCGGGCGGACAGCGACTGCTCTGGCAAGACCTGTCGGGGCAGCCGCGGCGCCTCCTGTCGCGGCAAGTCCTCGACCTGGATAGCGCCGGAGGAGCTGGCCATGAGTTTCTGTAAATCTGCGCGCAGATCGGGATCGTTCAACTCCTTGAGGTGGTTTTTCAGGCACTCCACCAGGTTGCCGGGGTCGAGCTTTTCCGGCTGATGCAGCAGGTAGGCTGGCGCAGAGGTGCTGCCCTCGCCAAACCGGCCCCACACCAGGGTGCAGCGATGTTTGGCACGTGTCAGCGCGACGTACAGCAGGCGAAGATTCTCGGCTAACGTTTCTTTCTCAGCCCTGGTCTTATTATGGTCCCGGGCCTCGGATCCCAGGTCGAGCGTAAACGTCCGCTCCTGGGTTTCGTCGTGAAACTTAATCGGCTCCTGGCGCCGCACCCATGAGCCGTGCCAGGTAAATGGGCAAAATACCACCGGATACTCCAACCCCTTGCACTTGTGCATGGTGACCAGTTTCACCGCGTTTTCGTCGCTTTCGAGGCGAAGCTGGTGCTCGTCGCTGGGAGCTGCGGCGGAGGCCTGGTGCTCGGCGAGCCATTTGAGCAAGCCGGCCATGCCAAGCTTGCGCGTGGTCTCGGTCTGGTTCAGAGTTTCAGCCAGATGCAGCAGATTCGTCATGCGCCGCTCGCCGTCGGCGTAGCGCATGAGACGCGCCGGAATTTGCTCTTGCCTCATCAAATCGCGGAACATGCGCATGAAGCCGTGCTGCTGCCAGATTTCGTGGTAACGCATAAACTTGTCGAACCAAACTTCGAAGCCATCATCCTCGTGGGTGAAATTGAACAGCGCTTCACCGCTGACCCCAATGGCTTCCGTGGCCAACGCTGATTTGAGCAGACTTTGCCGCCGGGGTTCGGCCACCGCAGCGAGAATGGTCGCAAGCTCGACCGTTTCGCGGGCATCGAAAAGGTTGGCCGTGCTGTACAAAACGCTGTGCACATTTGCCGCACTCAACGCGGCTTGCAGGTCGCTGGCCTGCCGATTAAACCGCACCAGCACAGCGATGTCGCGCTCCGCAAGCGCCCGGTCACCCAGCACCGCCCGGCCCTCCCGGCCCAGCGCAAGCAAGCGCACAATCTCGGCAACAACCGCCCGGGTGATGAGCGCGCACGCGTCGTGCCTGCTCAACGCGCGGTCTTTTTTGTGGTGCACACTGGCGTCCACATACCAGACGCGCAGGGGACACTCCTGCTCACCGTTGATTATCAGTTCCTCCCGTTGGCTCTGGTCCGGCGCCGGAGACGCGCTTTGAAAAGGGATTTCAGGATAGACAAATGGCGCCGGCGCCCTGGAAAAAATAGCATTCGTGGCGGTGATCAGCGCGGGCGCCGAACGATAGTTGGTCGACAGGGTGGCCCGGTTTTCCGCCCGGGTTTCGGCCCGGGCGCGCATATAGGCAAAAATGTCCGCCCCGCGAAAGCCGTAGATGGCCTGCTTCGGATCACCGATGAGAAAAAACGGTCGCTCTTCGCGCTCGAAAATCCTGCGAAAAATCTCATATTGCACCGGGTCCGTGTCCTGGAATTCATCGATAAGGGCGGCCCGGTATTCTTCAGAGACCGCACGCGTCAGGGTGTCGCCGCGTTCGTGCAGGGCGGCATGCAGATTGAGCAGCAAATCGTCAAAATATAAAATATTGCGCTCCTGCTTCCGTTTTTGCAGCTCCTGACGTACGTAGTCGAACACCTCGGTTTTCAAGGCGATGAGGCGCTGCTCGAATCCATTCGCGAGCGCCACGCTGTCGTTAAGAAGCTGCTCGCAGGCGTCAAAGAACCGATGTTTGAGCGGCGTGTGGCCTTTGTTCATGCTCCTGGCAATGGTGCCACTCGTGAATTTCCCGAAATCCTTGAACAAGACCGGCGTCGGCTGCTCTGGTCCAAGACAGGCGTCCATGGCGTTCATCCAGGCGGGGATTTTTTCCTTGTTGTACGAGCGCTTGTTCAGGCCGTTTGCCTGTAGCAGCAGGCTGGCGACTTCGTCACGCGTGTGCAGCCAGAGTGCGCGAGCGGTCTGAAACGAACTCTCAAAACGCGCTTCCAGAGAAGAACAATCCGGCGCAGCGACCGGTGGAATGATTTTGAAATCAGGCAGCCCCACTTTGCCCTGCACCAGCCGGAAGAGCGCATCCGGGTCGAGGTCGTTCAGGGCGTAGCGCACAAACAAGCCGGAGGCGGAATAGAAATTTCTGCGCCAGAAGTCCTGAACGATCTGGCGCAGCAACTCTGTTTGCTCCGTGATCAACTCTGCCTCGAACAAGCCACCGCTCTCAAAGGCATTTTCCTGCAGGACGCGGTTGCAGAATGTGTGAATGGTCAAAATGGCGGCTTCATCAAAGTTTTGCAGCGCGAGATGAAGCTGGTCGATGGCGCACTCGTGCTTCTTATGTTTCTTGATGTAGGCGTCGAGGAAAGGATCATCGCTCGACTTGTTCGTGAACCCCTCGCGGGCCTTGTGCAAGGTCGTGCGGATTCGATCCTCGAGCTCATTGGTGGCGGCCTCGGTAAAGGTCACAACCAGAATGCGCTCCACCGGGATGTTTGCCTCCAGCAGCAGTCGCAGAAAGAGTCCGGCGATGGTGTACGTCTTGCCGGTGCCGGCGCTCGCCTCGAGCAAATTCTTGCCGGCCAGCGGGCTGTTCAGCAGGTCAAAATGGTGTGGGGCAGAGTTCAACTGATCACCTCCCGGTGGTTCACGATCGGCTCAAAAATGGCGCGTGCCAGATGCTGAAACTCGGCATTCAGCGGCGCGTCCTCTCTGCCAAAACACAGGTCGAGATAGGGGTCGTCTTTTTCACCGCGAATACGTTCACCGCCGTCGCCTGTGCCGCCGTCCCAGGTCTCTTGTGCTTTTTTCACGGCCTCGTCCGGCGTCTTCTTCGAGTTGAGCAACTTGTCGACGTACGCCAGGGCCGAGTCCGGGAAAAAGCGCAGCGGTTGACGCAAGCCCTGCCAGTACAGCTCGACCAGGCTGGTGAGCACCTCCTGGCTGTTGGCAACAGGCTGGAAGCGCCAGCCGCACCAGTTGCCTTCCCGTGCCGTCTCGACCCCGACAAGAAGCGTTTGCGCCGGATAGTTCTCCGGCCGCACACGGTTCAACACCAAATGATGCAGCCAGGCGCGCAAATAGTCTTTCGCGCGCACACGCGCAAAGCGGTAAATCACGGCACCGGCTGGGAAGATGCCCTCCACGCTCCCGCGCAGCAGGCAGCCTGCCAACTCGAGCTCGAAATCCAGCGCCGGAAGCGCCTCGCCGGCCACAAAGCGGTCCGTCAACTCGACGAAATGTCTGGCTCGGGCCTGCAACCGGTCGTATTCGCAGGCCCCAACCGCAGCGTGCGGCAGCTCCCCGGTGGCTAGCTTCGCCTTTCTAAAATCACGCAATGCCCGCTCATCCGTCCGGGTGACGTACCTTTCCACCAGGTGGCGCGCGACCTCATAGCGGTCGAGACCTTGCAGCGCAAAGGCTTCCGTCTCTTCTATCCCCTCGCTTCCCTCGCGGAGCACCATCCCCAGTCGCCGGTTCAACAGAAAATTCGCCGGGTTGCGGAAGAAACGGTACAAGTCGGCCAGGGACACGGTTTTGAACGCTGGCTCCGGTTCCGGCAAGGGTTGCGGCATAAACAGCGCCGGCGGCAGCGGCTCGCTGCTGACCAGGCTTCTGGCCGCAGCCAGATTGTCCTGCGAGTAGCTGAAAAGCTTATCGCAGCCGTCGAAGTAGGCCGGGCTGAATGCCTGGAGCCGGTGTACAAAAGTCAGTTTTTCAAGGATATCCTCCCCCTTCATTTCGAAGTTGGCGGCCAGGGTGTCACGCAGCTCGCTGATGAGCACGGACGGGGGCACGCGGGTGTTGTCTTTGATGCTCTGTCCCACATAACTGAAATACAATCTCTCCCGCGCGGAAAGGAGCGCCTCGAGAAACAAGTAGCGGTCATCCTGGCGGCGCGAACGGTCGCCCTTGCGTGGCTTCTGCGCCATCAGGTCGAATCCCAGGTGTTTGCTGCGCCGCGGGTAACCATCGCCGCTCATCCCCATCAAACAAAGAACGCGCACCGGGATGCTGCGCATGGGCAGCATCGAACAAAACGTCACGCCACCAGTCAGGAAGCCAAAGCCATGCCCTTCTTTCTGCAACCGCGGCTTCAGGAAATGCTGAATGACACGCAGCTCGACTTTTTCATCGAACCCGGACACAGCCTCCATTTCTTCGAGGCTCATGAGAACGCGCCGGATGGTCTGCAAATCCGCAACCGTCTCGTCACGCACGGCAAAAAAGGCCTCGAGCAAGCCAGTCAGGACCTGGCGCCACTGCACCAGCGTCCGTTTGCCCCCCAGCGCGTCCACCGCAGCAAACAACCGCTGCAGGAATTCCGCCAGGTTGCCGAGGGCTGCTGCCTGGCCCCCTTCGACATGGTCATACGGGACGATGGTGTCGGCAAAAAGCTGTGGTTCGTCGTGACCAGGCAGGGCGTAGCCGAGCAGCAATCTTTCCAGCCCGGCCTGCCAGGTGTTTTGTGCCACCTCGGGCAGCCCAAAGCGACGACGGTCCTGCGCATTCTGGCCCCAGCGAATACACGTCTCTCTGACCCAGGCGTGAATCCACTCCAGGTCTTCACTGCTAAGACCAAAGTTTTTTTGTACCGGCGGCGCTTCCAACAGGCTCAAAACCCGGGTCGCCTCAAAGCGGCTGTCATGTAAATTGAGAAGCGCAAAAAAGGCGGAGATGACCTCGCTTTCTCTGCCATACGTGCGATCAGCGATGCTGAACGGGATGCGCCGGCGGTCGTCATGGGGCAAATCAAACACCGCCTGGATGAACGGCGCGTACGGTTCGATGTCGGGTGCCATGACCAGGATGTCGCCAGGCTCGAGATCCGGGCGGGTTTGAAACAAATCGAGCAGATAGTCCTGCAGCACCTCGACCTCACGTCTGACGCTGTGGCAGGAATGAAACTGAATCGAGCTGTCTTCGGCCGCGACCGATTTCTTGTTCTCGCCCGTCAGGCCGCGGTCGCGCAGGTGCAGCAGGTCAGATTGCAGGCAGGCCAACAAAGTCGCCTCACCGGGGTCCTCGAATGCCTCAATCTGCTCATAATCGAACTGCTCCACCAGATCGAAAAAATCCCGCCCCAGTTTCCCCATGGAAGCAAGCAGGGCGTTGCCCTTTTCGAGGTTGAACAGCTCGATGGTCTTGCGCTGGCCTTTGCGCGCCATGGCCCGCTTTATCTCTGAATTGGAGACGATGTCCCCCCAGTACTCCTGGCATGGATTCATGAGAAAAAGCATGACCTGCGAGAATCTCGAAATCGCGTCGAACACCTGAACGTGAAACTCGGGCAGGGCGGAAATACCGAAGGCCGTGATTCGGGGGGGCAGATCAGGCTTGAAATCCGGCTCGCTGAGTTTCTTCATCAGCGCCTGCCGGAGTGCAGCCCGGTGCCTCCCCGGATGCTCTCTGCTGATTTCACGCCAGAGCTGGGCCTGCCAGCCGTTTCCCTCCCCTGCCTGCCATTTCAACATCATCTCCGGCCGGAAAAGCAGGTACTGGTCGAACAAATCTGCGATGCGGCTGGAGAGCTGCAATCGTTTGACCTGGCTGCCCGGTTCCTCGAGGTAGGTTCTCAGCACGCTGAATTCTCGCTTGTGCAGGCAAAGCGGCAAAATGCGCATGACACGCCACGTCAGGATGTGAGGGGCGTACGGGTCAGGCGTTCTGTCAACGTTATCTTCGGCTTGCTGAGGCAGGTCCTGCACCGGCAGGACGTTACGGGTCACCTCCTGCACAAACGTGTTTGGAAAGGGAAAGCGGACATTGGCGCAAACGCCGAGCTTGTGGGCAAGCTGAATGGAGAGCCAGCGCGCCATCCCGTGGCTTTGCACCACCACGATTTCCGGCTCGAGCGCAGAGCCTGATGGCTGGCGGAAGGTCTCGGCAAGCTGGTCAGCGAGCAGTTCTAAGCGGTTGCTCGTGCAAAGTTTGAACGGCATGTTCGTGCCAATTCGTGTTAATTCGTGGCTGAATCTATTATTGGGTTGCTGAGCCCGGTGGCTGAATGATGCGACTTTCCCCCCATCTCTTCACACCCGCCTCAGAAATTCATCTCCACCTCAATCTCATCCCGAATCGGGATGCTGTGCATGCCATAACCCGGGTAGCTCGGATGGCGCTGGCGGTAGGAGTCGGTGATGTTGCGATTCAACGCCGCCAGGATAAAGCCTCGCGTCTGGAAAAAGCGCAACGCGTCCACGTTGTCGTTTGTGACCCCGGCACGCACCCGTTCGCATCCGGCGGCGACCGCCGTTTTGATCACGGCTTTCAGCAACTCCGTGCCGATCCCCATGCCCTCTACCTGGCTGTTGATGGTGACAATCTGGCACTCAGTCCCCTCCATGTGGTAGGTTATGAGACCGATAGGCAGCGTCTCCTGAACCGCCACGAAGCCTGACAGCTCGAACAAGAAATACTCACGGCCAAGCGTGAACACGCGGTCGGCGTCCCCAAAGAAGTCGGTTGCCCGACTGTGGTCATCCGGCGCGAGCGGCCGGATTTCAAC
>JBHHXT010000099.1:0-17385 GCA_046757165.1 bacterium | reverse complement strand
CCACTTATTCTTTATTATGAGTGCTTTACTTTATTACTGCTAACTGACCGATTACGCTATTCCTCACTTTGATCTTGACATTTACCACAAAATTTCCAACTTTTGTCATATTTGATTGGAAAACATGACGGCCTGAACACCAAAAGGGCCGCGTGGCTCAGCGATTGCGCACAGCGAGAGCTGGGACTCCAATCAAAGCACCTCGAGAACGGCTGGCTCCACGTTTGGCCGCGTGTGACCAGCCGTTTTTATTTACGACATTAGAAAAGTCGATCGTCTATTGCCTCACGCAGACTCCGCAAAGCGCGCAGAGAAATGAAGGACAAAACCAACCAAACTCTGAGATCGATTAATGCGAAGAAGCACTAGCCCCCGTTTCCCAGCAACTTCCCTACGCTGCCCCGATACCCCCGACTCGAGGTCAACTGCTCGCCGCTTCTCAATGTCAGAACATATTCGCCATTAAACCACGGCTGGAATTCCTTGATGCGGTCGATGCGGACGATGATGGAGCGGTGGATGCGCAGGAACTGCTCGGGGTCGAGGTTGGCCTCCAGGTTGCTCATGGTGTCGCGCAGGAGGTGGGAGTCTGTGCCGGTGTGCAAGCGCACGTAGTTGCCGGCGGCTTCGATCCAATCGATTTCCCCGGTCTCGAGAAAGAACACGCGGCCAGAGGCTTTGATGACCAGGCGGTCGATGTACTTTTTCTGCGCGGGCGCCTGTTTCTCCGCGCGCAGGTCCTCGAGCAGCGCCAGGAGCTTACGATTGACCTCGCCGGTCGTTTCCTGCAGAAGATGGGCTTTGGCGCGCTGCAGCGCCTTCTGGAAGCGTTCGCGGTCGAAGGGTTTGAGCAAGTAGTCGAGCGCGTGCACATCGAAAGCGCGCAACGCGTACTGGTCGTAGGCCGTCACGAAGATGATGCCCGGCATGCGGGAGGCGCCGATGGCATCGAGGACGCCAAAGCCGTCCAGCTCGGGCATCTGCACGTCCAAAAAGACCAGATCGGGCCTCTCCCTGCGGATGGTGGCGACGGCATCCCGGCCGTCAGCACACTCGGCGATGATTTCGATCTCTGGCTCGTCGGCAAGCAGCGTCTTGAGCTTGTCGCGCGCGAGCGGTTCGTCGTCGACGATGAGGGTTCGAATTTTGTCCAGGGGCATGTTACTCAAGCGTAACAATTAGTCGGTAATGAAAGAATATGGCTCTCTCCAGGAATGACCGAAATCGCTTGACTTTGAGCTATTGGTTTAATAAGTTTAACAATTAAAGGAATCTTCATCCTTGTGTCAAGGAGGAAATCTTTCGTGTGCTGGTTTCTTCATTTTCATGCCGACTTTGACTGGGTGAGCCGAATTTTTCTCTAATTTTTTCCTTGAGACGCCGAAACCAACATTTGTGTTGACATCAAGGATTTGTCGTCGACTCTGTCGAGTTTCCTCCCACAACCTAACACTTGACACTTAGTATAAACTGGCTGATGTCAGCGATTCCAGGTCTTAATCTTCGTTTTCATGCAAAAATAAGCAGCAATGTGCGGAGAGGTGAGAGTAATTTGCTCTCGAGTCAATCCTAGGCTATTGAACCAACCTAGTTGTTAATCTCAGAAAGGGGCCACGGGTCTGATGCCGTTAAAGCTAACGGTCCGTTCCGGAGAAAATCAGGTTGAGCCTTTTGAGTTTCCGTCCGACCACGCGGTGGTGACCATCGGTCGCCAGGCGCAGGACGCGACCGATGAGGAGGCCCACCACTTGCACTTGCCTGACGAGCAAAGGATGCTCTCGAGGGTGCACGCACGCATCGAACGGCGCGACGGAGCTTACAAGATTACGGATTTGAGCGAGAACGGAACCTGGCTGGAAAACCAGCCACTGAAGCGAGGAAAGTGGTACAAACTCATCAATAACAGCGAAATCAGGATCGGGACTTACGTGCTGACGTTTACCGAACACGAGCTGGCTGAGGAAGCCACCAAGCCGGTGCACCGAACAGATCTGAGGCAAATAGCAGAACGTGTCTATGCATCGCTGCACAGCGTGTATCAAACTTACGCTCAGTACGACCAGAGCGCCTTGCAAGAGCTTTTCAGAAGTGAATTGAGCAGAGAGGTGCGTCAGCTCACCGGATATGATGCCCTCGAGCTTCTTGTTCTCCTTCGAGCTCAGATCAAAAACAACAAACCGGTGTGGGCGGACCTGATGCTGCAGGATGGTTGGTACGACACCGAGCTGATCGATCCGGTTTGTCAGAAAGAAGCGTTTGAAAGCGCCTATGAAACCCTGACCGGGCTCAAGTACTATTTCTTTGCCTCACCCCCTTCATTTCGTTCCCGGGATGTCGCCGACTTTGGTGAACAACTGCGGATTTCCTTTGAGATTCTCGTCAAAGGAGTGGTCCAGCTCTTGAAGGGACGCCGGCAGTTCACAGATGACCTGGATGCCGGTGTCACCAAATGGCTTGGCAGCGATCCCAATCCGGTCAAAGCGCAAAAGACAGCAAAAGAGCTGGCACGCTATGTTCTCGACTGGCAAGACGGGGAAAAGGCAAAGCAGGCCCGGGCCAACCTCGAGCACGCGATTCAAGACCTGGAAATCCATCAGCTTGCCAGCTTGACCGCCTTCCGGGATGTCATGAAAGAAGGGTTTGAACAGCTCATCGCCAGAATGGACCCAGAGGTCATCAACCGGCAGGCCAAAGATGAACTGCCGGCGGTATTCAACTTGTTTCTGCCGGTGGTGTGTTGGCGCGTCTTTCAGCAGACTTATGCCAAAGAGAAAGACATCGGCTTGCACAGTTGGTTGAAGGAAGTTGAGGATATTTTCGTGGAAAAGTACCACGAGTTTCACCGGCAATCGCACTGATTCAACAATGGAACGCGGATTTAGCGGATCGGACGGATTTACACGGATATGATTTTGGGTGAAAATCAAAAAATTCATGAGCCACACGATGCAATCCGTTCCGATCCGCTAAATCCGTCTTATCCGTGTTCCATTTTCTTGCACTTTTTGCAAAAGATGGGGGGTAAGAACATAAAACAGAGCAACGGAGCCTAAAACCATGTCTCTTAGCCGCAAAGTTATTTGGAACGAGGGGATGTTTCTCAGCCCGCACCATTTCCAGCAGTGGGACCGCTATTATCAGGGGCTGGTCCAGTTTCGGTTCAACTCTCTTTCGTCACACGGTTGGGGCGTGATCACGCTGAAGATCGATGATGAGTCGCTCAAAAACGGGATTTGCCTGATTCAGCAGGGTACGGGAATCCTGTCAGATGGTCTCTCGTTCAACTTCGTGGATCCGGACCAACCGCCAGCCAGCCGGCCCATAGAAGATAAATTCGTCACGCCAGGCGGAACGGTGGACGTTCATCTCGCCGTCCCGATCGAGCATGCCGGCGGCAGAAATTGCAACATAGACAGCGGCCAGCGCGACGGCCACACCCGTTTTCTGGCGCAAGTGGTGCCGGTGACAGACGAGAATACCGGCGACAGCCCGCGTGAAGTGCTGCTGGCACAAACCAACCTGAAGATTCTTTTTTCGGGGGAGGAAGAGGCGAAGAAAAATCACCGGTCGATCAAGGTGGCGGAGCTGGAGCGCATCGCGGACAATGCCTTCAAACTGAATGCGACCTACATCCCCCCTTGTCTGACCATCGCCGCCAGTCCGCATCTAACCTCCATGGTCAAGAATCTCTACAACAACCTGGCGGACAAAAGCCAGTCGCTGTCAGAGAAAGCCCGGCAAAAAAGCCAAGACATCGTCGATTTTGGTACCACCGACGTGATGACATTCTGGCGGCTCTTCACGGTCAATTCCTTTTTGCCCTGGTTCGCACATTTCGACAAATCGGACCGCATTCATCCGGAGCATCTGTACTTTACGTTCGTGCAACTGGCAGGGGCCCTGACCACCTTTTCCATCGAGGAACGCGCCAGCGAGCTGCCCGCGTACTATCACGACAATTTGAGCTTTACCTTTGAGCAGCTCTACGAAAAGATCCAGATTCTGCTCGGCAAGGTAGACCCGACCAACTACGTGGAGATTCCGCTCGAGCTGACGCCCGATGGCGTGCGGGCAGGCAACATCCTCGATGACCGGTTGCTGGAATCCGCTCATTTCTACCTGGCGGTCAGCGCCGACATTCCAGAGGGGACACTGGTGACCGAGGTCGAGCAAAATGTCAAGATCGGATCCGGGGAAGATATTCGCGAATTGATCAGCATGGCATTGCGTGGCGTCGCCATCAATCATGAGCCGAGGCCGCCGGATCCGCTTCCGATACGGATGGGGTTTCAATATTTTCGCCTGGAAACATTTGGCGACCTGTGGGACCGGGTAAAAGGCAGGAAAACGATCGCAATCTACCTGCCGGACGAATTTCCAAACGTGAAGATTCGGTTGATGGCCGTCCGGGCGTGACGACCCCTGGCCATGCCATCCAAACCTTGCGAAGGTTCGAAACCTTCGCAAGGTTGCCCGGCCAGCAGCGGATTAAACGAGCAAACTTAAAGAAATGACAAAACTATCTGAACTCTGCACGAACCTGTTTTCGCTGATCGTTCAGCTCAAAGCCAGCGACGAGTTCGGCGATCCGGAACGGTTGCGCAGCAAGGTCCACGGTCTGTTCGACACGCTCAAACAAAAGGGCGAGGAGCTCGGCTTGCAGAGCGAAGCAGTCAGAGACGCAGATTATGCCATGACCGCATTCATTGACGAAATCATCGCAACAGCCGCCTGGCAGCACAAGAGCGTCTGGCTGGCGAAGAAGCTGCAGTTCGAAAAGTACGGCACCACCAATGCGGGAGAGGATTTTTTCAAGAAACTGGCGGAGCTGCAGCGGGACGCCAGTGCCAACGCAGCCCAGCTCGAAGTTTTTTACCTGTGCCTCGTGCTCGGCTTTGAAGGGAAGTACAAGCTGCTCGGCCGAGAGAAGTTGAAAGAAATTGTCGATGCGCTTGCCAGCGATCTAGGGGTGTCAAAGAATCGCAGAGCCAGAATTCTCTCCCCTCGCTGGCAACGAACACCGGAAATTATCCGCGTGGCGCGGCAGCGCACCATCCCGGTTGCGGCGGTGCTGCTCACCTGCCTGGTGGTCGCCGTTGTGCTCTTCTTCGTGGCCTCGGGCAAAATCGACAAGTTTGCGGACGCTGTCAAAAGGCAGATCCATCAGCACGTGTTAAAATAACCTGTGACATGAGCAAATTCATCGCATTGTTGAGAAATCCACAGTTCCTGCTCACCAGCCTCGCGATGACCGTTTTGGCCCTGCTGGTGCTGATCTGTGCCATCGCCGGACTCGGGTTCAAAGAGATTCTGCTGATCCTGCTGACGATTGCGGTCATCTGGAATGTCTACTTTTTGGTCAAGCAGAGGCGGGATGGCAAGAAATCGGCTGAGCTGGAGGCTTCGCTGTCGCAGCAAGCAGAGGACCAGATTTACAGCACGCGGCCGGACAAACGGGACGACATCGAGGCGCTCAAGACCAAACTCGACAAGGCTATCTCCGCCTTGAAAGAGTCCAGGCTGGGCAAAGGCAAAGGCAGCGCCGCGCTGTACACCCTGCCCTGGTACATGATCATCGGCCCGCCAGGCAGCGGCAAGAGCACAGCCTTGCGCTATTCAGAGCTGGAGTTTCCTTATGTCGACCCGGAGTCCAAGGACCACAAAGTGCGCGGGCTGGGTGGCACGAAGAACTGCGACTTCTGGTTCACCACCGACGGCATTCTCCTGGACACCGCCGGCCGCTATGTCATGCCCATGGCGCAAGCAGAGGACCGCCAGGAGTGGCAAGAATTTCTCAACCACCTGAAGAAGCACCGCCGGAAAATGCCGATCAACGGCGTCATCGTGGCCGTGAGCATCGCTGAGCAAGACGACAAGTTCTTCGGCATCCTGACCTCCGATGCCACGCAGATCGAGCGGCACGCCAAGAACATCCGAGCGCGCATCGATGAGCTGATCAAGACGCTGGAGATCGAGTTCCCAATCTACCTGGTGTTCACAAAATGCGACCTTCTCACCGGCTTTGTGGAATTCTTCGAAGATATGGAGAAAGCCGACCGCAACCAGGTGTGGGGGTACACGCTGCCGAAATCCCAGTGGCAAAACCGCAAGCCACAGGAGATTTTCAAACTCGAGTTGAAGCACCTCTATCGTCACCTCTCACTCCGTCGCATGGCACAGCTGGCAGCAGAAAGAAAGACGGAGAGAAAGCGCAAGATCTACCTGTTCCCGCTCGAGTTCTATGCCGCCCGCAAGAAATTGTCTCTTTTCATCGAGAAGCTGTTTGAATACAACCGCTACCTCGACAATCCGGTCTTCCGGGGCTTCTACTTCACCAGCGGCACCCAGGTCGGCAATCCGATCGACCGGGTCGTCAGCAATTTGGCCACCGAGCTTGGATTCACAGCAAAAGTCTTTCATGAACAGCCGGCGGAAACCAAGAGCTACTTTATCAAGAGTTTACTGGATAAAGTCATTTTCCCGGATCAAGGGCTGGTCAGCACCTCGTCCCTGGGCGAGAAACGCAGTTGGCTGCTGCGTCTGGGCATGTCGGCGGCGGCTGTTTTGGTCTTCCTGGCGCTCTTGCTGGGCATGGCCAGCGGTTTTCGCGCCAACGACAGGCTGTTGAAAGATGTTGCCCGAACCACCAGGACCGTGGAACGAGAAGTCACAAACCGGTTCGAGCCGAACGACCTGTTCTACCTGGAAACCCTGCGCCGCCAGGTCCTCCGGTTGGAAAAGGGGCCTTCGTTTCGCCAGCGCCTGGTGACATACCCCGGAGACAAAGTCAAAGGCGAGCTAAAAGCGTTGTATTTCAAGAAATGGACTCGCAGCATTCTGACGCCGCTCTACAGCTTGTTCGAACAGAGGTTGCGCACGCTCCCGACAGCCCGGACCCGGCCAGCGTATCTGCGCACGTTGAAGATGTATTTGATCCTCACCGGCGCATGCGAGGTCGAGCAGGGCACGCTGGCCAGAGAGCTGGCCCAGGTATGGAGCGACGAGTTCGTTCCGTCGCAGCCGGACACGCTCAAAGGACTCGCACGAACGCAATTTGCCTACTACCTCGGACACCTCGGCGCAGAACCGGACCGGTATATCCTGGTGCGGAC
Organism: bacterium; assembly: GCA_046757165.1. Classification (GTDB taxonomy): domain Bacteria; phylum Zhuqueibacterota; class Zhuqueibacteria; order Oceanimicrobiales; family Oceanimicrobiaceae; genus JBHHXT01. Next base: position 10,273 of record JBHHXT010000099.1, on the reverse strand, counting down.
AAGCGCAGGCGACGACCTTGTCGCTCGCGCCCGCGCTGCCTTGCGACAGGCGCCGCCGACGGAAATTCTTTTCAGCCAGTTGCAAGAGCAAGCCAACCGCGATCTCTCTTACGACCCGCTGCCGGGCGGACAGAACGCGCTGCGGTCAGGCGGCACCATGCAGCCCGTCTTTACGAGACAGGGGTGGGAAGAAGTCATGGCTCCGGCGTTGACCAATCTGAGCGCCGTCTCTCCGCAAGGAGATTGTGTGCTCGGCAACGGCGCGGTTGAGATCGACCCGGCAAACGCCCGGCAAACGACAAGCCAGGTGTACACGCTCTATCTGAACCAGTACAAACAGGCGTGGCAAAATATCGTCCGGAATGCGACCATCCAGGACTTCTCCACCCTCAAAGAGGCGGCCACGGGGCTCGGCGTCCTCTCCGGCCAGGATTCCCCGATGGTCAAATTCTTCACCGAGGTGGCCGAACAGACACAGCTTGCTGGTTTTCAGAATTACAATGGTGTGGCCCTGGCCTCGGTCAGGAGCGAGTTCAGGGCGGTTCATCAGTTGACCGCCACGCCCGAAGGTGCGGATGGCCAGTCGTCGCCGCTGCAACTGTACATCGCCGAGCTGGCCAAAGTGCAAGCTGCGGTTCAAACCCTGGCCGACGCGGATGCCCCGGGCAGCGAAGCAAAACTGTACGCACAAACCGTTTTGAACCGCAGCGGAGATGAGCTGACCAGCGCCTGGAACACCACCGAACAAATCCTGCGCACCCTCGACCCCGGTTCTTCGGCAGCACTTCGGCCCTTGCTGATGCAGCCGCTGGACAAGACCTGGCGCGTGGTGCTGGCCGCGGCGAAAGGCCATCTGAAGCAACTCTGGCAGACCCAGGTGTACGCCTTCTATCGCCAGAAACTTGCAGGCAAATACCCGTTTGCAGACTCACGAAGCGAGGCCTTTCTGGCGGAAGTCGTCAGCTTTTTCAAGCCTGACAACGGTATCTTGTGGGGGTTTTACACTGCGCACCTGAGCGACCTGATCGATGCCGGGACCTGGCGTCCCAGGTCCTGGAATGGCGGCAGTCTCGTTTCCAATACCGCCGTGTTCAGGGAGGCGGACAAGATCACCCGGTCCCTGTTCCCGGACGGCACGCCGCAGCCGTTTGTCTCGTTCGAGCTGGAGCCCCGGCTGCCGCAAGCCGCGCAAAGCTACTGTCTCGCCCTCAGGTATTACGGTGACAATCTGACCGCTTGTGCGGGCGCATTGACCCGGTGGTCCCTGCAATGGCCGCGACGCGATGGCGAGCAGCGGGTCATTTTTCGAGTTTACAAAGAGGACAACAAGGCGCGCACTCAGAGGCTGGTCTGCGACGGAGAGTGGGCCCTGTTCCGGTTTCTGGACTACGCGACCACCCGATCCTGGCAGGGAAATCAATTGCTGATTCAATGGCGTCTCTCAGGAACCCGGGTCAATGCACCGGTGGGCTTTTCGCTGCGACCGACCAGCTCGCGCGAGGTGTTTCAGCCGGGCTTCTTTGCCGCTTTTCGCTGCCCGTCCGGATTGTAGCGAACGGCGTGGACGAGCTTGCTTTGAGGCAAAGATTTGAACGGACGTCTCCATAAGAGAAAGATGAATTGAAGAGAATAGCGAAATACCCACCCTTAACCCCTCCCAGGAGGGGCCCTGGGCGACCTGCGGCACCGCCCTACACTCCCGCCCGCAGGGCGAGAGTTCCCCTCCTGGGAGGGGCCAGAGGTGGGTCAGCTATCGCCTGACTGCGAACCGCGGGCAGCGGTTTCACAGATTCCCAGAGGGCAGGGCTTGAATGATTGGAACACAGACCTGATGGAGTCATAACCTTGAGCACGGCAACCTTTGAATTAGGCTACTTCGGCAAACTCCCCATTTATGAGGAATTCCTTCGCCACAATGCAGAATGGGATGAAGTCCGTTTCATCGAGCAATGGTTACATCAAGGGATTCACACAGGGGAACTCGGCAACAAAGAAGCATGGGAGCTAAGCTATCAGAGAGCACCTGCTTACAATTTCTTGCTTCGTCTGAAAGGCAACCGGCGCTTTCTGGTCGGGACATTTGTCTTCAGCCGGGACCGGGGCGGCCGCGAGTATCCCTTTGCCATTTTTCTAACCGTCGACCACAAGAAATTCAACATGCACCAGATTTTCATGCCGATCATCTTCACGAACTTCTTGGAGAAAGCAGCCGGATTAGCCAACGACGGCTGGAGAGAGTGTGAGCGCCAGGAGCTATTGACGCGTTTTCAAGAGCTTGGTGAGCAGATCCCTGCACGGCCTCAGACCTACCAGGACAAATTCCTCACCTTTCTCAACAGCAGGACAACCTGTGAGTTCTGGCACGCCTTGTTCGGGTCGTTCGAGGATACACGCAAGTACCTCGTTTATCAGAACCTGAGGCAAATTCTTTTGCCGCTCAGACAGCGAAAAGTGCAAAAATTTTCCCTCGGGTTGCGATTTCCTCTGGTTCAGCAGGACGACCGGGAAGCTTTCGAAATCACCTTCTGGCTTTATCTGGCAGCACGGTTGGCGGGCGATCCCTTGAGCGCCCCTTTGCTGTTCTGGAATATCGACCGGGCGCACCCTGCGGCCATGCTGCTTTTCTTGCAGCCACCGATGCCGGAAAGTGTCAAGTACTTGTTGCAACCGGAAAGCGAAGATGAAAGATTATGTGTCCTCGACCGCGACGGCAAAGTGCACCCAGAAGGGCTGACCTCTACCGTCCGCAATCTGATGGATGCGCCGAACTTGAAGCTGGTGGAATGGCTCAGGGCGATTGAAAAGGAAAACAAAGCGAACCAAAACGGACAAAGGAATGGCTAAGATGGATGAAGCAAGAGAATTCTATGCCGCCGGCCGGCTCTCCGAAGCCATCGCCGACCTGAAACAAACAGTCAAATCAACGCCAACCGATGCCGGCCAGCGCTCCTTTCTCTTTGGCCTGCTCTGCTTTGCAGGGGAGTACGAAGGTGCAGTGAAGCAGCTCGATGTAATCGCGCTGCAAAGCGCTCAGTCTGAGGCCGGCGTGCAAGTCTATCGCAACGTTTTGGAAGCGGAAAAAAAACGGCTGCACGTCTTTGAGGGTGAGCAAGCGCCTGAGTTCCTGCTACCCCCACCGTCGTTTGTGCCGAAAAATCTCGCCGCCGTCAAAGCGCTGCAGGAAAACAACGTGACAGAGGCTAAAGTTCTCCTGAATCAAGTGTCCGAAGCATGTCAGCGGCAAAAAGGCGATGTGGATGGCCATGCGTTCTCACAATTCGCGGACTGCCATGACCTGATCGCGCCAATTCTCGAGCTCATTATCCACGACAAATACTTCTGGCTGCCATTCGAACAAATCAAACAGATGGAAATCGAAAAGCCAGCCAGGCTGCAGGACCTGCTGTGGATTTCGACAAAACTCGAGCTGGTCGATGGCCAGGTTCTGGGCGGCTACATTCCAACGCGCTACGCGCTTTCTCATGAGCATGACAACGAGCTGGTGCAACTCGGAAGGATGACGGACTGGCAAGTTGTGGCAGAAGAAATCTGCATCGTGCATGGGCAGCGTATGTTCTTTATGCCTGATGAATCAGAATCTTTGGAGCCAGGCTGGAAGCCTGGCTTACGTTCAAGGCGCATGTCCTTGTCCGATGAATCAGAACGCCCGCTGCTGGAGACGCGCTCGGTGACGTTTGAGCGGGAGGGCTGACCAGTTTACGCCGGTCACAGAAAATGAGCACAACATGAGAGGCGCTCACGTGATTTTGACTCTTAGTGAATGTATGACAAGGACCTTAACCCGGACAAGCCCCGCAGAAGGCGCGGGATTTGACAACCGGAAATTCGAAATCCTAAGCTCGAAACTCGAAAAAAAAGTGTGTCACAAAAAAAGTCTTGCCAAAAAACTTCAAGACTTTACAGCTCAGGGATTAAAGCTGAGGATCTCAAATGTCAACTGACAGAACCATTGCAAATCTGGAAATGCTGTTGGAGCCCATAGGGGGCACCAATCCAAGCGGTGAGGATCTGCGCGACGGCTTGACTTACCACGAAGTAGAGCAGGCTCGCCATGCTGACGACATATTCGAGCGGGGTGACGTCTGGCAGCGCGAAATAAAAGTCGCGGAATGGGCCAGAGTCAAAAAGCTCACCACCGAAACGTTGGCCAATAGATCAAAAGACCTGAAGATTGCCGCCTGGCTGCTGGAAGCGCTCGCCTGGTCGTACAGCTTTGCCGGTGTCCGGGATGGGGTGTATTTGATGCGTGAGCTGCTGCAAAGATTCTGGGACACGCTCTACCCGGAAATCGATGAAGACGGGGACCTGGATTCCCGCGCCGGGCCGCTGGTCTGGATCAGCTCGAAGCTGCCCCCCATTATGCGCCAGCTCGACCTGACCAAAACCAACAGCGGTCTGGATTACAGCCTGCTGCAGAAGCAGCGGGCGCAGCAGTTCGACAATTTGAAGAATCAGGATCCGGATGCCTACAAACAGCTTAGCGAGGAAGACAAAAAACTGGGAGAGTCCCTGACCAGAGCCGTCGCCAACACCACGCGTGAATTCTATGAAACGCAATTGCTGCACCTCCAGAGCTGCTTGCAGGAGCTGGAACAACTCGATGAGGTCGTGGACGAGAAATTTGGCAACGAGGCGCCGGGCTTTACAGAGATCAGGAAGGAGCTGAATGAGTGTCTGGATTTCGTCGAGTCTGCTTTGCGGCAGAAGCCGAAACCGGCGCCAAAGAAAGTGGAGCCTGCGGCCGAAACGGCTGAGACGCAGGTGGCACAAACTGCCCGGGATCAACACGCGAGCCAGAGCCCGGATGACAAAGGAGCTCAGGAGACCGGGACGGCCATCATGCCCGAAGTCGACACAGCCGAAATGGCGCAGACTACTTCTGCGGCGCCCGCCGAAAAGCAGCAGACTGCTTCAGAAACAGAGAGCATCGAGAAGAAGAGGACTGTCGAGCTCAGTCCGCCGCCAGAGCAGCCAGAAAACGGAGCTGAACAAGCGTCGTCGACCACACCTGCGAGCCCACCTGTAGGGGCGCCGGCAAACACAGATGAAGCCCTGAGACAGATCCTGGTCGCCGCCGGGGCATTGCGGACAAAAAACCCTACGAGCCCGGTTCCCTATCTGGTTCTGCGCGCTGTACGCTGGGGCGAAGTGCGCGCAAAGGGCGCCACCCTGCAACCGGACGACCTGGCCGCTCCGTCAAAGGAAACCCGGCAAAAGCTCGAACAGCTGCACGATGAGAGCAAGATGAAAGAGCTTTTGCAACTCTCTGAGGAGCTCATGGCGAAAGAAGAAGGACGCGGCTGGCTCGACCTGCAATATTACACCTATAAAGCCCTGGCGCGACAAGGGTCGAGTTATCAAAATGCCCGCAAGGCGTTGTGCTCCGAGCTGCAGGCGTACCTGGCGGAGTTTGACGACCTGCCTCACCGCGAGCTCAGCGACGGCACGCAGGCCGCCAACGCCACAACCCGCCAGTGGCTCAAATCGGAAGTCCTGACACGACACCCCGCCAACGCCGGCGGAGATGAAAATGGCCAAACCCAGGGCGCGGGCGGCATCAGCGATGAGCTGTGGCAGCAAGCATCGGCGAAGGTCAAAGCCGGGCAGTTCTCTGAAGGGGTCGTGCTGTTGCAGCAGGAAGTTTCGAAATGCCGCTCAGAACGCAACCGGTTCCTGGGCAAACTGCGCATTGCAGAGCTGTGTTTGCAGTCCCAAAAAGCAACTCTGGCCCGGCCGATCCTGAACGAGCTGAAGCAGTCCATCGAAACATTTCATCTCGAGGCATGGGAGCAAAAGGAAATCAGTGTCCGCGTGTGGCAGGCCTTTGTACGCTGCTTCCGCAGCTTGCAGAATCTGACACCAGCGGAGCAGGAACAATTGGACAGCGCCTTTGACAAGTTGTGCCAACTGGATATCGAGCAGGCGCTCGCCCTGAGTGAAGAAAAATAAAACCAACACAAGAAAGGGAGAACGACAATGGCCAGCAGAGAAAGTTTACAAAAAAAGCTCAGCCGCGTACGTCCACCGCGCGTGCACATCACGTACGACGTTGAGGTCGGGGATGCCATCGAAATGAAAGAGCTCCCGTTTGTCGTCGGGGTCCTGAGCGACCTGTCGGGCAAACCGGATGAGCCGCTGCCCAAACTCAAGGACCGCAAGTTTGTGGAAATCGACCGCGACAATTTTGACGAGGTGCTGGCGGGCATGAAACCGCGACTGGCGTACCGGGTGGACAACAAGCTCACAGATGCAGACGACAAAATCGCGGTGGAATTGCGCTTCAACAGCATCGAGGATTTTCATCCTGAAAACGTGGTCAAGCAAGTCTCGCCGTTGCGTCAGCTTCTCGAAACACGCGAAAAGCTCGATGACTTGCTGGGCCAGTTGGACGGCAACGATAAACTCGACGAGCTGTTACAGGAGATATTGCAAAACGAGGACGCCCGCACCAAGCTCAGTGAAGAAATCAAGAGCTCCAGCCCGGCGCCAGAAGAAGACAGCGAGAAGGAGCAAAAACCCGAAGAAAGCAAATAGCTGATTGTTATATTGCTCTATTGTTCTATTGCTCCATTGCTCTATTGCTCCATTGCTCCATTGCTCCATTGCTCCATAGTTGACCTTGTTAAACAATAAAGCAATAAAACAATAAAACAATAAAACAAAAACCTTACTGACAATACCACTAGGAGAATGAACAATGGCTCAAGCTGAACAGAAAGAACAAGCTGCTCAGGCTGCCGAGCAAGCTGCTGAGGAGGGCAGTCTCCTGCAGCAGATTATTGACCAGGGAATTCGTCCGAAGGACGAGGAGCAGCGCACCTACGCCAAGGACCTGATCGGTGAGCTTGTGGCACAGATCATGGCGCAGGAAATGACGCTCTCCAAAGATACGGAGGCGTCCATCAAACATCATATTGCGCAAATCGATGCCAGGATCTCCAAACAGCTCAACGAGGTCATGCACGCCTCCGAGTTTCAGAAGCTGGAGGCCTCCTGGCGCGGCTTGCACTACATGGTGCACCAGAGCGAGACCGGTGAGATGCTCAAGATCCGCGTGATGAATGTCTCGAAGAAAGACTTGCTCAAGGACATGGAAAAGGCGGTCGAATTCGACCAGGCCGCGATCTTCAAGAAGATCTATGAAGAAGAATATGGCCAATTTGGGGGCTTCCCCTACGGGGCCCTGATCGGCGATTATGAATTCGGCGGGGACCCTCAGGACATCACTCTGCTGGAAAAAATGTCCAATGTCGCCGCGGCTGCGCATGCGCCATTTATTGCCGCCGCCCATCCGGCGCTGTTCAATCTGGAGAGTTTCACCAACATCGGAGTTCCACGCGATTTGGCTAAAATCTTCGACAATCGCAAAGAAGCCAAGTACGTCAAGTGGCGCTCATTTCGTGACTCGGAGGATTCGCGCTATGTCGGCCTGGCCTTGCCGCACGTCCTGATGCGAGAGCCGTATGGCAAAGAAACGGTTCCGGTGGAGGCGTTTGATTTTGAAGAAGAGGTGGACGGTAAAGCGCATAACAAATATCTGTGGGGCAATGCCGCCTACGCCCTGGCGGCGCGCTTGACCGATGCGTTTGCCAGGTACAATTGGTGCGCGGCCATTCGCGGCGTTGAAGGCGGCGGACTGGTAGAAGGGTTGCCGACCCACAGCTTCAGAACTGACGAAGGCGAAGTCGCGCTCAAATGTCCGACGGAGATAGCCATCACCGACCGGCGGGAAAAGGAGCTGTCCGATCTGGGATTTATTCCTCTGATTCACTGCAAGGGCACCGACTACGCCGCGTTCTTTGGCGCGCAGTCCGCCAACAGGCCCAGGAAATATGACACGGACGCAGCCAACGCCAACGCCAGGTTGTCTGCGCAACTGCAATACATCCTGGCGACCTCCCGCTTCGCCCACTATCTCAAGGCGATGATGCGGGACAAAATCGGCAAATTCATGACACGGCAAAACTGCCAGGACTTTCTCAACCGGTGGATTGCCAACTACGTCTTGCTCGACGACAGCGCTTCACAAGAGGCGAAAGCCCAAAAACCGCTGCGGGAAGCCCGCATCGACGTCACTGAAGACGCGAGCAAACCGGGCGTGTACAAGGCCATCGCGTTTCTCAAACCGCATTTTCAGCTGGACGAATTGACGGTTTCCCTGCGTCTGGTGGCAGAGCTGCCGGCGCCGGCCAAATAGACGAGCATCCGGTGGCCAATCTATAATCATTCCATCCCTTCGGGATTGAGAATCTGATGGGTGTATAACAAGCCCGAAGGGCTGAAATGATTATAGAGAAAATGAACCGGTGCCGCCAATTCAAACCCGAAAGCGTGAAACAAGAATCATGACTGCACCAATCAGGCAAAGCCAATTTCACCGCTTTGGATTAAGATTCATCAGATGATAAATCACCTGAGAGGATATGCGACTCATCAGACTCTTAGATAGACAGTAATTCATATCTTATATCACCTAAATGTAATATGGAGGTTCATCATGGCTTTTGATGCATTTCTCAACATCGAAGGGATTCCCGGCGAGAGCACGGACGAAAATCACGCCGAGTGGATCGAGATTCTATCCTACAGCCACGGCGTCAGCCAGCCGGGCAGTGGCTCGGTCAGCAGCGGCGGCGCTCGAAGCGCCGAGAGAAGCGAGCACCAGGATTTTTCCATCGTCAAGACCGTGGACAAAGCCACGCCAAAGCTCAATCTGTATTGTTGCAACGGCACCCACATCCCGGAAGTCAAAATCGAGCTGTGCCGCGCGGTGGGCGACAAGCAGAAATACCTGGAATACAAAATGAGCGACGTCATCGTCTCCAGTGTGCGTCCCGGCGGCAGCGCCCAGGGCGGCGAAAGCCTGCCCCTGGAAGAGGTCACCTTCAACTACGGCAAGATGGAGTGGATCTACACGGAGACCGACCACAAGACCGGCGCGCCCAAGGGCGATATCCAGGCGCACTGGGATTTGACTTTGAATATGGGCGGTTGATCGCCTTTCCAAAGCAAGAGTCGAAGGTCGGGAGGCACCGGCAAATGCCGGGCGTCTCCGCCGACCGCTGCTTTCGCAGAGCGGCAGCCGTTCTGTAAAACCGAAGAGCGTTGACTGTAGATCGTAAATCGTAGGTCGTCAATCATATGTCGTATATCGTTTGTCAGATTCTGGACTCGAAAATTTACGATTTACGATATGCGATCTACGATTTTTCAAGAAGAATCATCGACAAGAATTTGTCGATGTTTGGCGCTCAGCGCCTGGTTAAGAGAACCACAAACCAAGATAACAAGGAGGTATCTCATGGTTTACGATGTTCCCCTGGTGCCGCAAACCAGCAACATGTCCTGCTGGGCCGCCAGCATAGCCATGATCCTGGGCTGGAAAAACAGAGCCTGTTACGCCGACGAGATGATCGCCCGGAATCCTGGCGGGCTCAACTACATGACTTCTTATGCCAATGGTCTGGACCCGAATGACAAGCATATTTTGCGCACAAACGGCTTCGAGGTTGAACCCCCTATGTGCTATACCGTCGAAGGGATTGAGGGTTTGCTGCGCAGCCACGGCCCCCTTTGGGTGGCCACCTGGGCTCCCGGGCCGCACATACGCGTGGTTACCGGGCTCAACGGCAATACTCTGTCGATCAATGATCCTGCACCCGTCAACCTGGGCTCGACATACTCGAGGCCGTTTTCACAGTTTTTCGGGCGCATGGAAGCCCTGGGCGCGCGCGAAATGAATGAGCCTTCTCCTGTATATGTCGCATATCTTGTGAGCTAACAAGTGCCAAGATCAAGAAACAAACAGACCTATACGCCATCTTTGCTCGACCGCTTGCTCCACAGTCAGTCGGCAGAATCCAGCTCAGATGGCGAGGTTTCCTGGGACTTGCGCAGGATCATCGAATCCGTGCGCATGGACCTGGAGGCGCTGCTCAACACCCGGCTTGAAATCGAGCAAGAGCCGTTGCCGGAGTACACCGAAGTGCGCCGGTCGCTGCTGACCTACGGGTTGCCGGACTTGACCTCCTTTCAACTGAAAAGCGCCCAGGAGAAACGCAGACTGACGCGCACCATCGAGCACGTGATACGAACGTTCGAACCCCGGCTGCAGCGCGTGCGGGTCACTTTGGTTTCCCCGATCGAAGACCATAGTACTTTGCATTTCAGCATCGAGGGACTCCTGCGGACAGAACCGGCGCCGGAGCATGTCGCTTTTGACACCTCTCTGGAATTGAGCACCGGGGAGTAC